>JAEZDA010000078.1 GCA_023433345.1 Bacteroidota bacterium | reverse complement strand
CAACAAACAGTATCATACTAAATGGTTCGGGAACTGATGCCGATGGAAGCATTGCATCTTACAACTGGGTGAAAGTATCAGGCGGTGCGGCAAACATTGTAAATACGAGCGCTGCTTCAACCAATGTGACCGGTCTTGTTCAGGGAAGTTATTCCTTCAGGCTAACGGTAACGGACAACAGCGGATCTGTCGCAACTGACCTCGTGAACGTAACCGTGTTACCTGCTCCGAATGTTGCTCCAACCGCCAATGCAGGAAATGATATCACCATCACACTTCCAACAAACAGTATTATACTGAATGGTTCGGGAAGTGATGCTGATGGAAGCATTGCATCATATAACTGGGTGAAAGTATCCGGCGGTGCGGCAACCATCGTAAATACGAGCGCTGCTTCAACCAATGTAACCGGTCTTGTTCAGGGAAGCTATACCTTCAGGCTAACGGTAACGGATAACAGCGGTGCTACGGCAACTGATATGGTGAACGTAACCGTACTACCGGCCCCTAATGTTCCGCCCATAGCAAATGCAGGAAATGATATCACCATAACACTTCCTACCAACAGTATCATACTTAATGGTTCGGGAACTGATGTTGATGGAAGCATAGCTTCTTATAATTGGGTAAAACTTACCGGCGGAGCAGCAAATATTGTAAGTGCAAACACAGCATCTACCAATGTTTCCGGACTTACACAGGGAAGCTATACATTCCAACTAACTGTGACGGACAATAATGGCGTATCGGCCACCGATGTTGTGAATGTTACCGTGCTTGCAGCGCCGAATGTGCCGCCTATGGTGAATGCAGGTTCAGACCAGGTGATCACCCTGCCTGTGAACCAGGTAACGCTTTCAGGTTCGGCAATTGATGCAGACGGAAGCATTGTGAGTTACGCCTGGGTGAAAATGACTGGTCCTGCTGCCTTTATCATGGATGCCTCTTCGGCGAGCACCGTAGTTGCGGGATTGACTGAGGGTGTGTACACATTCAGACTAACGGTTAGGGATAACAGCGGTGCAACAGCAACTGACTTCGTTCAGGTAACGGTTATCAGAAATGCAAACGTTGCTCCCGTGGCACATGCAGGCGCAGATATTCAGATATATGCACCATTGTCTACCGCAAATCTTACGGGCAGTGCTACCGATGCCGATGGCATAGTTCTTACCTATAACTGGATAAAAATAACCGGCCCTGCTGGCGGCTTTATATCTAACTCGCTTTCACCGGCAACACAGGTGACAGGGCTCGTTCCGGGCGAGTACAGCTACCAGTTAGTTGTAACCGACAATGACGGTGCAATAGGCCGAGATACACTTTTGATAAATGTACTTGAGGGCGGTGGAAATATTGCGCCAATTGTAAGTGCAGGGCCAGACCTTACTGTATTGTTACCTGCAACCTCAGTTGAATTGCACGGAACTGCAGAGGATCTTGACGGTGAGATCACAAGTTATCGCTGGAAAGTTGTTTCCGGGCCGAACATCCCTGCAATGAATGGTGAATTCCGAACAAACCTTATCCTTAACAGGTTGCAGGCGGGCGCCTACAAGATCGCATTCACCGCGTGGGACGATCAGGGTGCCGTAGGAAGTGATACCATGATGCTTTACGTGAATAACACACAGGTTACGCAGGAGATGCCGAAGGATTTTGTGCGGATCTTCCCGAACCCTGTTGGCCCAAGACTAACAGTGCATATACGCACTTACCATCAAAACAGGAGAGCAAAATTTGTAGTGTATGATATGTTCGCAAGGCCGATGGCGGAGAAAAGCGTAGTGTTGAACCAGTTTGTGAACATCCACCAGGTTGATGTTTCTCATCTCAACGCCGGATGGTACACATTGAAGATCTTTAGCGAAGGATATCCAACGGTGTCTATCCCAATGCTGAAGCGATGATCAGTCTTTAAAAAAACGATAGTGAGGATGCGTTGCCATGGCTAACATTTCCTTGTCTCCCTTACTATCACCATAAGCATAAATATTTTCGAAGTCGGCCGGGTCAAACTCACATTTGATCCGGTTTACTTTTTCTGCCGCATTGCAATTAGTACCAGACAGTCTGCCGGTCAGGAAATTGTTTTTATCCACTTCCAGTTTGGTGGCGATACATACAAGTTGATGCTCTTCACAAAAGTCTTTAATCCAATTCTCCGCGCTTGCACTTACAACAACCACCTTAAGGCCGTTTTTTTTGTGAAGGGCTATTTCCTGCATAGCATCGGTTCTTAATAATCCCGGCAGTATTTCGGCTGCGAATCTTTTCGCATGTGCATTAAAGGTTTCCACCTTCATGCCTTTAAAGAAAACAGAAAGAAGCTTTTCTTTTGCTTTGTGAGCAGGGTAGAGGCCGGCTTTAAGTGCAAAAAGCCAGGGTGATATTTTCAATATGCCCGCGTATAAACTGCCGCTTCCAAAAACAAAGCGGATGAATTCGAACATCGTATCCTTTTTGGTAATGGTGCCATCGAAATCAAAGAAGGCTATTGAAGGTTTGTTTACAACCACAAATTGAATTTTACTAAAAAGCAGTTTTTATTCGAACACGGTAAAATCTTTCACATAAAGAATCAGGTAGAAACTGATCACCCACAGTATGATGGATAGTTGAATGAACCTGTCTTTATAAAGGATCTTCGTAGGCGATTGCGAATTTTGGTTCACAAATATCAGTTGCAGGTAACGGAAAATTCCTGCTAAAACAAAAAGGCAGGTATAATATAAACGGTGCGTGCCGAGCCTTTGCACCACTTCAGGCGACATCGTGTACATGAAATAAGATACGATGGTGACTGCGCAAATAAGAGATATGGCGGCGTTTATGAAATCGAGGTTGTATCCTTTAACAGCTTTTCGCATATCCGTTCCCGATACCTGTTTGATAAGTACATCATCTCTTCTTTTTGCGATGGCCATGAACAGCGCCAGCAGGAATACCATTATGGTGAGCCACTCACTGAGACCGATATACGCAATTACAGCCCCTGCTTTTACACGCAGTACAAAACCGATGGCGATGATGATGATGTCCAGTATCGAAATGTTTTTGAGTCCGAATGAATATCCAAGGTTCAGCAGAAAATAGATACCGAGAACAAACAGGAATTTATCGCGGATGAACCATGCAAGTGTGAATCCGGTTATCAGGAACAATGCGCAAATGGCAATGGCCGCGCCTTTAGACACGGTGCCTGCCGCCAGGGGACGGGTTCTTTTTTCAGGGTGCAGCCGGTCGTCTTCTATATCCCGGTAATCATTGATAATGTAGATACTGCTGGCCACAAGGCTGAAACAGAAGAAGCCGCCGATTATATTTAAAATGGTCTGGTTGTTAAAGATCTCGCCGGCAAAGAAAACCGGCACCAATAAAAAAAGATTCTTTGCCCAATCTTTCGGCCTGATCAGTTTTATATATTCTTTCATGGTTTGTCTGTGTGAAGTAGAGGTGAATAAGATCTTTTTCCCTGCACGGCATTATCAATAAGCCAGAGCATCATAGGGATCATTACAATGATCATCGGCACGAGGAAAAGTCGTCCCTGGTAAACGACCACTGAAACATAATGGACCGCGAACCAAACCGGTACAAGAAATAAAAACCATTTTCTAAGTAAATATGGAAAGCTGTAGAATTTATAGATGATGATAAGTGGAATTACTGCTAATGTTCCAATCAATTCCATATATCCCTTAAAGCCTACCGCGCTTACAAGATTTAGTTTTAACATCGGCCAGCCTGCAGGTGCTTTCCAAACCTGTTGCGGCTGGTAACCGAAATAGTTGCGCAGGCTGAAGAATATCGTAAAGAATATAGCATACATCACGATGGTGATGATCCATACGCTTTTGCCGGGAAGTTTTATGTCGCCGAAATTGTACCTGCCGAAACTGAATCGCGAAAGATCTGCATGAGAAATAAAGTATAATGCCGGGAGCATGATACTTGTTTCCCTGTTGAAAGCAGCAAGAATGATTATGGGGATCAGCCAGAAAGTTTTCCATTTGCCCAATATCAACAATGCAGTGAGCAGATAGAAAATATTATCAAGATAAGTGTTGAAAGAAAGGTCGGCGGCCGTGACGGCGTTGCCCATAGAAAGTGCAAGAAAGCAAATGCCGAAGAATATCAGGTAATTGTTTCCCGTAAAATAGCTCCATAATCGCCATGCGAGATAAAAGATGAGGAAGTGCTCTGCAAAACGAAAGAAGATAAAAATGATCATGTACTTCATCGCCCCCGGGGTTTGCATCAGCCGAACAAATTCATCGGTTTCGGCATTGGTGCCGGAAGTGTTTGCAATGGAAAAGTTTAATTTCTCTTCAATGGGAAATATTTTGTCGACAGTATTATTATATATCCACAACATACCTTCCACCATGGCAGGCGCAAGTACGCGATATTGCCAGGGATTGTAAAACTCAGAACGTTTTTCCAGAATGGCCTGGTGGCGCTCGTAGGTTTTGATACCGTTGCTGTAATAGAAATTACGGTAAACCGGGTAAACAGACAGTAAGGCGAGGCAGAAACAAATAAACCAGGTGGCAGGCTTAGTTCTTTTCTGCAACGATTGTGTAATGGGGATAGACATACATCCTCTTTTTATTTTCCGAAATAATATTCAAACCGGCGGATTTCAACCATTCTTTTGCTTTTGAAAAGCTGATTTCGTTGCCGATCTCTCCGGCAAATACCATGTCATGCATTTTATTAAATAACACAAGGCCGCTACCTCCGTCAATATCTTTCAATACAAGCCGGGCCCCCGGTTTCATTGCTGCAGCGAGGTCTTTGATAAAATTTTCCTGGTTGGGCTTTGGCACATGATGTAACACATCAATAAGGTATAAGATATCCATATCCCTCAACCCCGGAGGAAAGTGAACACCATCATACGTGGAGAATGCAAAATTTCTGAAGGGTTGTTTTGCAAAAAGCTGGTTTGCATTGTTGATCAGCTTTTCAGAGATCTCAATTCCATACACCTGCGAAGGCTGAGAAAAATGCGACATCAGCAAAAGAAACTGACCAGAGCCGCATCCCACATCGCCGACCTTTTCGCCCGGTTTCGCCAGCGAAATGATGTCACCGAAAGGGCATATCAATGGCCGGTACTTAATTTTCAAACTGTCAACGAAACCTGTTCCGGGATAACTCTTCTTCAAAAAATCAAGGATCATGGCGTTGCTCGGCCGTGTGGTCATGCGAATGTTAGTTTGGTCTTGAACGCTAAAATAAATAAATAACCGTCATAACAAGGATTTCGCCGCATTTGCTTTTAATTGCAACAAAAGCTTTGTAACTTAAACAGCATTTCCTCGGGAACCTTCTATAAAATTCAGCACAATGAAAAAGCTGATTGTAATAGCGGTCATTCTCTTTTTCGTTCACCCATTACCGGGAGTTTCGCAGATGAAGCGCATCTGCGTGATGGGATCTTCTTCAGCTTATGGCTATTTCCCCAACTCTCCTTATCCGCGCGACAGCTCATGGGCCTTCAAAGTGAAGGAATATTTCAAATCTGCTGCAGTCATTGACACGCTTTACAATATCGGCACGCCCGGCATCGACTGTTATGTCGGAATGCCTACGGGATATGTTCCACCGGCGGGGCGAAATTTACCGAACCCTGAATTCAACATTACGCGAGCGGCGAATTTTGTTCCTGCTCCCGATGTGATCATCATCAATTTTCCTTCAAATAATTACACTGTATTGTCTGTTGAGGAAATATTATTCTGTCTTCACACGATGAAAGATTACGCAAATTCAAGAAATATCAGGTGTTATATTACCACCACCCAACCCCGGAATGATTTTGTTCAGCCTTCAGAACGGGAGAAGCTCCGGAACATCAGGGATTCAATCATTGCGCATTTCGGTGTTTTCGCGATCGATTTTTGGAGTGATATCGTTGAGCAGCCATCGCTGTTTATAAAGCCTGAATACAACCTTGGTGATGGCGTTCACCTCACTCCTTCCGGACACACCGTTTTGAAGAACAAGGTGATTGAACGCGATATATTTTTCGCGCCTGTCGCGCTCGAAGAATCCCGGCTCTATGCGGCAGACCGCGGCGATCATATATTGTTGACATGGATGCCGGTTTCATCAACTTCGTATATGCGTTACCGTTTAGAACGGAGCGACGGCTCGGGAATGTTTCAATTCATTCATACTTTTCCGAATCAGCCATTCTCCGGCGAAAAAATGCTGTACGCCGATGAAGATGCCCGGAACGGGATCAATCTTTACCGTGTTGAGGGAAGTGATGCTGAGGGCAATATTCATTATTCTCAGGTTGTGCCGGTAAAACATGTGTCGCAGAGGCGGGGGGAACCGTACTTATTTCCGACCATGAGTTCAACATCTATTAACCTCATATTGCCACCAGGTTTCAGCACATGGGCAGTTATTTGTGATGCGTCGGGCGGAATTGTTTGGCGGAAGAGGTATCCTGAAGTGAATTTCCGGAGAAATGAAACCATTGATGTTTCCCGACTTGCTCAAGGTGTGTACAGGTTGTATTTCCCTGGAACTGATCACCCTTCAATTGGCATGATTCGCGTTTGGTAGGAGGTATATTCGGCTTTTTCTCTAAGGTTTGAGCCACTTCGCCCCCGGGGTACGTCAACCCCTATCCCCACGAGTTAAAGTTCGCGAAAGTTGTGGTTCTAAGTCGAATGATAAGCATTTACATTCGGTTACGGGAAGGGTAATAAAGGGACTGCCTTTTGGTGAGCGGAATTGAACTGATCATTTTTGTTTGAAAGAAGGAAAGAAACGGTGAGGGGTGTGGAGTTGTTCTTGATGCAGGAATCTGCCTATTCGAAAGATCCGCCCCGGGGTACGTCATCCCCTATCCCCACGAATCAAAGTTCGCGAAAGTTGTTGATGTAAGTCGAACTGTAAGCAATTACATTCGGTTAAGGGCAGGAAAATCTAGAAGCTACCGTTTAGCTAAAGGAATTCGGTTGGCCATGCACTAACGATCTTATAAAAAAAAGTACAGCGGGGTTTTGTTTGAAAGAAGGAAAGAAAGGGTGAGGGGTGTGGAGTTGTTCTTGATCCATGAATCTAGCTACTCGAAAGATCCGCCCCCGGGGTACGTCAACCCCTTTCCCCACGAGTTAAAGTTCGCGAAAGTTGTTGATGTAAGTCGAATGACAAGCATTTACATTCGGTTAAAGGGCAGGATAGTTCAGTGGTCCCCTTCGGTGGACAGCAGCTTTTATGGTATTTGTATAGATATTAAAAATGCAACTCAGATGGAGAATGACACTTATCACATTGTAACTGCGGTACATGCAGCCGATTCAGCAAAAACAACCGGCCCATTCAGCCCGGCATTCACATTGAACTGTATAACTGTGCTCGCAAAATTAAAAACTTGCAGACAACATCGATATGCGTTGTGCGATTGACGATGGCCAATAGGTATTTGGAATTCTATTGAACATTTGAATGTGAGGCTTTAATCAATACGATCTTATGAACAAGCCCGCGAAAAGAATTCTTCACGAATTGCGTATAGCCGTGAACGTTATCGGGGAGTTCATAAAATGCTGCACACCGTCCAAAAGAGATGGTTAGAATTCGATTTCAAATTTTCCATAACAACTTACTTCTTCAGGACATAACCGATCCGGTCCTTCATCTTTAAGAAAGGACTTTCAAAATATCTGAAGCTAATTTTTGCCACAATAATTGTGATGGCAAGGCTGACGGTAGTTTCAAGAACCAACACCTGCCACAGTTCCGTATTTAGTCCTAATTTTTTTGTAACTCCCTGCACAGCCGAGATGAAAATGAAGTGGAGGCAATATAAACCGTATGTATAAATTCCCAATTTTGTAATTGACCTGAGTGAAGCCATTTTATAGAATGAATTTTTCGAAAAGCACTGCTCGAGAATCACAAAAAGTATCGTGAGGGCAGTAAGAAATCTCTCGAATATTCTTATGGTGTGATTTTGCAGAAGAAATTCGTCGCGGAGGATAAATATCGCCACAAGGAGAAGGTAGATAAGGATGATGAGGATCCTCGGCATTTCCTGTATGAAGCGGGCAAACCAGGTTCTTTGAATGAATAACCATGCGCCGAATGCACCGGTGGCCATATCTCCAATACAGGAGAACGTATGCATTTCGTGGAGAATAGGCAGGTCATTGAAAGCCCGGAATAGAAAACTTCCTGTAATGATGATGGAAAAGGCTATCCAATAATAGCGAATGGGCAAAAAGCCCAGGATGACCGGCCACACCAGATAAAATTGTTCTTCAATGGCTATACTCCACAGCACACCGAGGCCGGGAGCGTCCGGCAGGCCCGTTCTGATGTAATCGAAATTGTTGATGAAGGCGAGATAATACCAGATGTTTGCAGATTCAGAGGGAATTCCGCCTGCCAGGCTCTTCGCAAGTGGAAATAACACGAACCCGATGAAAATGCAGGCAAAATACAGCGGCCAGATCCTTAAGATCCGTCGGAGCCAAAAATTCGGGATGTTGATTCTCCCGCGCAGCTTCTTCTCCTCAATAAGAAGATAGGTGATAAGGAAGCCGCTCAGCACGAAAAAAAAGTTTACCCCGAGGAAGCCGTTTCCAAATATTTCTTTTTTCACAGTGTGATGAACGGCTGATTCCGCAATATGAGGGTATTCTGTGGTAAAGCTGTGGTACATAAATACCAGCAAAAAGCAGAAAAACCTTAACCCGTCGAGGTTTTCGAAGTACAGCTTTTTGGTTTTGACATCGTTTTGGCTCATCCTTTACATTAACACTTTTAGGCAGTCAGGTTGAAAACAATAATAGAGTAAAAATTTGATAATGAATATGGTATAGAGTTTGTAATCTCAATTATCAGCTTGAAAAATTCGTAAACGTTAATAATCCACATTAAATTTACGCCGTATTAAATCCAAATATCCGAGAAGTACCGGATCGGTCATCTTGTGCCCGGTGTTGTCGTTTTATCACATATTAATTTGATCCACATGGAAAATTATTTTTACGCTTCTAACAACGCAGGTATACAAAATTTCGTGCGCAGAGTTCGGATATTGTTTGCAGCAGTTTTTATTTTATTCGTCACGGGTTTTGGTGCTAAGGCCCAAACAGGGGAGGCGCTGGACTTTCTGGGCGACGATGATTATGTCTTCCTTCCAATAAATGTAAGTGGAAGTTACACAAAGGAGGTCTGGATAAACCCTTCTAATACTGCCGGTTTTCCAAATCTAATCTCCGGTACCCAAACTGCCTTGTATTTAAACAACGGCATCCTCCAGGCCGGGCACATCTCTTCCGGATTTTCAGATCTGATCGATCCCGGAACGCCAATTCCGATTGGTGTGTGGACGCATGTGGCGGTTACTTATGATGCAGTAAGCGGGGTGATGACCTTATATAAAAACGGTGTTGCAGTAGCGAGTACAATTAACCTCAACCCATATACTGAAACCAATTTAGAACTGGGTCGTTTTAATTTTTCCTCATACTATCAGGGACGCATGGACGAAGTTCGCATCTGGAGTGTGGCACGCACGGGTGCCGAGATACTTGGCAGTATGCTCTGCGAAGTTAATGATGATGCTCCCGGGCTTGAAGCATATTACAAATTCAACCAGGGAATTGCAGGAGATGACAATACAGGCGTAGTGACCTTGATTGATTCGCACGATACCTGTACGCCATCCAATGGAGTTTTGGTAGGCTTCTCCCTTACGCCAGGAACTACGTCTAACTGGGTTACCCCGGGCGCATTCACTCCACTTTTTTGTAACGCCTCCCCAAACATCAGGGTATTGGGCTCAGGAAATAATTGCATCCTAGACGGAGATAATACGCCCGACCTCACCGATGGGTCAGACTTTGGAGATATTGGTGCTTCACCAAAAGTTCAAACCTTTACCATTTATAATTCCGGTTCATCTACGTTAACCATCACAGGTGTTACGAGTTCAAACCCGTCAGACTTTACGGTTACTACTTTGCCGGCATCTACTGTGGCTCCCGGCGCTTCAACAACTTTTACAGTTACTTTCAACCCTACAGGCACAACAGGAATTAAAACGGCGACCCTCACTGTCAATAATGATGATGCTGATGAGGCAGTTTACGATTTTTCTGTACAGGGAAATAATGCCGGAGGCGGAGAGGCACTGGACTTTGACGGCGTTGTTTCCTGGGTTGACCTACCGGTTACTATCAGTGGAAGTTATACCAAAGAAGTTTGGATCAATCCTAATGCTGCATCTCTGACGGCTTTCCCGAACTTAATTTCCGGCGACCTCAACACCGGCACTGCTCTCTACCTCAGCAATGGCGTGATCGCGGCAGGTCATGCTCCCACATTCGATCAAACCATCGGTGGAGCTCCTTTAACAGCAGGAACCTGGTATCATGTTGCCGTCACTTTCGACGATGCAACTAATTCTATGAACCTTTATCTTAATGGCGTGATGGTATCTTCAGGCACTCCGCCTGATTATACTGAAACGACATTAGATCTGGGAATTTTTGCAGGCTCCAACTTATTTGCAGGCCGCATGGATGAAGTGCGTATCTGGAATGTGGCGCGTTCGGCAGGAGAAATTCTCGCAAACATGAACTGCAAATTAAGGGGCGATGAACCTGGCCTTATCGCTTATTACGATTTCAACCAGGGAATTGCTGGTGGAACAAACACAACTGAAACTGTTTTGTTAGATCGCACGGACAACTGTTCCCCTCAAAATGGAACTCTTGTTTCATTTTTCCTTGCAGGACCAACCTCAAACTGGGTTGCCCCCGGCGGAACGACCGGCGTATGTGGCGGTGCAGCTCCAAATATTCGTATAACAGGAACAGGTTCACTTTGTATCCTTGATGGCGACGCAGCTCCCACACCAGCTGATGGCACCGACTTCGGATTTTACACAGCTCCGGGAATCGACAGAACATTTACGATTACTAACAACGGTTCTGCAACCTTGAATATCTCAGGAATTAATATTTCAGGCACTGATGCAAGTTGGTTCACTGTAATTGCCGGACCCGTTCTCACTTCCCTTGCTCCAGGCCAGTCTACCACCTTTACTGTACGTTTTGATGGAATTGGTTTAGGAGTGAGAACCGCAACGATCACGGTTGTAAATGATGATGCTGATGAAACGAATTATGATTTTTTAGTTCAGGGTGAAGGAACAATATCAGTGCCCGTCACTTTGCTGAATTTTACAGGTGCTGCAGATGGTAAAGTAGTTAACCTCAACTGGCAAACGGCGAATGAAATCAATAGCCGTGGATTTGAAATCCAGCGCTCCGATGCTGGTCAAACTGAATGGACAAAGATCGGATTCATCGCCTCAACCGGTCGCGCGGCAGCGAACTATCGAATTACCGATTTTACTCCGCTGAATGGAGTAAATACATACCGTTTGAAACAAATGGATGTAGATGGCCGATTCTCATACAGCAATGTGCTGGCCTTCAACTTCAACGTAAAGGGTACGGTGATACGCACATATCCAAATCCTTTCGAGGAAAGTTTTGTTGTGGCCTTCAACGATGTATCCTTGCTTAATACCAAAGCTGAAATAAGTAATGCGGCCGGCTCAAGGGTTGCTTCAATTATATTGAACAATTACAATCAACAGGTGAACCTCGGCAAATTTGCACCGGGCATTTACTTCGTTAAACTTGCAAATGGAGAAGTAATTAAACTGGTGAAACGTTGATGAACGCTATGTAAATAAAGAAAACAATTCAAAGGCCCACGACTTAAATTCGTGGGCCTTTGATTTAAGGCGATTATTTGATAAGCATCAAATATCACCAACGTTTATTTTCGCAAAACATAAATTTCATCATCGATAAAAAAACCACGACTTAAGGTCGCGGTTCTTTTCAAAGTATTTAATTATTTATTTGCTACAAGCTGATGCGGTATTCATAAAGTCCGTCATACCCTGGATAAAACCCGCTAATATTTAAGATCTTGTTTCCATCTACATATTTTCGCATATCCTCCACGCTATTTACATCCTGATCATTTACTTTCAGTATAATGAAACCATCCTTCATCCTCGTTTGTTCTTCAATAGCGCCAGGGGCGATTCTTTTCACCAATACACCACCTTTTATTCCATATTCCTTTGCGCGACGTTGATCGAGTGTTACAAACTCTCCACCCAGCACGTCAAGCGAATTATCTTTTTTAACCAGATCGTAATTTCCGGCCTTGTTCTTTAATGAAACCGTTACCGTGTTTTCCTTTTCATTTCGAATATAAGTAACCGTTACCTTGTCTCCGGGTTTATAACGGCTGACCTGTTCCTGCATTTCAGCACCGCTGTTTATTTCTACGCCGTTCATTTTCCTGATTATGTCACCACGGCGAATCCCTGCTTCATAGGCCGCTCCATCCGTTGGCAGATCAGATACGTAGATGCCATAAGCATTCTCAGGAATACCTTCCCTCTTCTTTTGCTCTTCTGTATAATCGCTCGCATTAATATAGTTGATACCGAGATAAGCACGTTGCACCGTACCGAACTTCATGATGTCATCAACAACCTTTTTTACAATGTTCACAGGTATTGCATAAGAATAGCCTGAGTAGTATCCCGTTGGAGAAGCTATCGCAGAGTTAACACCGATAAGCTTTCCATCAGTGTTAACCAGTGCACCACCCGAATTGCCCATATTTACCGCAGCATCAGTTTGAATGAAAGATTCCACTCCGCCGGCAGGGTTGCCTGTTCTGTCGCGGTTAAGCCCAAGGCTGCGAGCCTTCGCACTCACAATACCGGCTGTTACTGTTGTTTCAAGATTCAAAGGATAACCGATCGCCAAAACCCACTGGCCGATCTGCACCTCATCAGAGTTTCCGTAAAGCAGGTAGGGAAGACCCTTCGCTTCTACTTTTATCACGGCAAGATCATAGGATGGATCCGTGCCGATCAACTTTGCTTTGAAAGATTTTTTATTGTTCAGGGTAACATTTATTTCGTCTGCATTCTGAACAACGTGATTGTTTGTAACTATGTATCCGTCTTCACTTATAACCACGCCTGAGCCGGATGCCCTTTGTTCAGGAATTACATTGCTTCTTCCGCCTCCAAATAACTGGTTGAAAAGATCATCATCAAAGAAATCGCTGAATGGATTTTGCCTTTGACGTGGAAGGTTGTTGGTTGCCGTTTTGGCATTGGTTTTCGTTTTGATATGCACTACAGCAGGAATACTTGTGGCCGCAGGCTGACGAAAATCCACTGGACCACCCGTTACTCCGTCTCCCATACCAGCGTACTTGTAATTGTTGGGCATGGTTCCCGGTAACTGTCCGGCAAAATAAGTGTTCTTCTCAGTGAATTTTCCGTATCCGATTATAAGCGTGAGTGTAGTTAAAACACTTACAAGAACTGTAATTAGAATTTGCTTTGTCTTCATGATTCAAGGTTTTATCAGCCTCCAAATTTCTTCAAAAAATATGCCTTTGCCGCAAAATAAAAAAGGACTGACAAAATGCACTTCCGCTCAGGTTTGTTTAACATTAAATTAGGAAGACTTTCGTAGATCGGAACTTTGGTCAAAGGCTGAGTAAGAATTGCATTGTATCCACGCCGTCTGCATAATCGAACAATCCTGGTTGCTGTGCCTTCCCGAAATCCAGGTATCCGGAACCGCCAATACATTGCAGATCCTCCATTTTATTCAACGCATCTTTTAAATCTGTTGAAGGCGAATAAAACTCATAATGCAAAACCGAGATCGGCGTGAAAGATTGTTCACTTTCTACCAAAAGAGTACCTCCGTTTGTCATGTAATAGGATTGATTCAACAGTAATAAAGACAACTGGAAATCGTAATTATTCCGGTACTTGTGGTGATCTGCAAAATATTTGTACTTATCAAATGCTGCAAGGAGAGGTAGAAAATCATATTCATCAGGCACGAATATCTTTGTAACATTTCTACAACCCCTTCCGAAATATAAATGAACATCATCAGAAAGCTTTTCAAGCTGTTCGCGTGATTCTTTTCCGGTTAGAATTGCTGCGGAAGTTTTACTCCTTCTGATGATATGAGGATATGCCTGGAAGTACTGTTCGAAATGACGTGCAGACTGGTTGCTCCCCGTGGCAATGTAGGCATCACATCCTTTCAGCAACTCGCGAATTGAGATCAGATTTTCAACTTCCGGATTCCAGGAAACCAGTTTTTCAACAATATGTTTTATCAGTACCTCGTCTTTGGAAGAAACTTTTATCGCCTGGCGGTGGCCGCAGATAAAAACAGAAAGCATATCATGAAACCCTACGAGAGGAATATTTCCGGCCATTACAATACCAACCTGCCTTGGTATTACGGAATCATTAATATGATAGTGTGATGTCCATAGATCCAGCAGATCTTTTTTTAAAAAGTAGGATGAAATGTTATCGACTGCAAGCCCGATGAATTCTTCGGTGAACCACGGGTTTCTTGCTTCGGCACTGCGCCTCACTTCCTGCCACGCGGCATCATTTCCCTCAAGATACTCGCCAAGCCTCACCATTAAATCAATGCGTTCTTGTAAATCCATGCCGCAATCATTAAATTTGTTGCAAAATTACAACAGATGGCTATAAAGATCACGGACGAATGTATAAACTGCGGGGCTTGTGAACCTGAATGTCCGAATAATGCGATATATGAAGGCGGCGTTGAATGGGCGATGGCTGATGGCACAACTTTGAAAGGCCAGGTAACCCTGATGGATGGATCAACCATCGATGCAGATCAGCGAAACACTCCGGTTGCTATGGATACATATTATATAGTTCCCAACAAATGCACCGAATGCCAGGGTTTTCATGAAGAACCTCAGTGCGCGGCTGTTTGCCCGGTGGATTGTTGCGTACCTGATGAAGATTATCGTGAAACTGTTGACGAACTTCTTGAAAAAAAGAACAGATTGCACATAATGTAATTAAAACTTAAAAAGGCCGAAATATAAAGGCAAGGCGAAAGTATCCTGTACTTTCGTTTTTTATTATTGTTCACTAATTGTTTCTGCATGAAAGGTGTTTTTTATGTTGTTGTTTTAACGTTGATTGTTAATGGTTGTAACGTTAGTGAAAAAAAGCCTGCCGGCGAGGCTGATATCAACAAAGAAAGAATCAAATTGATGGAGGCGGATAAAAGCTTTTCTGACCTCTGCGAAAAGGAAGGAATGAAAAGGGCTTTTATTGAATATATTGACAGCAATGGCGTTTTGCTGCGTCCGAACTCCATGCCCATAGTTGGCGCTCATGCAATAGATTATCTCATTGCCCAGAGCGACACGGGCTACGTGATGAAATGGCAACCGCATTATGCATTTGTAGCCCGCTCTGCAGATCTTGGCTATACCTATGGTGTTTACTCATTAGCTCCCTCTACGCAAGACACGATACTTTACGGAACCTATGTTTCTGTTTGGAAACGTCAGCAGGACGGCGTGTGGAAGTTCGTGCTTGATTGTGGCAATGATGGTTTAGGCACTCAATAATACTTATCTTTATTTTTAAAGATTGAAAATATCCAGATGAGAAAAACGATCGCTTTGGTGACTGGGGGTTACTCCGGTGAATCTGTGATTTCCTACAAAAGCGCTGACACTATCTCCCAAAACCTTGATGCGGATAAGTGGGATTGTTACCTTATTGATATTAATCCTGAAGGATGGTATCATGTTACAGGAAACGGCGAGAAGGTATATGTAGACAAAAACGATTTCTCACTTCTTATCAATGGTTCGAAAATAATTTTCGATGCAGTGCTTGTGGGTCTTCACGGCACACCGGGAGAAGATGGTAAACTGCAGGGTTACTTTGATTGCCTGAAAATTCCATACACATCATGTGATGCTGCAACTTCGGCGCTCACATTCAACAAACGATACACGGTGGCTGTTGCTGCCTTTGCAGGAATGAATGTTGCGCGATCACTTCATATTTTTAAATCATCTCCTTTAACAAGTGCCGACATCCTGGCTCAACTCCGGCTTCCCGTATTTGTGAAGCCTAACAATGGTGGAAGCAGTCTTGGCATGAGTAAAGTGAATGAGAGCATTCACCTCGAGGCTGCCTTAACAAAGGCTTTTGCCGAAGATGACCAGGTGCTCGTGGAAGAATTCATCAGCGGCCGCGAATTCACAATAGGTGTTTTTAGAACTAAAGGAGAGGTCATTGCCCTACCGATCACTGAAATCATTTCGAAGAATGAATTTTTCGACTTCGAAGCAAAGTATGAAGGTGCAAGTGAAGAAGTAACGCCTGCGCAGGTTGATGAGAATATTGCGGCAACAATTCGCGAAAATGCTGTAAAGGCTTACCGGGTTTTTAATTGCAATGGCGTTGTGAGAATGGATTTTATTTATAATGACGAAGAGAACAAACCATATTTGTTAGAGATCAATACCGTTCCCGGGCAAAGTGCTGCCAGCATCGTGCCTCAGCAGGTAAGAGCAATGGGTTGGACGTTAAAAGAGTTTTACTCCGCGTTACTTAATGAATGTTTTGATCAAGCGTCTTAAAAAAATATTTCTGTGTTTAAATTCATCACTCACCGGCCGTTCTGGGTAAATCTTATAGCAGTATTAGTGCTTGCGGCGGTGCTCATATTCGGCTTTTTGCAACTGTTGGGTTTGATAACAAGGCATGGCGAATATCTTACCGTTCCCTCAGTAATCGGAAAATCAACTCCGGAGGCCATAGATTTTCTTGAAGACAAAGGATTTGAAGTGGTGATCCAGGATTCGGTTTTTATTGACACGGCGAAACGGGGTTCGGTACTTAAACAATTGCCAGATCCTAACAGCACTGTTAAAATAAACCGCTCAGTTTACCTTACAGTGAATCGGTTTACGCTTCCCATGGTTGACATGCCGGCCCTTGAGGGTAAGACCTTTAATTTTGCCTTGGAGATCTTGCGAAGGAGTCATTTACAGTTGGGAGACACGGTGTTTCGTCCTGACTTCATGCGAGGCTCAGTGCTGGAACAATCCTACAATGGTAACAGGCTTGCTTCGGGAGCCAAAGTTCCGTGGGGTTCAAAGATCGATCTCATCATAGGAAGCGGATTAGATGAACAAAAGATCCCGGTGCCTTCCCTGCTCGGTCTCACTCTTGCAGAGGCAAGGGTTCTCCTCGAAATGAATGGGATTGAACTGGGAGCGATAGTACCAGACCCGGATGTAACAGACACTGTTGCCGCCTTCATTTACCGGCAAATGCCGCCAAAACGTAATGAAGACGACGAACCGATTTTTATCCAGTCAGGCCAGTTAATGGATGTATGGATATCGAAAACAATGAAGGTGGAAAAGGATACTACTGACTATTAAAGAGCCCGGTTTTTCAAACTCACTAAACAACAATTATATAATGGAAAATATCAGTGTTGATGAGTTAAAGGCACGGTTAGATGCCGGAGAGAAATTGAACTTACTGGATGTTCGTGAGCCCGATGAAAGAGAGCAATTCAACATCGGTGGGAAATTTCTTCCGGTAGGGCAGATAATGGCACTCGATACAGATGAAATTGATGAATGGAAGAACAGTGAAGTGATCTGTTATTGCCGGTCCGGACAACGCAGTGCGCGTGCCGCAATGATGATGGAAACCATTGGATTTAAGAATGTAAAAAATCTGGCCGGCGGCATGCTTGAGTGGCAACAGAAATTTTCGTGAATCATAGCTTAACATCTATACCTGCAAGAAAATTGAATGGCGCCATCGGAAAATAATAATTCTCGGTTGTAACCTGTGCATCATAAATGTAACTGAATGAATAGCCGTTCGCTTCATATTTGGTGTTGAAAATATTATTGAGGTTCACAAAAAACTGCAAACTTCTTTCTTCTTTCAACTTATAATTGTAACTGATCCTTAGATCCTGCGTGTAATATGGGTCGAGGCTTCTTGATCTGTTGGACGTATTGTCGAGGAACTGACGGCCAACAAATTTTCCCATAAGCTGTACTTCGAACTCCTTCATGGGAATCACAGTTAATCCTGCCATTCCAACTGTCGATGGGGAATAGGAGATGTCTGTTTCCGGGTAGTATTTTTCGAGCTGGCCTCCATTGTCATAATCATCGATGTATTCGGTAAAGTTGAGGATCCTGTTCCTGCTTAGGGTAAGGTTTCCCGTTAGTTGAACCTTTTCAATAGGCTTCCAGGCTGCCTGCAACTCGATTCCGGCGCGGTAGCTTTTATCGGTATTCGTTCTGGTATAAGCACCTACATCATTGATCTTTCCGGTTAACACAAGCTGGTTGTGATAGTGCATATAATAAAGGTTTATAGCCGCCAAAGCATTTTTGCCCTTGTATTCATATCCGGCTTCGAGATCCAGCATATTTTCCGGCCTTGGCACCTCATTAATTCCCGCTTCGAAATCATCGCGGTTCGGTTCTTTTTCTGCAAAACCTGCGGAAACAAAAGCTTTATAACGGTTACGGATATACGAAATACCAATTTTCGGATTAATAAAAAACCATTCATGTTTTTGAGCGATTCCCGGGTTGTTGCGAAAGCCGTTGATGGTATAACGGGGTGCGCGAAACTGGAGGTCTGTGAAGCTTTCCCAGCTTTTACCCAACTTCTCGCTCCACTTTATAAATGCGGACAATTCATTTTTATCGGCCCTGTTATTATACCAGCGATGATCGTTACTGATCTTCACCGGCACTATTGCGGATTCAACCGTTCCAATATGCTTTCCATCGTATATTGTGTAACCTCCTCCCGCAATTACACTCCTTGATTCAGAAAGGTGATGGAATGAAACCAGCATTCCATAATAATAATTGTCCAAATGCAAACGTCTTATAAGATCCGAGGATCCAATAGTATCCGTGCCACTCAGGTAGTCTGGCAAAAGGTAATCAGACAGTGATTCATCTGCTTTGTACTGTTCATAGTAGCCTTTGCCCCGCGTAAGAAATAATGCGGTGTTTAGTTTCCACCGCCTGTTAAGGTTCCTGTTGTAGAAAAGCTGGTAGTGATGTTGCCAGTAATTATCGGTTTCGTTTTCATAAGGCTCACCGGGTTTCTCAGTTCCGGATGGATTGAAGGTCCGGTTGGTTTTCAAGGTTTCATCATTTATCCCATTCCATGCAAGGTAAGTTTTCTCTTTCCCACTGATCAGGTTAAACCGAAGGCTTTGCTTTGGAGAAATATATGCCGTACTCAGCTGGCCTGCAAGCAAATCACTGCTGGCCCGGTCAATATATCCATCGCTGTGTATCCGGCTGAATCGCGCATCAATCAAAAAATTGTCTGACAATATCCCGCTATTGAATATCACCGAGCTTCGTAATGAACCATAAGAACCCGCCGTAGTAAGTATCCTTGTTTCACGCTTGCTGTTAATTTCATTGGTACTGATATTTATTGATCCTCCAAATGATCCCGTGCCTACGGAGGAAGTGCCGAGCCCGCGTTGAACCTGCACGCTCCCGGCTGATGAAGCAAAGTCGGGGATGTCTACAAAGAAGGTTCCCTGGCTTTCTGCATCATTGTACGGGATTCCATTAAGGGTGACATTAATACGCGTAGCATCAGTGCCGCGAATGCGAATGCCTGTATAACCGAAACCATTCCCTGCATCAGAATTAATTACAACTGAAGGCAGGTATTGAAGCAGGAAAGGAAGATCCTGACCTGTATTCACTTTCTCTATCGCGGTGCGGTTGAGATTACTTTTCGCAACAGGCGTCCGTTCACCTGCACGAACTGAGAGTACTTCAACCGGAGCAAGTATTGCTGTATCAGAAAGATTATTTTGGGCCAAGGTAACCGCAGAAGTCAGCATCAATATGCTTATGCATATTAGTTTCATTGCAATGATTTTTGCTGAAAGTCCGGGGCGTTGGCCGGTGATTTTTTCTCTCCCTTCGCAGGCATTATCCTGTGCAGGTTATTCGGGTATGATCTCAGCCTCGATAGAAGCACCCCGGAATTTCAGTGTTAAGAATTCCGGCAAAGATATAATAATTTGAGTCTGCAAAATTTGTGTTTATTGATAGTAACACTATAAAAAGGAAATATATGCAATTGAAAAAGTTGATATGGCTATTGATCACTATAATGGCGGGTTCCGTTGCCTTTGCTCAAAAGATAGTAGAGGATGCAAATGTTGAGGAAAGGTTATTGAAGGGATCATTCAACAAATTGCACCTGCAGGGCAACCTATTCGTATATCTTAGCCAGGATGCAGTTGAATCAGTTGCGGTTAGCGCAGATATAGCCAATGACCGTGGAAGCATTCAAACGTATGTGCAGGATGGAAAGTTATTCGTAAGCGGCGGCAAAGGAAAATCCAGGTGCCGTGTTTACCTTTCTTTTAAAGCGCTCGAAAGTATTGAGATTTCAGGATTGACGTCGGTTGATGTTGTTGGCAGCATTCAGCAGGATGAACTACGTATGAGCGTTTCAGGCAAAGGTAAATTTTCCGGCTCCGTATCCTTGGAACGCATTGATGTAACTGCAAGTGGTTTAAGCGCGATCGACCTTGCAGGTAAGGTGGGAAATGCTTCTGTAACTTTGTCTGGAGTTAGTCATATGTATGCGAAGGACCTTCGTGCGAGAATCTGTACAGCGAATGTTTCGGGTTCTTCTATTATAAAGATCAATGTAAGCGAGAAACTAACGGTGGTGGCTAGTGGCACAAGTAACATAAAATATCTCGGTGACCCTGTTATAAAAAAGGAACTTTTCGGGTTGGCTGCAGTGGAGCAGGATCAATAATGTTAAATGAATGGACACTTAGTTAATTATTTTGCCTGTAAAGAAGATTCCCTTATCTTTGCAGTGCGAAGTAGAGCAGCGGTAGCTCGTCGGGCTCATAACCCGAAGGTCAGAAGTTCGATCCTTCTCTTCGCAACTCTTCAAACCCCGGTTCCGCCGGGGTTTTCGTTTTCCGCAAAAGAATGAAGCTGATAAAAGTTTGTTAATTACACGCCAAAGTGTATCTTGTCGAAAATTTATAAAAAATTATGAAAAAAGTTTTATTTGGGCTGATGGCCATTTCACTACTTGCTGCAACAGGATGTAAGAAAGACAAGGACGAAACCTGCGATTTGAACACTACAACACTGCAGGGTACGTACAAGATCACTGCTGCTACTTATAAAGCAGATGCCAATGCACCCGTTGAAGACGAGTATGCAACCTGGGATTTATGCGATAAGGATGATCTTTATATTCTTGGGGCAAATTTTCAATTGACCATAACAGACGCCGGACAGGTTTGCACTCCTTCGAATTCTGACACGGGCGGTTGGTTATTTGATGCCGCTAACAATCAGCTTTCTCTTATAGTTCCATCAGGTAATGTGGCAGGAACAGTTTCAAACTTTAGCTGCAGCGGAATGACACTTAGCGTAGCAGGTTTTGATCCGGGTGAAGTTACCACTCTTACTTTCGCGAAGCAATAATTTTGGTAGACCATATTTCAGATGCCGGGCTTAGGTCCGGCATTTTTGTTTGAACGGCGTAACGATCAATAATAGGGAAGGTTAATTTTAAATGAGATAATTTTGCCGGTTAAGGATGAGTTTTGAATGAAAACAGGTTTTGTAAACATATTCGGGAAACCCAATGCGGGCAAGTCTACTTTGTTGAATGCCCTCATGGGAGAAAAGATGGCAATTGTTTCTCCAAAGGTTCAAACAACGCGGCATCGCATAAAAACCATCCTGACCTCAGATAATTACCAGATCATATTTTCCGATACGCCTGGAATAATAGAGCCTAAGTACAAACTGCATCAGAAAATGATGCAAGCCGTTAAAGGAACCCTGGAAGATGCTGATGTAGGATTGCTTATCGCTGATGCCGGTGAAGACCCAATGGAGAGTCATGAAATTTTTGCTTCACTGAAACTTAAAGCCCCGTGCATTGTTGTGTTGAACAAAAGCGATATGGTGGAGGAAAAGGTGTTGGGAGAAAGGAAGGATTTTTTCTTGCAGCAGCCTTATTGCAAAGAGGTAGTTATAATATCCGCGTTGAGAAAGCAAGGCATTGATGAATTGCTTCAGCGAATTCTCTATTACCTCCCTGAAGGAGAACCCTTCTATGACAGCGATGATTTAAGTGATATGCCCACAAAGTTTTTTGTGTCTGAAATAATACGCGAAAAAGTTTTTCATCTCTTTCATGAAGAACTTCCATACCATACCGCGGTTGTGGTACAGGAGTTCAAAGAAAAGCAGACATTGATAAAGATCCGTGCAGACATTGTTGTGCAGAGAGAAACTCAGAAGGGCATAATACTGGGAGATAATGGAAGCATGATAAAACAACTCGGCACCTTATCTCGAAAAGAACTGGAAGAATTTCTCGGTCAGAAAGTTTTTCTGGAGCTCTTCGTAAAGGTGAGGCCAAAATGGCGTGACAGTGAAACACACCTTAAGGAATACGGATACTAACGCAGTACATCTGCATAAACTTTTATTATGAATTTTACGGTTGCTATTACAGGCAGACCCAATGTTGGAAAAAGCACCTTTTTTAATCGCCTGCTTGAACAGCGTAAGGCAATAGTTGACGATTTCAGCGGTGTCACCCGCGACAGGCAATACGGTGTTGCCGAATGGGCAGGTAAGTCTTTCAATGTTATTGATACCGGCGGCTTCGTTGCCAGAAGTGAGGATGTGTTTGAAAAAGAGATCAGGAAGCAGGTAGTGATAGCAATTGAAGAAGCTAATGCAGTGATATTTATGGTTGATGCTGCAACCGGTATTACAACTCTCGACGAGGCAATGGCAGACATGCTTCGAAAAAGTAAAAAGCCTGTTTTCCTGGTTGTAAATAAAGTAGACAACCACAACAGGATGCTTGAGGCGAGCGAGTTTTACAGCCTCGGTTTCGAAAGAATGTTTTTTCTCTCATCAATTAGTGGAAGCGGTACCGGAGAGTTGCTCGATGCGCTTGTCGAGTTGATGGATGAGGATGCGGGCGCAGAAGCCCTTCCTGAAGACCTTCCGAAGTTCTCAATAATTGGTCAGCCAAATGTGGGCAAGTCTTCATTGCTGAATGCATTAACAGGAAAAGAGAGAACCATCGTTAGCGATATTGCAGGTACAACGCGGGACAGTATCCATACCCGGTACAATCTTTTCAACAAAGATTTCATTTTGATCGATACTGCCGGTATCCGGAGGAAAACAAAGGTTCATGAAGACCTTGAATTCTATTCAGTGATCCGGGCAATAAAGGCAATGGATGAAGCAGATGTTTGTTTGCTCTTACTCGATGCTGGAAAAGGGTTAACGGCTCAGGACCTTTCCATATTTTCCCTCGCTGCAAAAAAGGGAAAGGGAATTGTTGTACTTGTTAATAAATGGGATCTCGTTGAAAAGGAGACCAATACAACCCGCGATTATGAAAAGGAATTGAAGAAGAGACTTGCGCCATTTTCTGATGTACCTGTAGTATTCATCTCCGTGTTGGAGAAGCAAAGGATATTTAAAAGTATTGAACTGGCCTTGCAGGTTTTTGAAAACCGGAAACGAAAAGTGCCAACATCACAGTTGAATGAAGTGATGCAGAAAGCGATCAATTCTTATCATCCACCCGTAGTTCGCGGAAATGCTATTAAAATAAAGTATGTAACTCAGCTGCCAACTCATACGCCAACCTTCGCTTTTTTTTGCAACTATCCTGATGATCTCAAAGCTCCTTACAAAAATTACCTTGAAAATCAGCTAAGGGAGAATTTCGACTTCAGCGGTGTTCCCGTGCGTCTTTTTTTCCGGAAAAAATAAACTGGAAAGGTTATTGCAGTGCTCGGTAAACACCTTTTATGAAATTTTTTTTCTTTTCAGGCTTAGCAATGTTGCTTCTTTCCGGCTGCGGTCAAACCGAATCAAAAGCTAACAAAGCGGAGACCTCAGATTCTTTAATGGACAGTGTGGAATTAAAGAAAAGAGCAGAAACAACGGAAAAGAATATCATGCACATAGGGGATTCTATTGAGCAAATGCAAAGACAGGCGGAGGCAGAAGCCGCAAATTGATAATGAAGAACACCAATTCATCTTTTATAAAAAAACTGTTGGTTAACATTTTTGCGGTGTTAGTTTATATTCCACTGGACCGCTATATTTTAGGTAACCGGTTCTCTGTGTGGACGATCATAACTCCCATTCTTTTACTACTACCACTTACCATGTTAGTGAAATTTAATAAAGGCAACCAGGCGCCTTAGCACATTCAATTCATTCTTTTCAAAACCAGGTAAGCCACAACGACCAATAAAAGGATCAGTATGATGGCAACGTATGTCCATGGTTGATTGAAAAACAAAACCTTTCTTTTATTTTTTCGGGATGAAAGTTGATCTTTCAAACCTGTATTCAGTTTTTGCACAAGGGCTGGGATAGATTCTTTATTCTCCACCAGTTCCAAACCTTCCGCAGCATCACTCATAAATTCGTCATCGAGTAACTGTTTTTCAAACTCATGACGACCGGCTTCGTCCAGCTGCCTGTTTAAATATTCAAGCAGTTTTTCCTGTCCGGCTTCTTTATTTAGTTCAGATAATATGTTCTTCAGGTCTTTATTCATGGTCCTTCATTCTTTCCAGGTTTATTCGCATGTTCCGCTTTCCGTTTTGGATATGGCTTTTTACCTGCCCCAGGGTAAAATTCGTGATCTCCGCAACTTCCTGGTAGCTTTTTTTCTCAAGGTAAAACAGCGTAATACATGTTCGCTGATCGATGCTCAAAGATTCCAGTGCTTCATTCATATTGGTAAGATCCCTTTCTTTTTCATTGATGCGGAGAAGATCTTCTTCATCTGAACCTGCTTTTATCAGATTGTCATTTACTTCATGGAAATAGTGTCCACGGCTTTTCAACTGAGCGAGACAATGATTTTTCGCCAGAGTATATAACCAGCTTTTGAAGTAATCAACCTTATACTTTTTTAGTTCGTTCAGCACCTTGAGAAAGATCTGCTGTACGCTGTCACGGGCCAGATCTTCATCTTTCAGGTATTTCATGCTCACACCATAAAGCATCAGGGTGTACCTCGGGAGCAAAATGCCCAGCCATTTATTATTGCCGTCTTTCCTGAAGTTTTCTATCAGTTCCTTGTCTTCAATATGATTGTACTGCGAAGGCTTCAATTTTTCTAAAAATTAAACTGCATTTATAGATACATTTTCCGGAGTAAATCCATAAGTCAGTTTCCTTTTTCCGCAACGGTAATCCGCTTGTCCTGGCTGGGCTTAGGCTTGTCGAAGAACAACATTTTTACGGCAATGATCAGCATCAGGCATGCAAAAACTTTTTTTACAATTTCCTGTGGCATAGAAAGAGATATCTTACTGCCGAGGAAGCCTCCGACAATGAAGCCGATAGCGAGAAGACCCACGTACCGGAAATCGATATGGCCTTGCTTGTAATACTGGAGCACTGCCAAAATTCCCACGGGAAACATGATCAGGGCAAGGGACGTTCCCTGCGCCTGGAATTGACCGAAGCCAAGAAGGTAAACGAGGGCCGGTACAATGATAATTCCCCCGCCCACGCCAACAAGTCCGCCAAGAGTTCCTGCTGCAAGCCCGATGAGAACCAGGAGCAGAATGGTTTGTATGTCCATATTTTTTTTGTTAGCCATGTTGTGGAAATTCCTGTTTATATCTCTTTAATGCGGCTTCAATTATAGAGTATGCTGTTTCCTTGTCCTGGAAACTGTCTATCTGCACAATCTTGTTTTCAAGAACTTTATACTGTTCAAAATAATTTTTCAGCACATTTATAAAATGCTGGGGCAGGGAAGACATATCCCTAAAGTGATTAACCGCAGGGTCTTTGGAAGCAACAGAGATAAGCTTATCATCCTTTTCGCCGCTATCTATCATCTGCATGTTTCCGATGACAGTGGCTTCTACCAAACACATCGGCTGAATACTTTCGCTGCACAGAACCAGAATATCCAGTGGATCACCATCCTCACCGAGAGTTCTTGGTACAAATCCATAATTAACCGGATAATGGAAGGAGGAGTATATAACACGATCAAGCTTGAGCAATCCTGTCACCTTATCTATTTCATACTTCGCTTTACTGCCTTCTGAAATTTCAATCAGGGCGTTGACACTGGCAGGAATATTTTCTCCTGCAGACGCTCCATGCCATGGATGTAGAACATACATAGTTGTTTGATCTATTTGTGTGTAAATTTATATCCCAAATAAGCTGAAAAAATTCCTCCGGCAACACTTGACAAAATATAGGCCGCAGCAATTAACGGTTTCCCTCTTTCAAACAATAAAACATTTTCAATGCTGAAAGCGGAAAATGTTGTAAATCCTCCGCAGAAGCCTATTCCAAGCGCTGCCTTCCAGACGTCGCTCCGCCATACCGAGCCCATGATCATACCAATAATGAAGCTGCCAACAATGTTAATGAAGAAGGTAACAGGGAAAATTCCGCTCTTAAATAAAGTGCCAACAAGAAACCGCAGTAAGGTGCCTGCAAACCCGCCGAGGCCAACCAATATGGAGGTTTTAATCATCAATCAATGGGCAGATTACCTGAATAAGTGTATTTGAAATCAACTGCCCATACATCTCCGTCCCTTTTCACTTTTATATCCATGGGCTTCTTCATAAAACTGTTTGAATAGTTAATGATTGTAGTGGAATCATCAACCTCTAAAAATTTATTGATCTCGTAAGAAGCGTTGCGATAGTTTGATTTCAGGTCAGCCGGCATTTTTTCATAATACCTTTTATACGAATCGAAAAGCTGTTTATTTTCAGCATCATTTACAAGCAGGGGTTCTGCTTTTTTGAAATCTCCATTTAAGCTTGCCCTGATAAATTCCCGCCCGGTGTCCAGGGCAGTCGTGGGTCGGTCGTCGTTATTGCAGGCTGCAAGAAGAAACAATAAAAGTGCGGAAAGAAGGTATCTCATCATAAACTGCTAAGAACATAAAGGTAGCGATTGTTTTGAGGCAAATAAAAAAAGCATCCCTTGTCGTGGATGCTTATCAAAAAGTTTATTGAGTGAGATTATGGATTCGCCTCTTTAGCAGAATCGATCATTTTTAAGCCTTCGTTTATCGCGGCTTTAATTGAATCCTGGTCCATATTTTTCAATTCATCCATTGCAGCGTCGATACTATCTGTTGGATTAATGCCTTGTTCATTCATTTTTTCCATACCCATGCTCATCACTGACTGCTTATCGAATGCCACCTTCCAGGTTCCTTTTTCTTTTTTAAGCGTGTAGTTCATGGTTTCGCCGCTGGTTTTTTCTGTTACCGGTACAGTAGCTTTATCTCCATCAATCTTTACTTCACCATAGGTAAGATTGTTTTCAGAATACTTTGCAGTTTCCTTGTCGTCTTTTGTCATATTCATTCCCATCTCCATCATATCCAGCATAGACTTACTGTCTTCCGTGGCAAATGTGCGGGCCTTTGCCATATCTTTTTTAGAAAGCGCTGTAAAGAATTCTGCAAGCACAGATTTTGGATCTCCTCCACCTGACTTACAACTGAAGAGTAGTGTGCCTGATACAAGAACCAAGGCCAACATAATTTTTTTCATCATAACAGTTTTTATTTTTGGGAGCTAAAATAACAGGAAAAGTTTATATGCACAATGTTATTTGTAAACAGCGGCAGTAATGCTGTCGCAGGCCGGGTGAAGAAACAGGTCGTCCACGCCAAAAAACTCAAAATCCCTGATCCTGCTTACAGGAAACGTTAGGGAATCGGCACTTCCCGCCCGAAAACTCTTAGCAACAAATTCCGCACAGTACATTTTATTTTCAGTGGCAAGATCAAAGTCCATATCAAATGTTACTCCTTGTGCTATAAAACTCCTTATCACTTCCTTAAGGGTTGGAAGGGAAACCATGTGCGGCCTAAAGCGGAAAATGCCAACACCACGGTTGGAGTAAGGTTCAGCAAATTCTTCCCATCGGTCACGTTTTATTTTTTGATCAGGGTTAAACTCACCGCCAAGTGCATGATAAACGAACACCGTATCGTTTTCAACAATGGCGATCCCGCAATGCGAATACTTGGTGTTCCGCCGGTTGAGGTTCCTTAAAGATTCGCTTGTGAAATCGTTGCCGGTACGCGTTACGAGATCGCCGGAGCGAATATGATGTTTAAGTTCGCCCACAGTTCTCCATGCGCGATTGATCCTTGCTGTTTCCTTAGGGGAAGTTTCAGTCACATTTACGTCGGCGTTTCCTTCGGCTGAGCATGCTGCCAGGCCAAGTAAAAAAAGAAGGCAGCCCAAGGGCCACCTTACTTTCTTCATAGTTTCAGCTGTCTTACTTTTTTTCAGGCGTAAATTTTTCATCCTCCTTATTGTAAGCTTTGATGATAGACTTAACGAGCCTGTGCCTTACCACATCTTCTTCATCTAACTCGATATGAGCAATGCCATCTATATTTTTCAAAATTCGCGTAGCCTTGAATAAACCACTTTGTTGATTCTTGGGCAGATCGATCTGTGTCGGGTCGCCGGTAATAATAGCCTTAGCATTCGGTCCGATACGGGTCAGAAACATTTTGATCTGAAGATCATTTGCATTCTGCGCTTCATCCAGAATTATAAATGCATTATCCAGAGTACGGCCACGCATATACGCTAGGGGAGCGATCTCAATAGTTCGGGTGCTCATATAATATCCGAGTTTGTCTGCCGGTATCATATCATCAAGCGCGTCATACAATGGGCGCAGGTATGGATCGATCTTCTCTTTCAGGTCTCCCGGTAAAAATCCCAGACTTTCTCCAGCTTCCACTGCTGGTCTTGTAAGGATGATCTTTTTTACCAACTTATTTTTCAGAGCGCGCACTGCAAGTGCAACTGCCGTATAGGTTTTACCGGTACCGGCAGGGCCGATGGCAAAAAGTATGTCATTCTTATCGCATGCCTGAACCATCATTTTCTGGTTCGATGTACGGGCACGTACAGTCTTTCCGTTTGGTCCAAATACCAAAACATCATTCGGGTTCCTGTCCATGAAATTGTCGATCACTTTTTCGTCGTCTCCGCCCAGGATCTGTTCGAAATAGTTTTCGCTCATGTGACCATTGCGTTGAAGGTATTGAACCAACAACTCAATCTTTTCTTTAGCTTCTTCTATTTGTTCGGGAGCGCCGCTCATTTTTAATTGTGTCCCGCGGCTCAGGATCTTTAATAATGGGAATTTCTTTTTTAAGATGTCTAGTTTACCGTTGTTTACTCCAAAAAATTCGATTGGGTTTACGGTGTCAAGGTTAATGATGGTTTCTGTCAAAGTTTTTCAATTTTTTTTATGTGCTGCTTAAATACTGCACGTGATTAAAATTACTTCTCATCCAAAATAGGAAGCAATCAAAACGGTTACGAATTTACTTATTCACAAAAACAATTATTTGGTGGAAAAGTTAAAGGATGTCATACCACGGTTATATTAACAATAGGTTTGCCAAAATCAAAACCTTGTCAATAACTTAATATTGAATAAACGTGGAGTCAGGCGATTTGGTATGGCATAGGTGGTGTTTGAGAAATCGCGGATCAATTGATAGGATATAGTGTTTTCGCGATTTATCAGGTTAAAAACTTCGAAGCTAAGCCAGGCTGATTCAATGGCCCTGAAAGGATCGTGACTCCGGCGAAGGGATTTTTCCTTCAGCAACAATGCGCTGAATCCTATATCAGCCCTGATGTAGGGTTCAATAACAAGCGCATTTCTGTAACGCACGCTGTTGGGAAT
This sequence comes from Bacteroidota bacterium, assembly GCA_023433345.1. GTDB lineage: Bacteria > Bacteroidota > Bacteroidia > Chitinophagales > Chitinophagaceae > Ferruginibacter. The sequence goes on along the minus strand of JAEZDA010000078.1, from coordinate 12,265 downwards.
ATTAAAAGGCATGTTGCTACCATACACAAGGTTAAGATGAACTTTAAAGTTTTTATTGGTTGTAAGGTAATCTTGCAAAAACAAACCCAGCGTGATAAACCTGTCAGAAGGCCTCCTTAGGTAGCCAACCTCTTGTTGCGAACTGTCTGCCACAATTTTGTCAACAGAGGAAGATGTGATCAGTTCGCCCGCTGCGTTAAAGTACTTATAGTAAACATCATTCTGAAGATTTTCCCTGGAACGCATCAGGCCCAAACTGATCCAGCTTTCTGCATCTTTTAAAAGTTCTCCAAAGAGCCTTATTTCAAGACCGGCGGTATATGCAGATGCATTGTTATTTCCAAGGTAGCGGATCTTTACATTATCAATATCATAAGGCGCCACATCCCACATCCTTTTATAGTAAATTTCAGCAGAGAGGCGCATTGGCCGGCTTCCCGCACCTCTGAAACTATAATCAAATCCCGTTGCCGCCTGGAAACTTTTTTGCGCTTTCTGGCTGGTATTCATCCTTCCATAATAATCGCGAAACTCCCGGTAGAAGGGTGGCTGGTGGTACAAACCTGCGGCGGCTTTGAAAATAATATTCTTCTTCCAGGCTGGTTTTAAACTTGCCTGGAAGCGGGGTGAAAGAAGTGTTTCACTATTTAAATCGTTGTATTGAAAGCGAATTCCGCCGGATAATGTGAGATCATAATTCCCCTTCTTCAATAAGATGTTGTTCTGAAAAAAAGCATGATATTTCATCACCTTCAACGAAGCCTTACTGTTTACCGAATAAGTTAGGTTTAATGAGGAAGGGTTTGCAGGAAGAGAATAGCCGGCTGAATCCTGGTATTGCCATTGATGCAACCGGTCATTTATTTTATTTTCCTCAACCCCGATCCCCCATTGCAAAAAATGCTTCCCGGCACTAACAGATCCCTTGTGCATTAAATTGAGAATTTCAACATCCAGTTTATTTCTTCCATAGTCCTGGTAAGCTCCGGCGCCGAGAGGGTTCACAATCTGGCCGAATGTGCTGCTATTGTTGTCGAAGTCGCGATCACCGAAAAGATACGCCGCTGAAATATCAAAATTTTCTTTTTCAGTATCTGTGAACCTGCTGGCCATCCATCTTAACTTGAGTTTTGATGTGGGCTGGTGAACTATCGTGGCACCAATGAGACTGCTCTTATAACTGTCTTTTTCCTGACCTTCGAAATAGATATCTAGCCCAAGGTTCGCAGTTACCAGAGGAGAAAATACTGAGGTTGTTTTCTTTACCGATTCCGGTGAAAAATCGAACCGTGATACTGAATAAATTCCCAGCAATTCAATTTGAAATTTGGGTGAAGCCTGCCATGTAACAAATGCCTGTACGTCAGATGCCGAGGGAAGGTAAGAGCCCACAGTAGGTTGGTTGCTCAAAAGGTTGCGGTTACTTTTATTTCTTACACCCGTAATAAAAGAGAACTTATTTTTAAGAGCAGTTCCTTCTAAATGAAGCCCCTGCTCAAGTAAACCAGCGTAGGCAGAACCTCCGAACACTTTGGGTTTACGGTAGGAGATATCAAGCACGCTGCTCATTTTGTCTCCATATTTCGCCGGGAAGGCGCCGTTATAGAATTGAATACCTCGGGCAAGTTCAGGATTGATCAGGCTGAGGCCTTCCTGTTGCCCACTGCTAACAAGGTATGGCCTGTAAACTTCAAAATCATTTATGTACACAAGATTTTCATCAAAATTTCCGCCACGCACGTTGTATTGGGAAGTAAGCTCGTTGTTGCTTCCGACAATGGTTTTGATCATGGCTTCAACGCCGCCTGCAACTCCGGGAATTTGAATTGCATTTTTTGGGTCAAGTGAAACCAATCCCGCTTCCTTTCTTTCCCTTTCATCTGTTATAATTACTGATTCCAGTTCTTTCCCCGACCTTTTCAAACGGATTAGAATATTTTCCTGTTCATTCTCACTCAAATAAAAATTCCTTTGATGATCGTAATAACCGGTATGAGAGAAAATAAGTGCCGTAGCCCGTTGCGCCTGTAATGAAATGCTGAAGGTGCCGTCTTCATTGGTAGATACGCCTTTTTGTTTACCAAGAATGATAACTGATACGCCGGCGAGTGGCAACTCATTTTCATCAACCACTTTCCCGGTGACTATGGCAACTTTCGGTTGAGCATAAACGAAGTTTGAAATAAGCAGGAAAAAAGCGAGCAACCATTTCATGAGAAATGAAGATATATAATCCAGGCAATTTTTTTTTAAACAGATCTCTTTAGTGCGGAGATTGTGGCCATCGGATCGGTTGATTTAAAAACGGCATTGCCTGCAACCAGTACATCGGCGCCGGCCTGTACTATTTGGGAAGCATTAGCCGTTGAAACTCCTCCGTCTATCTCTATCAGCACGTTCAATCCTTTTTCTTTGATCATATTTTTCAGATCCCTGATCTTCTGATAGGTGTGTTCAATAAAGGATTGCCCGCCGAAGCCCGGGTTCACACTCATCATGCATACCAGGTCGATATCATGAAGAACGTTCTCAAGAGTGGAGAGAGAAGTGTGCGGGTTTATTGCCACCCCGGCTTTCATTCCAAGAGATTTTATCTGTTGGATATTCCGATGAAGATGTGTACAGGCTTCAACATGTACCGAAAGATTGTCTGCACCTGCATTTTTAAAAGCCTCTGCATATTTTTCAGGCTCTTCGATCATCAGGTGCACATCACATACTTTATTGGTCGCCTTCCTGATAAAGTCAATGATCATTGGTCCAAATGAGATGTTGGGAACAAATCTTCCATCCATTACATCAAGATGAAACCATTCTGCCTCACTTTCATTCAGCATCTTGCAATCATTTTCAAGCATCAGAAAGTTTGCCGAGAGGAGGGAGGGCGCTATTATTGCCATTTTATTATTTTTTATTTTCAAGCCGGTTTAAAGATTCACGGGCTTCTGCATAATCGGGCGCATACAGCAGGGCCGTTCGATAACATTCAATAGCATCATTCTTCCTGTTAAGTTTTTCCAGCACCTTACCCTGGTAATAATAGCCTTCTTCGTAGTTGTTCTGCAAAGTAACTGCTTTGGTAATTACTTCAAGAGACTTTTCATACAAACCAAGTTCATATAATGCGATCGATTTTTCCCGGTACGCCTCCATAAAAGTGAAGCTAATATCCAGGGCCTTGTTGTATTCTGCAATTGCATCCTGAAATTTTTCGGTGGCAGAATAATATAGACCTTTCACAAAATGTGATTCTTTTTTAAATTTTGGATACTCACGGATAAGAAGATCCATCAGGCGGAGTGTTCGTGCATTCCTGGTTTGTGCATACATAGTTCCGAGAGAAATCATGTATTGAGGGATGGGCTCAAGGTTTACAGCCTGCTCGAATGCCTTTATTGCTGAAGTAGTATCTTCCTGTTCAAAATGAAGAATTGCAAGCATCTCAAACAACCTTGCATTTCCACTATCTTGTTTCAATTTTGATTCAGTTTCCTCTATAGCCTTATCATAGCGGCCACTGTCACGATAGTGTTGAACCAGGTTTTCCAGAAAGATCAACGAATCAGGATAACGATCCACGCTGTCTCTCAAAAGCTCTGCCCTTGATTTAAAAACGTTTTTTTGTTCCGTGGATTTTTTCGATCCGCATGCAGTGAACATTATCACTGACAGTATAATTAAATATAATCTCACCAGGTAAAATTAGGCAGAGGTGACCATTTGATGACAATTTCAGTACAAAACCCTCCAACTCTCTAAGTATCTTTGCGCCTCAAAAAATTAGTGATTTTATGAAGCGACTGTTTTCTGCCTGTGCGCTGTTATTTTTTTCTTCAGGTTTATTTGCGCAACCGGCAAGTGATTCGATCCATTTTGAAGGAGAAACTCATTTTAAGAATATCCGCCAGTTGACCTTTGGCGGAGACAATGCTGAGGCCTATTTCAGCTATGATGGCAAATACCTGATTTTTCAAAAAACGGCTCCGAAGGAAGGCATCATGTGCGATCAGATCTGGATGGGAAGGATACCGGAAGCAGGCGAACCATTTGTGCCCAAGTTGGTAAGTACCGGCACAGGAAGAACCACGTGTGCGTATTTCTATCCTGACGGAAAGCATGTTGTTTATGGCTCCACGCACCTGGGAGGAACTGAATGCCCGCCAACGCCTGATCGTGCAAAGCATGGCAACCGGTACATCTGGCCGATCTATGAGAGCTTTGATATTTTTAAAGCCGATACTAACGGCAAAATTGTGAAGCGCCTTACTAAAACCAAGGGATATGATGCCGAAGCGACAATTTCGCCAAAGGGCGACCTAATGGTATTTACGTCTATGCGTGACGGTGACCTTGAATTGTACACCATGAACCTAAAGGGCAAGAAGGTAAAAAGGATCACTAACATGCCGGGCTACGATGGTGGCGCGTGGTTTAGTCCGGACGGTACAAAAATATTGTGGAGAGCTTCACGGCCGCGAACAGAGGCTGAGTTGAAGGATTATTTTGACCTGCTTGCTCAGGGTTTGGTTGCACCGACAAATATGGAATTGTGGATGTGCAATGTGGATGGTTCAGATGCTCGCCAGGTTACAAGTCTCGGTCAGGCTAATTGGGCGCCAAACTTTACGCCGGATGGGAATATAATTTTTTGCAGTAACCACGAATACAGGCGCGGCTTTCCTTTTAACATGTACCTGCTGAATGCTGATGGCACTAACCTCCGAAAGGTGTCCCGTGATAAAGGATTTGATGCATTTCCTATGTTCAGCCCCGATGGTAAGAAAATTGTTTTTAGCAGCAACCGCAACAATGGCGGCAGTCGCGATACGAATATTTTTATTGCCGAGTGGGTGGAGTGAGGGAAGGATAAATTATAGATTATAAATTATAAATTTTAAATTGCTTTTGTGGGAAGGTTGTTGGAAAGATAACCTGCCATGAAAGCATCATGGGAAAAAAAGATCCGCGATTAGATGATTATATAAAAAACGCAAAGCCTTTTGCGCAGCCAATTTTAAAGCATCTGAGAAAATTGGTTCATGAGGTTGTGCCGGAAGTGGAAGAAACAGTGAAGTGGGGTATGCCTGCATTTGAATATAAAGGGCCAATATTTGGGATGGCAGCCTTTAAAGAGCATTGTGCCTTCGCTTTTTGGAAAAGTCCGCTGATGAAAGATGCCGATCTTTTCAGAAACAATAAGGGAGAGGGTGGAATGGGTGATCTTGGCAAGGTGAAAAGTGTTGATGATCTTCCGGCCGAAAAACTTCTCAAAGAATATTTACTTGAGGCGAAGCGTCTGAATGACCAGGGCATAAAACTCGAAAAGAAAAAGCAGGTTTCGACGGAAGAACCGGAGATACACCCTGAGTTTTCCAAGGCATTGGGCAAAAATAAAGCTGCAGCGACTTTTTTTAAATCGTCATCGCCTTCCTGCCGTAAAGAGTACATTAACTGGATAAATGAGGCGAAACGCGATGAAACGCGTAATACCAGGATCTCTACTGCGATCGAGTGGTTGGCAGAAGGGAAGGCCAGGCATTGGAAATACGAAAAGAAGAGTTAAGAGCATGCGTTAAAGCTCGATCACCTCGCAATCGTGAAGGTTACTACCGGTAATGCTTACACGAACCAGGGTCCGCGCTTTTTGCCAGCCTTGCTTACCTGCCGCACCAGGGTTGATGTGCAGGCATTTCAGGTTTTCGTCGTACATGATCTTCAATATGTGTGAATGACCACTGATGAACAAACCCACTTTATTTTTCGTTATCTCATCCTTTACACCCACAGCATATCGTTGAGGATATCCGCCGATATGTTGCATGAACACATTTATGTTTTCAATACGAAAATGATTTTTCTCCGGGTAAAGCGCCCTGATATCATGGCCGTCAATATTCCCGTAAACCCCTCTTAACGGTTTAAAATCTGAAAGCTTTTTGGCCAGAGCGGCGTTTCCGAAATCACCGGCATGCCAGATCTCATCGCAATATTCAAAATGTCGGAATATGAGTTCATCCAGAAAGTTGTGCGTATCTGACAGAATTCCGATCCGTTTCAATGAATTCGATTTAAAGGGTTAAATTTGAATGAAGGTAAACATCAAAAGCAAATGCCTTTTCACCGCAACTTTACGTATTTCATCGATAAGCGAACATGGAAGTACTATTTCCTGATCGTATCGCTATGCAAAGGTTACAGTTTGAAGAATAGGGCCTGAATCAGGAATGACCTGACGGGCGCGGTTATGCTCATTATAAAATCATCAAATCTCCAAATTAAGCAATGCCTCATTATCATAAAGCCGGAAATATTCCGCATAAAAGACACACACAATTCCGCAAACCGGATAATCAATTGTATTCGGAACAATTATTCTCTACCGAAGGATTTTCAAATGATTACTCACTCCTCTATCATATTTATCCCCCCACACAAATAGTTAAGGTAGATAAAGCTATTAATGTGATGCCGGAAGTAGCTGAAGAAAAAATGCTTAAGCATCGTAGCTTTGAGGGCTTTAAAGTGAAGCCCATGCAGGATTACCTGGACAGCAGGAAACCAATCCTGATCAATAACGACCTGCACATTTCTCTTTCAGCACCCCAGGGAGGAACCTCTGATTATTTTTATAAGAATGCCGATGCAGACGAGATGATATTTGTTCACGAGGGGAGTGGTGTTCTTACAACCTGCTATGGTGAATTAAAATTTGGATATGGAGATTACCTGGTCATTCCCCGTGGTTGTATCTACCAGATCAAATTCAACGAACCCGCCAACAGGCTGTTCATTGTAGAATCGTTTAGCCCTCTCCGTTACCCTAAACGATATTTGTCCGGTTACGGTCAATTAATGGAGCATTCACCTTATTGTGAGCGCGACATCAGAGTACCACAGAATCTTCAGGCTAACGATGTTAAAGGAGATTTTGTGATTAAAACAAAGAAAAGCGGCTGGTTGTATGGCATTCATTATGGCACACATCCATTTGATGTGGTCGGCTGGGATGGTTGTTGTTATCCCTATGCGCTAAGCATTCACGATTTTGAACCCATTACTGGTCGCGTACATCAGCCACCTCCCGTTCATCAAACGTTTGAGACGAATTCCTTTGTGGTGTGTTCCTTCGTGCCGCGCTTGTATGATTACCACCCCTTGGCAATTCCAGCTCCTTATAATCATAGCAATATCGATAGCGATGAATTGTTGTATTATGTTGACGGAGATTTTATGAGCCGAAAAAACGTGACCCGTGGTATGCTTACACTTCACCCGGCAGGTATCCCTCATGGTCCTCACCCCGGAGCAGTAGAGAAGAGTATTGGTGCGAAGGAAACCGGGGAATTGGCCGTTATGGTGGATACATTCAGGCCCTTACAGCTCACAACAACCGCTATCGAAATTGAGAACGAAGGCTATATTAAGAGTTGGGCAGAGTAATGTTGGAAGGAGTTTTGCAGTTCATCTGAAATATTTATACATTAGATAATACAAAACCTTTCAATTATGATCAAATTCCAGGAATTAAAGGCAGGAGATTACGTATATGCTGAAAACGAAGGAACGGTTCGTGAGGGCGTCGTTACAGAATTGAATCACGACGATAAGCAGGTGTGCGTTGACAATGGCGTACAGCAGTTCTGGTATGAAACAGATCAGCTCACCCCGGTGACTATAAATGATGAAACGCTTTCAAGATTCAAATTTCAGCGCGAGGTTTTGGAAAATGGAACAGTAAAATATAGCAAGGGTGCATTCAGGATGCTGGTACCAAAGGCGGACGATTTTTCCAGGATGGAAATTTGGTATCGGGAAGAAACGCGTCATATCACCCAGCCCATTTTTTTTCACCAATTGCAAAATCATTTTTTAGAGATGACGAAGGTGCACCTTGATGAAACTGATTTTCGATAGGGGAGTATGGAGTTATAGATTATTGGGCTGTTCTAAAGGTTGAACAGCCTTTTTTATTATGTCACTTCCCTCATGCTGTTTTATTTACACGAGATCCATCCTGAAAAATTTTTTTGGCTCCCGATTATCCATTTAGTTTGCACAGTCGTTCATTTTCGCGGACTTCGTTGAACTAACCGTATCATAATGTCAGGCCATAGCCTTTTCAAACGATTCCTGTAATTATACTTCAACATAAATTCATCTTTGTAACCCTGCATGTATTTTTCAGAGCAATGGTGGTGTGTGCCAGTTAGCCCAACTTTAAAATTCCATACCTTAATGCTCGGATTTGGCTGATTGAATTTTCCCTTAAGCAATTCCGAAGCCTCTTTCTCTTCCCCATTCGGCATCGAAATTTCCCCTCTCATTTGCGGGCCTTCATAATTACTGTCTTCAAACTCCTCAACCTCCAGATGAACTTGTTGCAATCCGTTTGATCCGGATTTACGGCCGCTGACAATGATGCTGTCAATGGAAAGTGACCTTCTGCCCGAGATGTTTGTACACTTTTCTGGTTTGGCTGAACTTAAGGCCTGTTGCAACTTTCGGCTGAAATACCAGGCACTTTTCTGATTAATTCGAAACCTTCTCGCCAGGTCTGGCGACGAAACACCGGTTTTGAAGAATAGTATATTAAATGTAATTCCAAATGCTGTTTTTAATGGAATTTTTAGTTTGTGAAAAACAGTGTTAGCGAGAGCTGATTCATCATAACGGCATTTGCTGCATCTCCGATTGAAATGTGTTCTTCCTTTCCATGATTTTGTGTGTCCGCATTTGAAACAGGAGAAACCATTTTTCCATTTTAGGTCGAAAATATATTGAAGACAGTCATCTTCAGTACGGTAGTCATTATCAAAGTTTTTCTGGTCCATTTGTGAAAAAGTTTAGAAAGTAAACATCCAGAACCTTTTTCAACCCTACAATTCCCCGAAGGAGTACATTTTGCGTACTAAATGGATAATCGAATTGGCAATAATTGGTTGATCGGCGTTTTTCGGGATTTTCAGGCAACTGACCAACGTAGTACCCGCAACTCACACACAAAAAAAGGTCGCCCGCCTCCGGACAACCTTTTCCTTCAATCAATTTCACAACAATCTATTCCCCACCCTGAGCTCTTCTTGCTTTCTCCGCCTCCGCCACAGCCCTTGTCTGTTTCTTCACATCCTTCGCTCCCGTTGCAGGAACTACGGTTTCCGCAGCAGCACTGGACTCTGAAGCAGCTGTATTGGTTTTCCCTGTTGCCACTGACTGCTCACTGGGCGAAGTTGATTTCGTTGCATTTGTTCCTTGCCTGGAACTGGAACATGCTGCAAGGCCCGCAACAACGCTGAGTATAAAAACTAGCTTCCTCATTTAAAAAATTTATTAAGTGAATTATCTATTGCAAAATCAAAGTTAATGACGAAACTTTTCCTTTAGTGCGTAGTTACCCAAAAAAAATCCCGCACCAGAAATGGCGCGGGATGTATAAAGAACCAATTAATTTATTCTCCTTTCGGCTCTCCCTTGTTTTCAGCTTTCTTTGCTTCATCAGCAGCGGCAGCATCATCAAGTTTAGCTTTCAAACCTGCGAGTACACCGAGGTCACCAAGTGTAGACTTCTCCACTTTGCTCTGAATATTCTTCACAGCTTTCTTGGTATTTTCAGCATCAGCACGTTTTTCTTTCGCAAGAATTTGCTTTTCTTCTTCTTTTTCCTGCTCCCAAAGGCGGGTATGGCTTAACACGATCCGCTTATCATTCCGATCGAATTCGATCACCATGAACTGCGCTATCTCATCTGCACCAATTGTTTTTTCATCTTCTTTTAAAAGATGACGGCTTGGTGCAAATCCTTCCAATCCGTAAGGCAACTGAACAACTGCTCCCTTATCGTCTTTCTTAATAACGGTGCCTTCGTGAATTGTTCCTTCAGAGAACACAGTTTCAAGACTGTTCCATGGATCTTCTTCAATTTGTTTGTGGCCAAGCTGAAGTTTGCGTCCGTCCTTATCAATGTTCAGGATCATCACTTCGATCTCATTTCCCACCTTCGTGTATTCGTTAGGATTATTGAAGCGTTTCAACCAGCTCAGGTCGCTGATATGGATCATACCACCAATGCCTGTTGATAATTCAACAAACACACCATACGGAGTGATGTTCTTCACAACACCGGTGTGACGACTACCTTCAGGGAACTGATTTTCGATAGTGCTCCATGGGTCTTCAGTCATTTGTTTAATCGAAAGACTCATCTTGCGTGTCTCCTTATCAAGCGTTACAACTTTCGCTTCATACTCGTCTCCAAGTTTGAAGAATTCTTTCGCGTTGATCGGAGTGTTAGCCCATGTAATTTCACTTACGTGAACAAGGCCTTCAACACCAGGCATGATCTCGAGGAATGCGCCGTAATCTTCAATGTTTACAACCTTTCCTTTTACTATTTCACCTTCTTTAAGGTTCTCAGCAAGAGTATCCCACGGGTGTGGAGTAAGTTGCTTCAAACCAAGACTGATACGTTTTTTATCATCATCGAAATCAAGAACAACCACATTCAGTTTTTGGTCCATCTTCAGTACTTCTGAAGGATGGTTGATACGTCCCCATGAAATATCGGTGATGTACAACAATCCGTCTAAGCCGCCAAGGTCGAGGAATGCACCAAAGTCTGTGATATTCTTGATTGTTCCTTCAAGCACCTGGCCTTTTTCAAGTTTACCGATGATCTCAGCGCGTTGTGCTTCGATATCGCTTTCAATTAGTGCTTTGTGAGATACAACCGCGTTCTTGATCGCTTCGTTAATTTTAACCACCTTAAATTCCATGGTCTTTCCAACAAACTGATCGTAATCGGTAACGGGCTTCACGTCAATTTGAGAACCCGGAAGGAAGGTCTCCATTCCGAATACGTCAACAATAAGTCCGCCCTTTGTTTTGCTGGTAACAACACCGGTAACAATTTCGCCTGTCTTGTTTACTTCCACGATCCTTTCCCATGCGCGCGTGATCCTTGCAGATTTGCGGCTCAGGTTAAGGTTTCCATCGCGGTCTTCTTTTTCAACTACCATTACTTCGATAACGTCGCCCACTTTCACTCCACCGGGAATGTCGCGGAACTCGTTCAAAGAAATAAGGCCGTCGCTTTTAAAGCCGATGTTCACTACAGCATCAGTTTTGGTCAATGATTCAACAGTTGCCTGTATCATTTCACCATCATTGATCTGTTTGAAAGTGTTGTCATACACCTTGTCGTACTTTTCTTTTTCCTCCGCCGTGTAAGCCGCCACATTTCTTTTGTCTCTCGACCAGTCAAAATCGTCGTGAGCGGTTTCAACTTCTGTTTCAGTTTCTTGTACAGGCTGATTTGGTGTCGCAGTAGCCTCCGCAGTTTCTCCTGCTGTCAGCTCCTGATCTTCTGCGTTTAGTTGTTTGTTAATATTAAATGACATAATAAATTCCCCGGTTTTTTTAACGGGGTCGCAAAGGTAGCACTTTTTCGGGGAGGAAAAGGGAGAGGAGCAGCGAAATTACAAATTATAGATTTTAGATTATAAATTATTGATGTCAGGTCATCTCTATTACTTCAGATTAATCTATAATTCATAATTTAAAATTCATTATTCCGAAGGTAGGGCGTTCCGCCCCCGTCGCTTCGGCCGGGGTCGGCGGGCTTTCTGCCCTACACGGTAGGGCTGCCAATCCCTAACGCAGCAGAGTCACAAAGCCTTTGCACAAAATGCAGGATATTTATATTTCGGCCGCAGCGAAAGATTGCTTTTCATTTCGGACGAATAGATGTCCAACTGCCGCAAGGCGGAGGCTTTGCGTAGGAACGGAGCTCCAAGAGATCATTGAAAATAATCCCTAATCCGAGTCTATTTTAGGTTGATTATCATTTATTTGAAAATGATATCTTAATAAAAATTAAATGTCGTTCATGAATTAAGGAAAACGAAATTGTCAAAATCCAGCACCAACACCCAACATCCAACATTCAACCCCAACACCAACATCCATCATAACATCCAACACCCAACATCCAACACCCAACACCCAACACCACTATTCAACATCCGTCATCGACCTCCTTTCTCCCCGGGGTAGCGTTCACCCCTGTCCCCACAGAAAAGTTCCGTATTTTTTTTGGGCCGAGGTGTTTTCAAACGTTTAATGTGGGGTATATGGATAACTTGAACGGGAGATTTTAAAAGAGGTAATTAGTTCAACCTCCAACCTCCAAAACCCTACATCCAACCTCCACCATCCAACACCCAACATCCACCATCCACCATCCAAAATCCAACACCCAACACCTAACACC
>JAEZDA010000035.1 GCA_023433345.1 Bacteroidota bacterium | reverse complement strand
CACCGTGGGAGCATGTTATCGATGCCAGAATCGCCCAGGATTTTTATGTGAATGTAAAAGGAAAAAAACACGACCTGCAGGTAACGTTAGACATATTCAACCTCACTAACCTGATCAATAAAGACTGGGGCCGGCAGTACACCATAACAGACCAGGCTTACACAATTTTAACCGCCGTGAATCGTACCACGGGGGCGAATCCTGGCACGGGATACAATTTCACCAATCGCATTCCCTGGTCAGCAACCTTTGGCTCGCGCTGGCAGGGACAAATTGGTATCAGGTACTCATTTAACTAATTGCTTTGTTGCATGGATGATAAAGGCCCGGATCTAATGCCGGGCTTTTTTATGCGATCCAACATCGCTCAATGCTTTCGGAACCTGTAAACGGGTGGCGCAATTTTTGCCATCCTTGTTTTCAATTCATGCGCCTTTTTTTAATCTTATTCATCCTTCTGCCATTTGCGGCACCATGTCAGTGGACTGCTGAGTTTTCTGCCGGTCTTGCAAATTACCAGGGAGATCTGCAGGTAAAGAAATTCTCTTTTTCGCCTGTGAAGCCCGCTTTGGGCCTTGGTTTATCATACCAGTTAAACCCTAAATTTTCTCTCCGCGGATCTTTCAATTATTTGCAGCTTGAAGGTGGTGACAATATTAATGGAGGAAATAAAAATAACCGCGCCCGTAATTTGAGTTTTAACACCAGGGTTCTTGAAGCCCAGGTTGGCATTGAGTACAGTCTTTTTGATCTTGAATATCGATCCGTTTCGCCCTTCTTATTTGTGGGAGGAGGAGTTTTTCAATTCAATCCCTGGATAAAAGATGAGGAAGGCAACAAGGTTTTCCTGCAAAATCTTGGAACGGAAGGCCAGGGTCTTGCGCAATACCCTGAAAGGAAAGAATACAATCTTGTTCAGTTTGCACTTCCCTTCGGCGGAGGCGTGAAAACAACTCTATCCCCGAGATTGCGGCTCGGTGTGGAACTTGTTTTTCGTAAGCTGTTTACAGATTATCTGGATGATGTAAGCACCACCTATGCAGACTCTTCATTCCTGGCGCAGGGCAGGGGCGCAGCCGCCGTTCAGTATGCCTTTCGCGGTGATGAATTGCCCGGAGGCGGAACTTATCCAGCAGCAGGTTCGCAGCGCGGCAACCCTAAAAACAAAGATTGGTATTATTCTACCACTATCAGAATTGGTTATTCAATGGGTGGACGCAACTCAGGCGATCATGGTTCAGGTCGTGCAAAATTGGGCTGCCCAAATTTTTGAGACACAGCTCGGAAAAAATGCAGGCCTACCTGGTTTAATTTGCCTTGCTAACGGTTCCGCCGCTACTCTGTTTTATAGAAACCTCTCCCCCGTTTCTAAACTTGATCCCTGCACCGCTGGATGCTTCTGCGTTCAAGGCCACACTTGCGTGAACTTCAACTTTTGCTCCGCTGCTTGCAGAAACATCTGAGGATTCTGCCATCAACCCGAATGCTTCAATTTCTGATCCGCTCGATGCATCAATTTTCAGGTTACGCGTTCTTCCATTTACTTTTAATTCTGAACCACTGCTTGCACTAAGTTCAACTCCCGGCGCATCAACCCTTCCATCGATCTCAGCAGCGCTTGAAGATTCTAAATGTATCCTGTTGGCAGATCTTAATTCATCTTTGATTGATATTTCAGCACCGGCACTCCCGGAAACCCGCCTTATTGAAGGGGCAGTAATGAATACACGAATGTCCGCGTCGCGGATACTCTTATTTCCTGTTGAAATTTTCAGCCTGCCATTCTCTACTTCAGCCTTCACATATTCCATCAGGTTATCATCAGCCTCAATGACCACTTTCTGAGGACCATTTCTCAGCTCCGCAGTGATTCCGCCGGAAACACTCACAGCGTTGAACTCAGGAACACTTTTTTGCACCGATATAATATTTCCGCTTCCATGTTCGGTATCGCAGGAAATGAATATTGTGATAACGGTAAGGGATAAAAGAAGAAGGATCTTATTCATCATGCAAATATTATAATTTTTCAGTTGATTCTTTTCTTCACTCTTTTCTAAATACGCAAAAACTTATCGCGGCTGCAATGAGGTATCCAGTTGTATTATCATTGAGATCAATAATTTACCTTCGCTGCATGATCACAGAAAAGATCCTTATCCTCGACTTTGGTTCTCAGTATACTCAGCTCATCGCACGCGTTGTTCGCGAAGCCAACGTGTACTGCGAAATAATTCCTTACAAAAGAGAAGTGAAGCCGGAACCGGGATTAAAAGGAATCATCTTATCCGGGTCTCCCTTTTCAGTTAATGAAGAAAATGCACCTTCTGTTGATGTGAATAATTTGCTCAGGAATTTTCCTGTATTAGGAGTTTGCTATGGCGCCCAACTTACTGCGAAACAATATGGTGGCAGAGTTGAGAAAAGTGATAAACGTGAATATGGCCGTGCAAAGCTTAAAATAAATTCTCCTTCCCAAATTTTTTCCGGGTTGCCGGAAGAATCGCAGGTGTGGATGAGTCATAGCGACTCCATCCGCGAACTTCCGGGTGAGTTTTTAACAACCGCAACAACCGATAGCATACCGGTAGCCGCATTCGTCATGAAAGACAGACCGCTTTTTGGTTTACAATTCCATCCTGAAGTTTATCATTCCACTGAAGGCAAAACCATTCTAAAGAATTTCCTCTATAAGGTATGTGGATGCTCAGGAAATTGGACTCCGGATCATTTTATAACAGACACGGTAAGCAGCTTAAAAAATGAACTCGAAGGCAAAAAAGTAGTGATGGGCCTTAGCGGTGGCGTGGACAGTACAGTGGCAGCGACGCTTCTTCACCGTGCTATTGGCGAAAACCTGTTTGGCATATTCGTAGATAACGGGTTGTTGAGAAAGGATGAATTTGAAGAAGTTCTGTCGATCTATAAAAAATTAGGATTAAACGTAAAAGGCGTAGATGCCCGCGAGCATTTTTATACTAAGCTTGCTGGAAAAGTGTTGCCGGAAGAAAAGCGAAAGGCGATCGGGGCCTGCTTTATCGAGGTTTTCGATTCAGAATCACATAGGCTTGAAGGCATCACTCACCTTGGCCAAGGCACTATTTATCCCGACGTGATTGAATCGGTATCTGTTCACGGGCCATCTGTTACCATCAAGTCACATCATAATGTAGGAGGGCTTCCTGAGAAAATGAAGTTGAAACTCGTTGAACCCCTTCGCGCACTTTTTAAAGACGAGGTTAGAAAGATCGGCGCTGAACTCGGTATACCGGCAGAGTTATTGAACCGCCATCCCTTTCCGGGCCCCGGGCTTGGCATACGGATATTGGGCGAAGTGACCGAGGAGAAGGTACGGTTATTGCAGGATGCTGATCATATTTATACCAAGGCTTTGAAGGCCCATGGTTTGTATGAAAAAGTATGGCAGGCCGGAACAATTTTGCTACCGGTTAAAAGCGTAGGTGTTATGGGAGATGAAAGAACATATGAATTTACGGTGGCGTTGAGGGCCGTAACTTCAGTGGACGGCATGACGGCAGATTGGGCTCACCTTCCTTATGATTTCATGGCCGAAGTATCGAATGAGATAATCAATAATGTTAAGGGCATTAACCGGGTAGTCTATGATATCAGCAGTAAGCCACCGGCCACTATTGAGTGGGAATAAAACCTTCATACAGCATGAGAAAATGGATTTTCGCGATCAGTCTTTTATTGAGCAATGCTGATTCTGCAAAAGCGCAGGATAGCCTTGTTACAAATTCCTTTAAAACCTATCGGGTAGGATTTTTTGCCCCGGTTTTTCTTGATTCCGCATTTACAGGTACGCATTACCGTTATAATAAAAATTTTCCACGTTTTGCTTTTCCCGGTCTCGAATTCTTCCAGGGCGCGCAGGTAGCGTTAGACAGCATTCTTATCTACCAGGCAAATGTAGAGGCTCGCTTTTACGATGTTCGTTCCATTAAACTGGATCAGGCACTGGGCCGCCGCGAATTCGACAGCCTTGACCTTGTGATAGGTTCAGTTCGTGAAGATGATTTTACACACCTGGCTTCCTATGCAAAGAGAAAAAATATCCCTTTCATTTCAGCAACCTATCCAAACGATGGCGGTGTTAGTGGCAACCCCTTCCTCGTGATCATGAATTCAACCCTACGGGCGCATTGTGAAGCGATCTATAGTTATGTGCTCCAGGCCCATAGTACAGATAATATCGTACTGGCCACGCAGCGCGGTTCGCAGGAAGAAAAAGTTGCGCTTTATATGAAAGGCAACAATTCGCCTGATGGTTCACCTCTATTGAAATACAAGGTTGCTAATATTGAAGGTGATTTTTCAGTGATAAAAAACTCACTGGATAGCACAAAAGACAACGTGATCATCGGTGGAAGCCTTGATGAAATTTTCGCAACAGAATTGGCGATGGCAAGCGCCGCGTTAAAAAATACATACCGAATCACCCTGATCGGAATGCCTAACTGGGATGGCTTCTTTAAGAAACCCGGACCAAAGCTTAAAGATTTTCCAGTGTATTTCACTACTCCCTACCATAATGGCAAACAGGACAACTACAGCCTGATGCTTACAGACGCCTATAAACTTCGCTACAAAATAAATCCTTCTGAACTTGCTTTTAAAGGCTTTGAAACTGTTTACCTATTTATAAAGCTGCTTGCAAAGCACCCGGTTGATTTTATTTCTCACCTCAATGACTATCCTCATAAAGTATTCTCAGACTATAATTTTAAACCGGTGTTTCTGAGTGACGGAACCACGCCCGACTATTTTGAGAACAAACATCTCTATTTTTTAAAGATGGAGAATGGCGTTGTTAGTACTTCCTTCTAATTTAAATTATCCTAAAAATTCACTTCCCTGCGCGGCAACAACTTATTGTTCACCTGTGCAAAAAGGAAGAGTCTTGCAAACCACGATTTGAAAATTGGCGACACTCGCCAGGGAGACCCTTTTAGCACGAAACTGTAGCTGATGGGTAAATGTGCGATCTGCAGATGTGCAGATGCGATTCAGGCAATAGAGATCATTTGCAAACTTACATATTGGCAATTCTGCACAGGAATTCCTTTATTGGTCTGCATCTGTTCCCCTGGTCTTAACAAAAAAAAAGGCCATCCGAAGATGGCCTGTAATTATGTGAGGTGTGTTGTTATTGAATCACGAGTTTACCAGACTTCAATCTCTTGCCATTTACTTCTGACAATACCAACCAATAGATCCCTTTCGAAAGGTTCCGCGTTGAGATATCGATAACATCTACTGAAGTTGTGAAGTTGACTGTGTGAATTTTCTTAAACACAAGACTGCCTTTTCCATCGTAAATCGTCACCATCCGTGTTGGTTGCAGGAAGCCTTCATTGCGGAAGTTCACTTTAAAGGTACCGTTGTTGGCATTTGGAGTGATAAAGGCAAAGGCTGTTGTTCCCGCTACAATTTCTACGGCTGCTGAAATACCGGTACAACCGTTTGCATCAGTTGCTTCGGCTGTATAGGCTCCCAGCTCTGTATGAGGCACCACCAGCAAATTACCCGTAGCTCCTGGAACCACAACACCATTCCTGTACCACACAAAAGCAGTGGCAGCAGGGTTAGATACTGCAGTAAGGGTTGCAGATTCTCCTTCGGTAAGTTGTGTATCATCTGCAGTTACTGTGATCGTTGGAGCATCGTTCACCGAAACAGTTATGGATGCAGTGCCTGTACAGTTGTTAGCATCTGTTCCCGTAACCGTGAAAGTATTAGTACCGTTTATCGTAAACGGAACATTGTCTGTAACGCCATTGTTCCAGGAGTATGACACCGCACCGGAGCCCGTGAGCGTAATGCTGGAGCCCTCGCAAACTGCAGTTGCCGGCCCGTTTGCAGACACCGTTGGCGATGCATTCACAGTTAGAGTTGCATTTGAAGAAGTTACTGCTCCACAAGCGCCCGTAACTATTACCTGGTATTGATTGCCGGTCATTGGGGCAGTGACGCCATTTAGTGACAGCGTGGAATTTGAAGCGCCGCTGATATTAGTGAAGGTAGTTCCCCCATCAGTACTCACCTGCCATTGGTAAGCCGTCGCGCCATTTGCAGATACAGAAATGGAAGCATTTGCACCTTCACATACAACTGTTGCCGATGGCTGGCCGGTTATCGAAGCACCGCTACTAACGGTAAGCGTAGCCGAAGTTGAGGTTACATCTCCGCAAGCTCCGGTAACTAATACCTGGTATTGATTATTATTCATGCCCGCTGAAACAGCCGGCACTGTAAGCGACGAAGATGATGCGCCTGCAATATTTGTAAACGATGTACCACCATTGGTACTTACCTGCCATTGGTAGGCCGTAGCGCCTGATGCCACTACACTAAAGCTTGCATCCGCCCCCGGGCAAGCCGAGGTAGCAGATGGTTGCGTGGTAACAGTTGCACCAGGGATAATGCTGAGCGTTGCAGGAGCAGAAGTTAAGCCGGCTCCTCCGCAATTTGCTATCACAACCCTGTATTGATTGCTGTTCATAGCAGATGTTATGCCGCTCAAATTCAAAGTGGCAGAAGTTTCGCCCGAAATATCATTAAATGTTGCACCACCATCTGTACTTACCTGCCATTGATACCCTCCTGCACCCGTGGCCACAATAGTGAAAGATGCATTGGTTCCTGCACAAGCAGAGCTATTTGATGGTTGGGTTGTAATTGCAGCTCCTGCAAGGATAGTTAAAGTAGCAGCGCTTGATACAACCGGCACTCCACCACAGGTATTATTGATAATAACCCTTACCTGGTTGCCATCCATTGTACCAGTCAGGTTAGTTAAATTTAGGCTTGCAGAAGTTTCGCCGGAAATGTCGTTAAATGTTGCACCTCCATCTGTACTGATCTGCCATTGATATGTAGTAGCATTCGCTGTTACCACGCTAAAGGAAGCAGACCCACCAACACATGAAGAAGTTGCAACAGGCGGTGTAGTAACGGTTGGAGCCTGGGTAACCGTTAATGTTGCATTAGCAGATGTTATCGGCGTTGCACAACCGCTTACCAACACATTGTATTGATAATTATTCATTGCACCCGTAACCGCCGGTACGTTTAAGGTTGCGGTGTTTGCCCCGGGTATGTTTGTAAAGCTTGTGCCGCCATTTGTGCTCACCTGCCATTGATAGCCCGTTGCTCCCGTTGCAGTAACGGTGAATGAAGCATTATCGCCAGGGCAAACTGTTGCAGAAGATGGCTGAGCGGTAATCATCGCGCCCGGAACCACTGTAAGCACTGCAGCCTGCGAGGTAAGTGGAGATCCGCAGGTGGTGCTTACTATCACCCTGTAACGGTTGTTGTTCATCCCCGAAGTAACTGCGGCCGTTGTATAAGACGCCGCTGTGGCAGAAGTTATGTTGCTGTAATTAGCACCGCCATCTGTACTTACCTGCCATTGGTAGGTTAAACCCGGACCCGCAGCTGTTACCGAGAAAGAAGCCGTTTGACCAATGCAAATTCCGTTTGCATCCTGTGGCTGGGTTGTAATGCTAACACCGCTGGCAATGCTCAATGTAACATTCACCGAGGTAACCGTTCCGCAAAGGTTGGAAACTACCACATGGTATTGTGAACCGTTCATCGAAGCCGTAACATTCGGTATCGTAAATGTGTTTGACGTTGCGCCCGAAATATTATTAAAGGGTCCGCCTGCTGTAGCACTCATTTGCCACTGGTAATTTGCAGGGCTTGTAGAAGCAACGGTAAAGGTTGCACTTGCTCCCTCGCAAACTGTTACCGAAACAGGCTGAGTATTAATTACCGGAGTTGATGCGATTGTTAATGTTGCGCTGGATGAAGTAACGGTACCGCATTGATTGGTAACAACCACGTTATATTGGTAGTTGTTCATTGCAGCAGTGGTTACGGCAACATTATAAGTGGAACTAGTAGCTCCGGAGATTGGGCTGAACGAAGCACCACCGTTGGTACTCACCTGCCATTGGTAAGAAATGGCTCCTGTTGCCACTACGCTGAAGCTAACAGGGCCTCCCAAACATGGGCTTTGAGAAACAGGTTGCGTAGTTATGGATGGCCCGGAACCTGCGGATACAACAAAGGAGAGCTGGCGTGTTTTAACTATCGCACCGGCCGTTCCTGTTACTGTAATATTATATGTGCCCGGTGCAAGTGAAGCAACGTTGTTCAAAGTAACCTGTGTACTGTTTCCAGGTGTGATCGGGTTAGGAGCGAAGGTAACTGTAGTGCCGGCAGGGTTTCCACTGGCCGTTAATACTATAGCAGTTGAAAAGCCCGACACCTGCGTGGTTCCCAACGATACAGAAGCTGATGGAGAACCGCAAACAACACTTGTTGCAGCCGGAGTGGTAAAATCAAAAGTTGGAGTACTTGCTCCGCTAATGGTGAAGTTATTGTTGGAAACGTCGAAGAAGATGTTTCCGATCGCTTCAATTTTAACACGGGCAAGGTTTGATGGACCTACTGCGGGGATTACGAGATCCTCAGTTCCGTCATTAGGCGTACTTGCTGTTATCAGGTGAGGGAATGTTAAACCACCATCAGTTGACAGTGTGATCTTTACATTAGAAGTATTTACCGGCGCCACATCGGTACCTGAAACATTCCACGTAATTGTTTGGGTAGAACCTCCCGGGTAGTTTTGGCCTCCATTAGGAACGGTAACCATGAATGGAGCAAACCCCACTGTTTTCACCACAAAACTTGCAGAAGACTGGCAGCCGCCGCCTCCGCTTGATACTACACCGCCGCCACCGGCGCGATTATCCCTAACCGTTAGTCTGAATTTCATATCCCTTGCTCTCAGGGCCAATACCTCTCCTCTCAGCCCATTCATTACTACCGGAGCAGCAAGCCCCGGATAATTTGCAGCGGTAACCCGCGGGTCAGGGAAGGTACGGCTTGGGGAAACCTTTGGCAGGCGCGTACGGAAAAGTGGGCGGTCGAGTGAACTACCAGCTGTATTCCAAGTTTGCCCCGGGAAGGGAGACGAAGAAGGCCCATTGTCCCAACCCTCCCAGCTATAGGTGAGCGCATCCCCATCCGCATCCGTTGCGGAAGCAGTCAACACAAAAGGCGTGTTCACCGGGATACTCAAAGAATTTGTTCCCATGCTGGTGATCTGGGGAAGCGTGTTTCCAGTATTAGTGGATGTTCCGCAAAATCCGCCCAGGCCGGTAAGGAAGGAATTTATCTCATCGTAGGAAATGCCGTGAAAAACGGGATCGCTATGAGGCTGAATGTTATCATCATCATCACAAATACCGGCATAGGCAAGAATTGTGGTACCTCCTCCAGGTTCAAATGAATCTCCATCACTTGCACAGAACGGAGAGTTAAAAGTATGGTCGGCATTAAACTGGTGCCCCATTTCATGAGCAACATAATCAATATCGTAACCATCACCTGAGAAGGAAGATGAAGAACCCGAAGCACCCATCGCTTTGCTGTTACCGCAAACAACCCCGGGAGCAGCCAAACCATTATCGGCCGTGGTAAAAAGGTGACCAATATCGTAATTAGAGCTACCGATTCTCAGGTTGGTGTTGTTTTGATTCTGAGAAAGTAAGCTTGAGTTTATATTGTTTCCATTAGGAAATGGATCAGTAGCAGGGTTCAAATACTCAATAAGATCATTATTTGCCACCAGAACAAAACGGATCGATAGTTCCAGCTCAAACACTCCGGAGATACGGTTCATGGAAGTCACGATCGCAGCATGGGTCGGACCTGCCAGGCCACCACCAACTGCCTGCCCGTATTCACCATTGCAGGATATAGCTGCGCGGTAAGTACGGAGCGTTGTGCCACGGCAAGCCTGAATGCCCGCAACCTTAGCCCTTAGTTCTCCTTCAGTCTTTTCCTCTGTACCAGCAAGGCAGCGAACATTTTTACGCTTTGGATTATCGGTATGAAAATAACTTATATAATAGTCTGTATTGCCCGGGATATATGGATCAATATATATACGGCCGGTTTGAGCAGATAAGATCTGGGCCCGGAAACCAAAATAAGGACTATAATCAAACCTTATAGTGGCATAAGGATCATCAATACCCTGACCCGCAAATGTTTTAATATCCGGAAATTTTGCCTCCAGCCCGGGCTCCTGGATACTGCTTTCCCAAACGTGGAAACGGGCCTCAGTTCCGTCCGGCATTGGCAAAACAAGAACCGGAGTGGAATTTCTCGTGTAGATTATATCCTTTTCAGCAGGAAGTGACCAAAGAAAGCTCTTCATTTCCTTCTCATCCATCTTAACTGCCTCAAAATTGGTAGGGGTGATTGCTTGTTTACCAGGAACAAGCGCTAATTCGGTAGATCCCGCAGGCTTAAAAAAATTTTTTTGGGAAAAAGCACCTCCGGGAAGAACACTAAATATTGAAATAATAAATAGTGACCAGTAAAATTTTCTCATGTGAATATTGTTAAAAAGTAGATTGCCGCGTAAGTTACTTCAAATTGGGTAATTATCTTTTCCAAATAGCGCACTTTTCTAATTTCGCAACTGTAATGCGGTCATTCTCAATAAAAGTTTTTTTACAATTTGAGCTCTTTTAACAGAGCATGTTTTTTGTTATTTCCTACCGACCAGGTCAGATGCACATTATGAAAAGAACAGGTGATAAGAAAAAGGGGGATTCAGATAATTTTGATGGATCCCCTGGTGTTGCAGAGGTTTTGGCCCTGTTTCAAAAACATAACAGGCATCCCTTCCGTTTCCAAACCGATACATGGAGAGCTGTGTGCTCCGGTGAGTCGGGGCTTGTTAATGCTCCCACAGGTTTCGGCAAGACCTTTTCCGTTTTCCTTGGCACGATCATTAACTATATCAACCAAAATCCCCACAATTATAAGAGCCGGAAGAACAACGGCATCCGTCTTTTATGGATAACACCATTGAGGGCATTGGCGAAGGATATTGCCCGCGCAATGGAGGAGGTGATCACTGAGCTTGCGCTTCCATGGAAGGTAGGAATTCGCAATGGCGATACTTCACCGGCAGAAAGGCAGAAGCAGAAACGCCAAATGCCGGAGATCATGCTTATAACTCCCGAAAGCCTGCACCTGCTCCTGGCGTCGAAAGGATATGCGCACGACTTTAGGACCCTTGAGGTATTTGCGGTTGATGAATGGCACGAATTACTCGGTAGTAAACGCGGCGTGCAGGTTGAACTTGCTCTTTCGCGGCTGGCAGGAAGCAGGCTAAATACCGGTGAAGAGATGAGGCCCATTTCCGTTTGGGGCATTTCTGCAACCATTGGCAATCTTGACGAGGCCAAAGAAGTATTGATGGCTCCATTGGAACAAAGAGGAATAATAATTCGCGCCGAAGAAAATAAGAGGATATCCATTCGTTCGATTTTTCCTGATGAGATAGAAAAATATCCATGGGCGGGACACCTCGGAATAAAGCTGGCTCATAAAGTTTTGCCGGTTTTGGAAAAGAAAAGAACGACACTCGTTTTCATTAATACCCGCGGAATGAGTGAGCAATGGTATCAACATCTCCTTGCTATTGCTCCCGAACTTGCAGGAGCAATAGCCCTGCATCACGGAAGTATGGATCCTGAATTGAGAGGCTGGGTTGAAGACGCTCTTCACCAGGGAATTTTAAAGGCTGTGGTTTGTACTGCCAGTCTCGACCTCGGTGTAGATTTCCGACCGGTAGAGCAGGTGATACAGGTCGGTTCCCCAAAAGGTGTTGCGCGCTTTCTTCAGCGGGCAGGAAGAAGCGGCCACCAGCCCGGCGAAATAAGCACCATTGAATTTCTTCCGACCCATTCACTTGAACTTATGGAAGCTGCAGCATTGAAAGAAGCAGTTGAAACCGGTTTTATTGAAAGCAGGTATCCGTTAACGTTATGCTTCGATATATTGCTTCAATATCTATCTACGCTTGCAGTGTCAGACGGGTTTTTCCCTGACGACATATTCAGGGAAGTAAGTTCAACCAATTGCTTTAAAGATCTTACACGTGAGGAATTCGATACTCTCCTGGTTTTTCTCACACAGGGCGGAACGGCCCTCCGCCATTATGATGAATATAAAAAAGTGGAAGTGATCGATGGTTGTTATAAGATCATGGATCGCGGAATTGCGATGCGGCACCGAATGCATATCGGAACCATTGTTAGTGAATCCATGATAAAGGTAAAATTCATGGGCGGCGGCTTTATTGGAATGATCGAGGAGAATTTTATTTCACGACTTCAACCGGGAGATACTTTTACGCTCGCCGGGCGAATACTCGAGTTTGTAATGATCAAAGATCTGACGGCGCTGGTGAGGAAAAGCAATGCAAAAAAGTCTATTGTACCAAGCTGGCTTGGAGGAAGGATGCCTTTGAGTGCGAACCTTGGCTTTATGCTGCGGAAAAAACTTGATGAAGTTTCTCTTTCAACAAATAGAAAAGATATTCCCGAAGAATTGAAAATTCTCGAACCCTTGTTCAATTTGCAGAGAGAGTTATCTGCAGTTCCCAACTCATCACAATTACTGGCTGAGCACATTGAAACAAGAGACGGCTTTCACCTTTTCATCTATCCTTTCGAGGGCAGGCTCGTACATGAGGCCATGGCAGCCCTTTTAGCGTACAGGATAAGCAAACTTATGCCGATCACTTTTTCAATTGCAATGAACGATTATGGCTTCGAACTGTTGAGTGACCAGCCCATACCATTTGATGACAGTAATGCGCATGAATTGTTTTCAGAAGACAATTTGTTGGAAGATATTCAACGAAGTGTAAATGCAACCGAAATGGCGAAAAGAAAATTCCGGGATATTGCGGTGATCGGCGGACTAATTTTCCAGGGCCGGCCCGGCCAGCAGGTGAAGTCGAAACATCTTCATTCCTCCGCCTCCCTGTTGTTTTCGATCTTTTCTGAATATGAACCGGGGCATCCTCTTCTCCGCCAGGCATTCAACGAAGTGATGGATCAGCAAATGGAAGAGCAGCGCCTCAGAGCGATGCTGAAAAGAATAGGGGAAAGTGAAATAATTATCACCTTCCCCCAAAAATTAACGCCCTTTTCATTTCCGATAAAAGTTGATTCTCTCCGGGAAAATCTCACTTCAGAAAAGCTGGTAGACCGCATTAAAAAAATGCAGCAAGGGCTTGAATGAATTTGGTTTAGTAAACCAGTTGCTTCCTCATAACGGTGTAAAGCAAAATGAACAGCGCCGCTATACCTGCGCCGACCATAAAACCAACTCCTGAAAATGCAATGCCACCAAGGAAAAGGGCCATAGTTAAAAATGGCAACACCTCCCCGATCACATAAAATGTGTAGCCTTGTTTTTTTAGTTTGCGCATCTGCAAAACTCCGTATAAACAAAGGCCCGCTGCCACAAGGCTCAGCAACAGTATCGGAAGCCTGTTCTCGTAATTTTTTGTAATCATCTCCACGTAATCTTCAGGGCTGCCCATCATCTTTCGGGCGAAATCAGGCACATCATCATTCTTCATTTGCTCCAGCACCTTGTCCTTTTCATCATAAGATTGCTTCGCCGTAGTGAAGCCCCACAATGCACCAAGGATCTGTATCACAGACCCAATGATGGAAAGAATGGTAAGAACATTTAAACCCGTACTCATCTTAGGCGGGTTTACGTCATCGAATGTAGTTCTTGGGATAGTAGTTTCTGGGTTCATATAAATTGTTTTCAACAAAATAGGTAAAAAATCATGAAGCGCAAAAACCCGGCATCATGTCTCTATAATATCTTCTAAATGAAAAAACCATCAGTATAGCTGATGGTTTTAAAAAACAAAACTTTTGAAGAGTTAATTCAACAACTCATAAACAAAAGCAGGATAACCTCTCTCTCCACCCTGCGTCATTGCTGTGAACTTAAGCTTATAATAATTATTGTCGCCGTCTTTAATGATATAGTAACGGTCATCCCTAACCGCAGGGCCACTGGTTGGTCCACCTCCTGAACGCCAATCTGATCCTATCCCGTTTTGCGATCTTGAAAATGTAAGGGAGGAAATATCTGCAAGGGTGAATGCATCAAAATCAATTGATGTATTCAAGACCTTTGCTGATTCAACATTGCGGTTCTGGATAACAAAATCCTGGAACAGGTATGGAACTTCACCGCTGCCAAAGTTGGTAACATTTGAAAAATAGGTCCACGCGATATCCCACTTATCCTTTTCGGGCTCAACGGGCACAAGGCCGTTTTCAAATGAGACGTAAGTGAAATTAAATGCAGGATCTTTTCCAATTTCTATAGTTGAAAAAGAAGAAGATGAAATATCTGCATGTTGAAGAAGATATCCTCCTGATGAGTTTCGCAACACCCTTATTTTTTTCCAGCCGCGTTGCGGTGCGGGAACACCGATGCCGAGCCCGCGGTTAACTATATAAACTTTATTGTCTGCATCATTACCGGAAACTTCAGCGATCGCGGTGCGGGAAAGATCCCCGTTCGGATAGTCGATGTAAGGAAGCGAAGATGCGCTTGGCGCGAGCTGGCTAAAAGCCACTTCAGAGTAGAAACCGATGGTGTCTGCAGCCGTTACCTGGGCCAGATCATTTTTATTGATCTGTTTTGCCATCATTGCGGAGGATGAATTCAGGATAACTCTCCAATCTGCACCTGTATAAAATCCCAGATCCCAGGCTGTTCTTGAAACAGGCCTGCTGGAGTTTGCGCTGAGGTCAAAAAAAACTTTGTTACCAAAGGTTGCGCCGCCGCCATCTCCAAGGATCGTTCCTGATTCAGAAATTATTTCAGTAAAGGAAAGTGTGAATTGGTTTACACTGCCGATAACAACCGGTGCGGATGAAGAAATTATTCTGAACAGCAATTTGTCATCATCATAAAACAATGCGCCCGGAGTTTTGTTAAGTGTTACGATCCCTTCATTGTTTCCACTAAGAATATTCACACGGATCGTGTCATTCGAGGGAGCGGGAAGGATGGTAAAATCAGCACCATACTCTACACCTGATGTAGGCTGCATAGTAAGCGTTACGGTAACATCCCGATCTACTGCACGAGATAACTTAAGCCTTATTATAAAACTATTCTCACCGGCACTCATCCCCTGCTGGTTAGATTCAAATTTCACTTCATTGTCGGCAAGAGGTGCATCACGCTTTGTGCATGAAGAGAGCGCAAGGAGGAAAAAAAGGAAAAGCGAACTAAATATGTTTTTCATGTATTACTGTTGGTTTAATAGATTTATTTTTTTGACAAGTTAAATGAAAGCCCCGCGAAGAAAGAACGGCCGTATGCAAGTTGAGAAATATCGGATCCGGCTCCGTGCGAGCTGCCGGATTCAGAAGTTTTAAGTGTAGTAACATCAAAAAGATTTTTCACGCCACAGTTTAAAACAAGAAGCTTCCCAAAATTCTTATTGAATGTAACATCAGCCCAATGATAGGCCTGAGTTTTCAGAAGAACCAGGTTCTCCCCTGCCAGGGACGATTCGTATCGTGGAAGTTGACCGGTGAATTTATAAAACGCATTTGCCGTAAAGCCGAGTTTTGTAATAGCGTATGAGAAGCGGGCATTTATTTCGGGCGACCAGGTATACTTTGCGAGGCTCTTGTCATTTTCATTATAAACATTATAATACCCAACAACGCCTCCGCCGAGCCCCGCAGACAGTTTTTCATTTGTAAGTGTAGATTCAATATTCACTCCGCGTGTTCTGAAATCGGAAACATTCATGTAGGTGGTGGGTGTGCCGAGTGTGTTGGAGAAAAGGTATTCTATACGGTCTGTTACGTTATTTGTAAATGCATTCAGGGTTGTTGTAAACTTTTTTATACCATTTATTTTTGGTGAATAAGAAAGTGAGGCATTGTAACTGTCGGAATGCTCTGCCTTAAGATTGGGGTTTCCCACGATGTCGTGCGACGCATCAGTAAAACTATAATATAGTTCACGCAGAGATGGAGCCCTGAAGCCTCTGGCATAGGCTGCTCTTATATCAAACCTGTCGCTTAAAGTATACTTGAAGTGCAAGGAGGGAATCGCGGGAGGTGCGTCATAAACGCTGTTCTCGATCATCCTCACGCCGGGCTTAATGTTCAGGTTTTTTATCGGACTGATTTCTGCCGTAACAAAAAAAGCATAATCACCGATCTTTTGAACGCCTTGTTTCATTCTCTCACCGTCACCGTCTTCAAGATTAATATCTGCACCTGGCTGAAAACTTAACCATTTGTAAGGACGATATTGAACACTTGCCCTCAAATTTATTCCGTTAAATGTGCTCATAGAGTTGGCGCCGGGCGTTGTAACACTTCGCACGTCTCCATCAGGATAATACAAACTGGAATACACCTGCCGTGAAAACCGGCTATGGGATGCGGCAAAATTTACGTCAGTATTATAACTGAAAACATAGGAGGCCTGCAATTGGTGCATCGTGCGGTTTGAAATATACTCCCGATCCAATGCAGGCTCACCAGGTCCGGGAAAATTTGCCGGGTTGGTAATTAATTCGTCAAGCCCGTCAAAACGGTAGTAGGCATGAAGCTTTCGTGTCTTATACCCAACCACTGCGCTTCCTAAAAATTGTCTCTTTGCATGCCAGATAAGTTCTCTGCCTGTTGTATCACCCTTCCAACCCTCGAATGAATTTCTTCCAATATTTCCATTGAAGTAGAAATTTTTATGATTGAAGAAAGCGGAAAGATTTTGATTGTGAACTCCTTTGTCTGTACCGTATTCGCTTCCCACAGTTTCTTCCTGCAGATTAACTGAGATGCCATATTTGTGTCGTGATTGCTTTTTGGTGATGATGTTTACAACACCTGCAAGTGCGTCTGCTCCGTAGATCACTGACATTGGACCTTCCACAATTTCAATTCTGTCTATTGAGTGCACATCAACCTGGTTGATGTTGATCTCATTATTAAA
>JAEZDA010000027.1 GCA_023433345.1 Bacteroidota bacterium | reverse complement strand
ACTGACTACCGACTACCGACTACGAACTACAAACTAATCCAGCATCCCCGCAAAATACAACAACTCATCCCTCTTGTAAACATTACGCTCATTATCGTAGCATTTGCTGATCTCTTCAAGAAGGTATTGAATGATGCGCTTATTGCTTAAAGGTTTGAAGTAAGATGAAACGGGAGGAACGGACAATCTTTTAAAATAATTTTCAATGTCTTTATGCGAATACATTTGCCCTGTGGAAGGATCAATGTAAAAACTGATCATTTCCGATGAATGGGCCATGGATGCATGTGAGCCTTCGTTCATGTAACCAAGTATAAACTGGCGCGGAATATTTATCGCATGTATTGGAAGGTCTAATTGCGAAGCCAGAACAAGATAGATGATCCCATTGCTGATCGAATTTCCTTTCTTCGTTTCGAGTGCTTTATGCATCAAAAACGTATCCGGATTTTCATAGCTTACTTCAACACTTTTTTGTTTGTAATAATTGTACAAAATTCCGTTGAAGACGTTTACCTTTTCGAAAGAAGTAAGATAGTTGTTAAGCTCAAGCCAGATGTTTCTTCGCAATTTTTCGAGCTCCTTTAATGTGGGCGCGAATGCCAGATCAGGATAATGATATTTGCTCACCAACAGCGCGCCTTCCAGCAATCCAGCTTCGCCATTTTTCCATGCCTCAAATTCATTGGTAAGGTCGCGGTGGTGCACGCGATGTATAAGCAGCTCAATCCTTTCCTGTGTATCTGTGTTGGTGATCGTTTCCCAAAGATGCTCTAAGTTGGGAATGATCTCTTTACCGAAAGAAATGATCCGGTCGCTCACGGTTTTGTACACCTCTTCGTCAGGGTCATCAATAAGATGCATCAGGGCAGATATTTCCTTATTCTCTTTCATAAAACTTAGCCTGAGCTTTTCTTCGTGCCCGACTTTTTCGCAGGTGCTTTTTTAGCGGCGGATCTTTTCGCAGGCGCTTTTTTAGCGGCCGCTTTCTTTGTTGTTTTTTTTGTAAATGCCGTTGGATCTTGTTCTGTGATCATTCCCTTTACTACATCAAGGTCGATCTCTGCAAGTTCTTCCGGTCTATATTTTTCCTTGTTAGGTTTAGAAAATAATTTCAGCATCTTCTTGCCAAACCTTATAAACGGCCCCCAACGCCCATTTTCAATTGCTATTTTTTCTTCAGGCCATTGCTTTATAAACCGATTTGCTTCTTTTTCCAGTTTCTTTTGAATCAACGCATCGCAATCGGCCTGAGATAAAGTATCAAAATTGTAAGCCCGGGGAACATTAATGAAAAGATCATTCCACTTAATGAATGGACCGAACCTTCCTTTGCCCTTGGTGATCGGGAGAGATTCATAAAAACCAATGGGAGCATCCTCCACCTTCTTTGCTTCAATGATCTCAATAGCACGATTGAGGTCAACTTCCATAATATCTTCACCGCGCGGTATGGAAATGAATTGTTCGCCGAGCTTCACGTAGGGACCAAACCTTCCAACATTCACCTGAACTTCCTGGCCCTGATACTCGCCAAGAGTAAGAGGTAGTTTAAAGAGATCCATAGCTTCCTCAAAGCTGATAGTTTCGATACTTTGAGTTGCCTTAAGCCTTGCAAAACGGGGCTTTTCTTCATCATTCTGAGAACCGATCTGCACCATCGGACCATAGCGGCCCATTCTTGCTATCACCGGCTTCCCGCTTTCCTGGTCAACACCAAGCTGACGTTCGCCAACGGCGCGCTCTGCTGTTTCAAGTGTATGTTGCACACCTTTATGAAAAGGATCGTAAAAATCTCCCACCATCTTATTCCAAACCACCTTGCCCTCGGCAATTTCATCAAATTCCTTTTCTATGTTAGCGGTGAAAGAATAATCCATCACCTCGGTAAAATGCTGATTAAGAAAGTCCGTCACCACAAGGCCAAGGTCGGTAGGGAAGAGTTTCGATTTTTCCGCGCCGGTGTTTTCCTGTTTTTGTTCTGCCGTTACCTTGTCATCTTTCAATGTGAATACGCGGTAGTCACGCTTTACTCCTTCCTTATCTTTTTTCTCAACATAATTCCTTTTAATAATGGTTGATATGGTAGGCGCATAAGTACTCGGCCTTCCGATACCTAACTCCTCCAGCTTTTTTACAAGTGAGGCCTCGGTGTACCTTGCCGGATGACGCGTGAATTTTTCTGTGGCCGTCATTTGTTTAAATTCCAGCTTCTGACCGGGCGTAAGATTAGGAAGCCGGCTTTCACCTTCGTTTGTTTCAGTTTCGTCTTCGTCGGAACTCTCCATATACACTTTAAGAAAGCCGTCGAACTTGATCACTTCGCCGGTAGCGGTAAGTTCTTCGTTTCCCCCGGCGCTGGTTGCAATGTTTATTTTAGCTGTGGTCTTTTCAAGCTCAGCATCACTCATTTGGGAAGCGATGGTACGCTTCCATATCAATTCATAGAGCCTGTTCAATTCCATATCGCCCACAGAATGATTCTGCATGTAAGTGGGGCGGATAGCTTCGTGAGCCTCCTGGGCACTCTCGTTCTTGTTGGCAAATTTCCGCGGCTGTACATAGTCATGCCCAAAACTTTTCCTGATCTCTCCATGTATGCCATCCAAAGCAGTTTCGCTAAGGTTCACACTGTCGGTACGCATATAAGTTATCTTACCGCTTTCGTAGAGCCTTTGCGCCAGCATCATGGTTTTGCTCACTCCATATCCGAGCTTGCGGCTTGCTTCCTGTTGCAATGTTGAAGTAGTAAAGGGCGCTGCCGGTGTGCGTTTGCCGGGTTTTTTCTGTACATCCTTTACAGTGTAAGTTGCACCCACACAACGCCTCAGAAAATCTTCCGCTTCCTCTGCCTTATTAAACCGGCTTCCTTCAGCTTTGAAGTTTACCTGCTTTTGCTGATTATCTTCTGCTGAAAGTTGAGCTTCAACTTTAAAACTGCCTGTTGCTTTGAATTGATTTATCTCTCTTTCCTTTTCGGCGATAAGCTTCACTGCCACGCTCTGAACCCGCCCCGCACTTAACCCGCCCTGTTGACCGATCTTACGCCATAAAACAGGCGACAATTCGAACCCCACAATGCGATCAAGAACCCGGCGTGCCTGTTGTGCATTCACCAGGTTCATATTAATTGTGCGAGGGTTTTTCACCGCCTTTTCAATTGCAGGCTTCGTGATCTCATGAAAAACGATTCGCTTTGTGGTTTTAGGATCGAGATTCAACACCTCGGCAAGGTGCCAGCTAATGCTTTCACCTTCACGGTCCTCATCCGACGCGAGCCAAACCTCACCGGCCTTTTTTGCAAGTGATTTCAGCTCCCTCACTACGCGTTCCTTTTCATCAGGAACAATGTAAGAAGGCTGGAAGCTGTTCTTAATATCAATACCCATGTCATTCTTCTCAAGGTCGCGGATATGGCCATAACAGCTCTTTACCTCGAAATCTTTCCCGAGGATCGCTTCAATGGTTTTCGCCTTCGCTGGCGACTCCACTATCAAAAGATTCTTTGCCATAATCAACCTCAAACCCGCTTTTACAGAGCGCCGTTTATTTAAAATGAAATAAAATTGCCATGGGTAAAAATTACATCCGGCCGATGCAATATTACTTTAAAATTAAAAAACCCAAATTTTTGTTGAGGGGAGGGTGCTATACCAGGAAATTCATTATTTGCTGCCGCACGGCAGGGTCCCTGTAAATTCTTCTGTGGCCAAGGCCCTTCGTAAAGTGAAAGTTGATATGTGGATGGTCGTCCTGCTTTACACGTAAAACGTCGCGGAACGGGGTGATCATGTCGGATTCATCATGCAGCCATAATATTTTCCCCTTAATATTACCAACCGCCCGCCTTATAGAAAACCACTCCGCTTTTTTTCCGCTGAAGGATTCAATCTTTCGTTCTAATGCTTCGCGGAACCTGGGTTTATCAAGAGAAAGCAATTTTAATGCACCTTCAATTGCCGTAGTGGTTTCGGTTGCGGGTGCTATCAGCACTACCTGCCTTTCAGTTTCATCGTCTTCCAGGGCCAGCGCCGCGGCCAGCCCGCCAAAAGAATGACCTATCAGGGCGTGAACAGGACCATATTCCTTTATAACATGCTTTATCATCTGCGAATACTCCACTGCATTTATCGTTTTTCCATCGCTAAGGCCGTGCGCAGGGGCGTCAAAAGCCAGTACAGAATAACCTTTATCGATCAGAGGCATGATGTAATCAGAAAAGTTATGTATGCAGCTGGAAAAACCGTGAAGGATAAGGGCTGTTTTGGATGCCTCATGATTGCAACGAAAACCTTTTACCATGTTTCCATTAAGTGTGAAGCTGAGCTTTTCATAGTTTGCGAATGCCTCGTAAGAACCGGCCTTCGCCTTCACAAAAGGTGTACAGAACAGCCGAAACAACTCTTCGCCGGCTTTTTTTTCACTTATTGCTAAAAGAATATTGAGTTTGGTTCGAATGTATCCAAGCGCTAATTTATTTTGTACATTCATATTTGCAAAGGTATACCTTATGAGAATTGCTATTATAGGAACCGGTAACGTGGCCACGGTACTGGCCAGGCTTGCCACCGCCAAAGGTCATCACCTGGTTCATGTGGTGGGCCGAAACCCGGAGCATGCAATTGCATTGGCATCTGAGTTCAACTGCAGTTGGTCTGGCTTCAGCGAAATCAACTCAATTATTGCAGACCTGGTAATTATTGCCATATCAGACAGCGCCTTGTACGACTGCGCTTCGAGCCTGCATACAAATCCCATCCCCATCGTTCACACGGCAGGATCAGTTTCGATCGACGTGTTAAAAAATGTTTCTTCGAAAGTTGGCGTGTTTTACCCCTTGCAAAGCTTACGCAGGGAGATGATCCAGATACCGGAAATCCCTTTCCTTGTAGATGCTAATACTCCTGAAATGGTGTCAATGCTCCAAAACTTTGCATCAACACTTAGTCCGTTTGTAGAACATGCGGGCGACGAACAACGGTTACGCCTACACGCAGCTGCAGTTATAGTCAGCAATTTCACTAATCATCTTTATTCACTCGGAGAAGAATTTTGCGTTAAAGAGAACGTGAACTTTAATTTGCTCAAGCCGCTTATCCTGGAAACGGCCCAGAGGATTATGGCCACTTCACCAACCCTGGTTCAAACAGGCCCTGCGGTGCGAAAGGATATACAAACACTCGATAAACATCTCAGGCTACTTAATAATCATCCGAAACTGCGTACAACATACCTGAGGCTGACAGATAGTATAATGAACCCTTAGAGAAATGATGTTGGATGTTGGATGTTGAATGTTGAATTTTGGATGTTGAATGGTGAATGTTAGGTTCTAAATTTGAATGGTGGATGTTGGGTTTTAAATTTGAAGGCTGAATCGTACATCGTACATCGTAAATTTTCCCAAAACTCACAACCCAAAACTCACAACTCACAACCCAAAACTCACAACCCAAAACTCACGACCCTGCACTTGCACCCTGTACCCTGAAGCCTGCACCCTACACTATTTATGCGGAAAAACAATATCGGTTTGAACGCGATAAGGATCAACTGGTTTGCCTTTTTCGTCAAACAGGCTTCCTACATAAACTTCATAGGCCGCCCCGCTCCGTTTCTTTTTTCTGTCTTTCATCCATTCCGTTAAAGCTTCATAAGCCTGGTAAGTAAGATCATAGGGGCCGAAAAAATGAGCAATTACAGCACTGTCTGGCGGTAAATTTTTTACCAATACTTTCTTCGGTAATTTTCCTGTGGGGGTTTTATTCACCGGAAAGCCCGCTTCAAAGAAAAAAGGTTTGGTGCTGCTGCGGTACCATGCCATTTTCGGACCTATAATTTCTAACTTCTTTTCTTTTATCACACCCGGCAAAATAGAATCAAAAATGAAAGCCATTTTTTCACCTACAGCCTGGCTGGAAGCCGCACTGTCCTTTACAACCAGCACAGTCTGCCTAATGGTAACGGTATCAATAATGTTGATGATCGGCGCCTTCATTTTTCCTTCCTTCAATACCGTGGCGGTATCTTTCTTGTATTGAACGGGGCCTTGAGGTGGTGCGGGCTTTTTATCACCGCAGCTTAACATGCTTAGCAGTATCATACTGGCAGCAAATAAGGAGCAGGTCTTTCGGGTCGGATGCATAAAGATTTTCATTAACACTGGATCCTGCAAAAATAGCATTTTCGATGAACCTGCTGTTTTTTTAGCGGCTTCATCATTTACTATATATCTTGTAGGTTTGTGAGCGTTGGCTAAATTTTTCTGAATTATGAATGTGTTGTCATCATTTAAACTGATTAAAGCATTTGTGCTGGATGTGGATGGCGTGCTTACGGATAGCTCGGTTCTTGTGATGGACGATGGCCAGCTTGTGAGGAGAATGAACATTAAAGATGGTTATGCATTGCAACTCGCCGTAAAGCAAGGCTACCTCGTGTGTGTGATATCGGGTGGCGCTTCACCGGCAGTAAAGCTCAGGCTTGAAAAGCTTGGCGTTTCCGATGTTTCGCTTGGCGTAAAAAATAAGAAGGATGTTCTCTTGCGGTTCGCTACCGAGCACGATCTTAAATGGGAAGAAATCCTTTATATGGGAGATGACATTCCTGACTTTGAAGTAATGCAGATGGCAGGGATAGCATGTTGTCCTTATGATGCGGTCAACGAGATCCGGCAGATCTCTCATTATATATCTCCGGTTACTGGTGGCGAAGGTTGCGTGAGAGATGTGATCGAAAAGGTGCTTAAACTAAATGGCCATTGGAATAATGACACGGGCATTCAATCAAAAATTTAATTGCTGCCAATTGTATGAGAACTGTTGAAGCCTTTTTCCGGTTGATACGCTGGCCCAACCTGTGTTTTATACTTATCACGCAGATACTCTACTATTATTTCGTATTCAGGCCACTGCTTCTCAATTCCGCCGATGTTCCATTTTATTTTTCGGGCGAGAGGATCTTCCTTTTCTACTTATTGTGTGCTGCTTCGGTGTTGATTGCGGCCGCAGGCTATATTATTAATGACTATTTTGATTTGAAGATCGATTCGATCAACAAGCCGGAACGTGTTGTGGTTGACAGGATCGTAAAGCGCAGATGGGCAATTCTGTGGCACCTCATATTATCGGCCGCGGGCCTTGCAATAAGTTTTTACATCAGCTGGAGAACAGGTTACCTTATCATTGGCCTTGGCAATTTATTGTGCGTGTTGTTGCTTTGGGTGTATTCCACCACATTCAAAAGAAAAGTGCTTATCGGAAATTTCATCATCGCGGCGCTGACAGCCTGGGTATTGATAGTGATCTATTTTTTTACCGGCGCACGACCGCTGGATATTCACGGCTGGGATAATACAGGTTATGTTTTCCAGATCAGGAAGCTCTTCATCATAACCATGGTTTACGCCGGGTTTGCGTTCATACTATCAGTTGTGAGAGAAGTGGTGAAAGACATGGAGGACGTGATCGGCGATGCAAAACACGATTGCCGAACGATGCCCATTGCCTGGGGAATGCCGGCCGCGAAAGTGTTTGTTGCAGTGTGGATGGCGGTGCTTATAGCTGCGGTATCCATTGCATCCTTTTATGCATTTCAATCGGGCTGGCGGTGGGGCGCTCTGTATGTTTTTACTCTGATATTCATTCCCATGCTCACACTTCTCTATCATTTGAAAAAAGCAGTTACCACGGCAGATTTTCATAAACTCAGTAATATGATCAAACTTGTCATGTTCACGGGCATACTTTCAATGATCTTCTTTATAACCATCTGATCATGTTCCGGAAAATTATACTCGCCTCTCAATCTCCACGCAGGAAACAGTTGCTGGAATGGGCTGAGATAAATTTTGATATCATCGTTTCAGAAACCGATGAATCTTTTCCGGCAGAACTATCCTTTTCCGATGCGGCAATCCATATCGCGCGGGAAAAGGCGAGAGCGGTTGAAGTGAGGGCCGGAAAACTTCCTGTTCTTGCTGCAGACACAATTGTAGTATGTGGGAATAAAATTCTTGGCAAACCGAAAAACAGGCAGGAGGCAATAGCAATGATCACGCAACTTTCAGGGAGAGATCATACTGTTATTACCGGTGTTTGCATTCTCTGCAATGGTGAAACCGTATGCTTCCACGACGAAACTTCTGTATGGTTCAATAACCTTTCAGAGGATGAAATAGCCTTTTATGTTGATCGTCATAAACCATTCGATAAGGCCGGCGCATACGCCATTCAGGAATGGATAGGAGTGGTGGGAATAAAAAAAATCGAAGGTGATTTTTATAATGTAATGGGCCTGCCGGTGAACCGCGTTTACCGCGAACTTCAAAGATTGTTTGAAATGAATGACAAGTGAGACATTCCACCATTTTTAAAATGTATCTATAATCTAAAATCTACAATCTGTAATCTATAATCTATAATCTACAGTCTATAATCTATAACCCTACCTCCCCTTAAGTGTACAAATAGGATAACTACCTTTAATCCCCGGCCGCCCCGTTTTATTTTCATCGTTCGTATGAACGAAAAGCTTTTTCAATTCATCTGGCAACAGTTAAAGTTCGATCAGCGCAACCTTTTTACCACTAAGGGCGAGATCGTCAATATCCTCTATCAGGGCACGCTGAATGCAGACCAGGGTCCCGACTTCCTGAACGCACGGTTACGCATAAACGAAACACTATGGGCAGGGAGCGTTGAACTTCACATCAAAGAGTCGGATTGGAAAAAGCATGGGCATACTAATGACGTGCATTATGATAATGTAATTCTTCATGTGGTGCTGGATGCAGATTGTAAGGAAGAAGAACGGATCCTTCCCACGATTAGCCTTGAAGGCAGGATTTCAAAAAGCCTCCTGGAAACCGTTTCATTGCTGAGATCGGCGGCCGATGATCTTCCCTGCAAAAACCTCCTGGGTGTGATCTCAAATGAAGACTTCGAATTTTGTAACCAAAGGATGCTTTTGGAAAAATGGAATGACAAATGCCTTCACATTTTTCAATCTTTGAAGGAATGTAATTTTCATTTTGATGAAGCGCTATGGCGAATGATCGCTTCAAACTTTGGTACGCCGGTAAACAATTCATCCTTTGAAACTATTGCCGCTTCAATACCGTGGACTATTGTGAGAAAAGTTGCAGATCAGCCTCATGCCCTGGAGGCCTTGTTGCTCGGGCAGGCAGGAGTACTTTCGAAGAATTTTAATGATAAATATCCCTTGATGCTTCAAAAGGAATATAATTTCCTGTTGAAAAAATACAGGCTTGTAAAAGCTGATGCTCCTTTGTATTTTCTTAGAATGCGGCCGGCGAATTTCCCCACAATCCGGCTTGTACAACTCGGCGCTTTTATTGCCCGCGCTCAACATCTTTTTGCATTGGTCCGCGATGCCGTAAACATTATGGAAATATCTGAAATGCTGAATGTATCTGCGGGCGGTTATTGGGATAACCATTACCGGCCGGATGAAGAAGCGGCTTTCTTAGAGAAAAGGCTGGGAGAGGAGATGAAGAGAAACGTCCTGATCAATACCTTTCTGCCCTTCCTTTATGCTTATGGCAGGCATGTTCAGTCCCCTGCAATAATGAACAGGTCGATGGATTGGTTAGCCACCCTTCCGCCTGAAAACAATCGCATCACACGTTCCTTTAGAGATGCGCGCTTCTTAAACCGGAATGCATCCGATTCCCAGGCATTGATCTACCTGAAGAAAAATTATTGCAACGAGCGGAAGTGCCTTCAATGCAACCTGGGCATAAAAATGCTCCAATAGTTCGGTTAGCTCCATTTGTATTGTACGCGAACCTCCACATCAGGATGGATGCTCTTCATTACAGGGCAATTGTCGCCGATGTGTTGGAGATAGCTCTGGTCTCTTTCACTTATTGTGCCGGCGGTTTTCAAGTTGAGGATAATGTCGATCGCTCCGATCCTTCTAGGCTCGCTGAGCATGTGTTTCGTTACTTCCAGCCTGCTGCCTTTAAGCTCGATATTCATATCCGTTGCCCGAATGCCCATGGTAGTGATCATGCAGGTTGCCAGAGCCACGCATACAGAATCAGTGGGACTAAATCGTTCTCCCTTACCGCGGTTATCGGTTGGCGCATCCGTTTCTATTTCACTGCCGCTCTGCACGTGGGTGCATTTACATCTCAGGTTGCCGGTGTATTCAATTTCAGCTGTCATCTGCAAAATATTTATAAGGGATTGGCCATTGTGGAGAAGGATAAGCTAAAACCTTAATTTTGCATAAATTTACCCGAAGAAACACGGATACATGAAAAAAATCTTTCCCTTCTTCTTTTTGATGGTGTTTTCCCTGCCAGCTTTTGCGCAGGATGAGGAGCCGAAACTTTCAAAAAAAGAAGAGCGTCGTCAGCGCATCAATGCCCTGGGAAAACTTGAGGAAGAAGGAGTGATCACCCACCGCAAGCATTTTGCCTTCGGTGCTAAACTTACAACCGATGGTTACGGAGGATGGTTGGAGATCGGGCGCGCCCGAAGCGTGAAAAAACAGCTGCTGTTCCAGTTAGATATCTCGGAAAGAAAACATTCAAAGGAAGAAAAACAGCAATTCGATTTTTCCAGCAGTGCTCCGGTGATCTTTGGAAAGATAAATTTCGTCTACCCGGTGAAGTTAGGCGTTCAGCAGCAAATACTGCTTGGTAACAAAGGAAATAAAAACGGAGTAAGCGTTACAGGAAATGTAGGAGGAGGTTTAAGCATGGCGATGTTGCGGCCTTACCTGATTACAGTGAACATCAATGGCCAGGAGAAAACGATAAATTTTAACGGCGATTCGGCCGACTTTACAAATCCCAGTGTTATTCGCCGCGGACCAGGTTTTGGAAAGGGATGGAGCAACCTGAAATTTACTCCGGGCGCGTATGTAAAATCTGCCGTGCGATTCGATTATGGAAAATATAACGAAATGATCAACGCACTCGAAGCAGGCCTGGCGCTGGAATATTATACAAAAGAAATTCAACAGATGGCATTCCAGAAAGACAGGAAACTGTTTTTCTCAGGTTATGTCGCTCTTGTTTTTGGAAAAAGGAAATAAAAATTTATGGCTGAAAAAGTGGTGAATGAAACGGCGTGCACAACGGTGAAAAAGCCAAACTGGCTCCGCGTGAAACTTCCTGTTGGGGAAGAATACAAGCATGTTCGCAGTCTTGTGGATACACATAAACTCCACACCATATGCGAAAGTGGCAATTGCCCGAACATGGGAGAATGTTGGGGCGCAGGTACGGCCACCTTCATGATACTTGGAAACATTTGCACCAGGAGTTGCGGATTCTGTGCAGTTGCAACGGGAAGACCCGACCCTGTTGATTGGGATGAACCTCAGCGTGTGGCGGAAGCAATTCACCTGATGAAAGTAAAACATGCTGTGATCACTTCTGTTGACAGGGATGAATTGAAAGATGGCGGAAGTATCATTTGGTACAATACAATAAAGGCTGTGAAAGCGCTGAACCCAGATACAACGCTTGAAACCCTGATCCCGGATTTTAAAGCTCAACGCGATAATATTCAGCGCGTGATAGATGCAGCTCCGGAAGTGGTGAGTCATAATATTGAAACAACCGAACGCTTAACCAGGCAGGTAAGAATTCAGGCGAAATATTGGCAAAGCATGGAAACGCTCAAGATCTTAAAAGACGGTGGGATGCGCACAAAAAGCGGCATCATGCTGGGCCTTGGAGAACAGAAAGAAGAAGTTATTCAAACCTTAAAAGACCTTGCCAACAGCGGTGTTGATGTGGTTACCATTGGCCAGTATCTTCAGCCAACGAAAAAGCATTTGCCGGTAGATCGTTTTATTCATCCTGATGAATTTGCAGAATATCGTGAAATAGGGTACAACCTTGGTCTTGATTATGTTGAAAGCGGTCCGCTCGTGCGTTCATCTTACCATAGTGAAAAACATGTGATACCAGGCTGGGGCCGAAACAAATGGTTGCAGGAAAAACAGGATTAGAGATTAGAGACTAGAGATTAGAGATTAGAGACTAACGACTACTGACTACTGACTACAGACTACAGACTACAGACTACAGACTACTGACTACCAACTACCAACTACCAACTAACTCCTCCCTACCAATCCGCTCGCGCCCAAAATTGCCGCATCGGCTTCATCCAGTTGCGAAAAAAGGATCTTCACTTTATTCTGAAAAACTTTAAGAAGATTTTTCTCCATACTTTCCTGCGCTGGCTTTCTTATCATTTCTCCCGCATTTGCAAGCCCCCCGAAAAGTATAATGGCCTCGGGTGAGGAGAACATCACGAAGTTGGCCAATGCCTCACCGAGCAGTTCGCCTGTATATTCAAAAGCTTTTACAGCGGTCTGATCTCCCTCTTGTGCGGCATCGAAAATATTCCGTGCCGTTAGTTCACCTTCGAAATCTCTCAGCAAACTCGGCGACGGGTCAATTGCCAGGAGTTCCATTGCGTTCTCCACAACACCACCTGCGCTGCAATACATTTCAAGGCTCCCTTTCAGCCCTGTACCGGTATGCAGTCTGCCGCCCGGCCGCAAAATTGTATGACCAAGTTCCCCTGCAAAACCATCACTTCCTAAAACCAGTTTTCCATCAATAACAATTCCGCTTCCCACGCCCGTTCCAAGAGTGATAACTATAAAATGCTTCATGCCTTTTGCCGCACCATATTTCATTTCACCGAGTGCAGCAGCATTGGCATCGTTTGTAAGCCAAGCGGGGAGGCCAAGGCTCTCACTGATCATTTTCGCCATCGGGATAATTCCTTTCCAGGCAAGGTTTGCAGCATGCTCGATGCAGCCGGAATAGTAGTTGCCATTAGGGGCTCCTATACCAATGCCAAGCACTTTATCTTTTCCACCACATTCATTCAATAAAGGAAGAATATTTGCAGCAAGGTCATCAACAAAATACTTCGGTTGTTCGTACCCGTTAGTTTTCATTTCCCCTTTCAACAGAATTTTGCCGCGCATGTCTACAATTCCGAACTTAGTATTGGTTCCTCCGATATCAATTCCTATTGCCAGTTGTTTTTCCATAGATCAATGTGTGCTTTTGTTGGCCGCGTCATAATCAATTCCCTGCCTTTTTAAGATCCCCTTTACCATCACGGCGAATAAGGTGATGTATGCAAAACATACAACGGCCACCCAATAAGACTGGTGAATGCCGGTTACGTCAGACAGCTTCCCTTGTATTGGTGGAATTATTCCGCCTCCGAGTATCATCATTATCAGGAAGGCCGAGCCCTGCGTGGTGTATTTTCCTAAACCTGCGATAGACAGATTAAATATGCATGGCCACATGATAGAACAGCACAGTCCGCCGGCCAGGAACGCATAGATTGCCAGCGTGCCGGAGTTCATTATTCCGAATACCATCGCTGCAATACCAAGCAAACCAAACAGGAGCAAGGTGAACACAGGCTTATCCTGCGCAAAATACATTGCCACCACTTGTATGGCTACTGCAAAAATGTAGTGATTCAACGGTCCCATTTCATATCCTGCGAGTGTGCCCACACCAATCACAACAAGAAAAGCGATCACCGGAACTACGAATTGCAGGAGAGTTTTAACGGGCTTGCTTAAACGAAATGCCGAAACGGCTCCAACCCAACGCCCTATCATTAAACTGCCCCAATACATCGATATGTATGGAGTGGCTTCCGACGCCTGCATTGCACCGAATTCCTCAAGTTTCAGAAGCTCGCTTAAATTACTTCCTATAGCTACTTCCACACCTACATAAACAAAAAGAGCGATCATGCCCAATACCAGTTGCGGATACTTCATCGCTCCCCAACCCTCAGGTTTTTTTTGCGCACTGAAATTTGCAACCAACAGGCCTATAACAACTACCAGGAAAGCGCCGAGTAACCATTTCATCCGGTACATCTCCAGGTCATGCTTTGCATCCGGAGAAAGAACAGACATATCAATTTTATAACTGCCGAATACAGGAACGAACATGAGAAATAACAGTCCGGCCATAATTATTAATGTATAGAGCGCTTTATTTGCCTTTTCGGTCTTCTCCTCCATGATACCCGCCGGCACCTTTCCCGAAAAGTTGAACATTGCAGCGGCTGCGAGAAACAATGCTCCTACGCAAGAGTATAAAATCACTACTTTGTTCAAACTAAGATTTGCTATCTGATCATCGGTGATTTCTGCAGTGGTTCCGAAAAGTGCATAGGCTACCAGTATCGGACCGATTGTGGTGCCGAAGGAGTTTATGCCTCCACCCAAATTTATCCGGCTTGTTCCTGTTGCAGGATCGCCAAGCGATACGCTGAAGGGTTGTGCTGCAGATTGCTGTAATGAAAAACCCAATGCAACGATGAACAGCCCGATCAACATCGCGGGAAATGTATTCAGGTTTACTGCAAGTATCATTGCAGCTGCACCGATCGCTGAAAAGATCAGGCCATACACGATACTTTTTTTGTATCCCCATTTCCCAACAAGATCCTTTCCTCCAAAAGAACCGTAAGCAAATAAACCTAATGCTCCGATAAAGTAAGCCGTGTAAAAAGCAAAGTCTATCAACTGGCTTTGAAACTGGTCAAGGCCGAAGTAATGTTTGCAAAACGGGATGAACACATTGTTTCCTGCGGCTATAAATCCCCAGAAAAAAAATACGGTTACCAGGGTCCCCAATGCTCCATAGTTGGTGGGCACCTGCGAAGGTTTATCAAGTACAATGCTTTCTTTAAATGGCTCCATTAATTTTGGTTTGTGCACTGAAAGTAAGCAAATAATAAATTGTAAAAGCTCTCTTATTCTTTTCGTTCGGGCAATCTTCCTTAAATTGAAATCAGAAAGAAGCCTCATGGAAATTTTACATGTAAGTTTTGAATGTTACCCGGTGGCCAAGGTTGGCGGACTTGCCGATGTGGTGGGAGCGCTGTCCAAATATCAACAACAGTCAGGCAATTACGTAAAGGTTGTTATGCCAATGCACCGCACACAATTTTTATATGATAATGATTGGGAAGTAGTGCACAAAGCATCTTTTAAAATGGGCCAGCGATTGCTGGAATTTACCGTGATAAAAGAAGTGGGGAACCGGCTTGGCTTCGACCTGTACTGTGTTGATATCAATGGATTGCTGGACAGGGAAAAGGTATATAATTATCCAGATGATACTGACAGGTTCCTTGCATTCCAGGTGTCTGTACTTGAGTGGGTGAGCAAATGGAACCATTTACCTGATGTTGTGC
The DNA here is from genome assembly GCA_023433345.1 of Bacteroidota bacterium. GTDB lineage: Bacteria > Bacteroidota > Bacteroidia > Chitinophagales > Chitinophagaceae > Ferruginibacter. The sequence goes on along the minus strand of JAEZDA010000027.1, from coordinate 13,009 downwards.
ATGTGCACGATCATCATAGTGCCTTAATACCATTCATGATGCAACAATGTTTTGCATACGCTCATCTTGCAGGCATTAAAACAGTGTTCACTATTCATAATGCAGAGTACCAGGGCTGGATGAACTGGCAGCGGGGCGGCGAACTTCCCGCATGGAATACATGGAACTGGGGCCTTCTTGATTGGAGCAACACCATTAATTCTCTTGCTGCAGGAATAAAGTGTGCGGGGCAGGTAAATACCGTTAGCCCCGGTTATATGCAGGAAATAATGGAACAGGATTCAAACCTTCGTTCACTCTTTTTGGCTGAGTCTGCCAAATGCAGCGGCATCTTAAACGGTATAGATTATTCGGTTTGGGATCCTAAAAAAGACACCTTAATTCTTGACAACTACTCTGCTAAAGATGTAAAGGAGGGAAAAAGCCTGAACAAAAAAAGGTTGTGCGATGAATTCAATCTTGACCCCGCTCTCCCTCTTTTTGTTTTTATCGGCAGGCTTGTTGCGGAGAAAGCAGCAGATCTTCTTGCGCCCGCCATTTCAAAAGTATTTACCATTCCCAATGTCGGCATCAATTTTTTACTGTTAGGGAGTGGCGAAAAAGAAACCGAGGCTGCACTTGAGGGACTGAATAAAAAATATGTGGGATATTACAATTCACAGATAGGTTACAATGAAACGTTAAGCCACCAGATGTATGCCGGCGCCGATTTTATTTTGATGCCCAGCAGGGTGGAACCATGCGGACTGAACCAAATGTATGCAATGCGCTATGGAACGATACCGGTGGTAAGGAAAACGGGCGGACTTAAAGACACTGTACCGGACTATGAAGACCCCGGAGGATATGGAATAACATTCCAACAGGCAAGCGTAGACGATATTGTCTCATCCATCAACCGGGCTTTGATATTGTATGGAAACAAAGGTAAATTGCAGGAATTGAGGAAGAAAGTGATGGGCCTCAACTGGAGTTGGGAAGCCAGCGCGCAAAAATATATCGAACTCTATAATAAATAAATTATGCAAAGCGGACAGGTAGTGGCAGTAATTCTCGGAGGTGGTGCAGGTACACGGCTTTATCCTCTTACCGCAACACGGAGCAAACCGGCCGTGCCGATCGCCGGAAAGTACAGGTTGGTGGACATACCGATATCCAATTGCATCAACAGTAATATCAGCCGGATGTTCGTGCTCACACAATACAATTCGGCCTCGCTTAACAAGCACATCAAAAACACTTACCAATTCAGCGGCTTCAGCACCGGCTTTGTAGATATTCTTGCAGCGGAACAGACCCCCGAAGGTCTTGGTTGGTTCCAGGGAACTGCCGATGCGGTTAGGCAATCTCTCAAGCACATACAAAATAATGAGTTTGAATATTTGCTTATTCTGAGCGGAGATCAATTATATCAAATGGACTTCGCTCAAATGATCGACCAACACGCTGCTGCCGGCTCCGACATTACAATTGCAACAATTCCTGTAGGTGATCGCGAAGCTTCAAGTTTTGGGATCCTGAAAACGGGTGAGAATAACAAGATCACATCCTTTACGGAAAAACCGCCTGCAGAAATGCTTCCTGACTGGGTGAGTGATACCGGCCCTGAAATGCAACAACAAGGGCGACATTACCTTGCCTCAATGGGAATTTATATCTTCAACCGCGACGTTCTGTTCAGGTTGCTGAAAACCGATATGGCGAATGCTACAGATTTCGGGAAAGAAATAATTCCTTCTGTTATTAATTCCTACAAAGTAAATTCTTACCAATATGAAGGTTATTGGGAAGACATTGGAAACATCTATTCCTACTTCGAAGCGAACCTCGCATTAACCATGGATATTCCGCCATTCAATCTTTTCGACAACCAGCGCATGGTTTATACAAGAGCGCGGATGCTGCCACCTGCCAAGATCAGCGGCACAATGATTGAACAGGCCATTGTAGCTGAAGGCTCTATCATTCATGCCGCAGCCATAAAAAATTCCGTGATCGGAATTCGCAGCAGAATTGGGAGTGGAAGTACAATTACAAGTTGCTATATAATGGGCAATGACTTTTATGAAACCCTCGCTGAAATAGCATACGATTATTCCAAAGGTCTTCCTAAGGTTGGGATAGGAGAGAACTGCCACCTTACCAATGTGATCGTTGATAAAGATTGTCGGATAGGCGATAACGTTAGCATCACAGGAGGACGTCATCTTGAAGACAGGGATCATGGATTATTCACCATTAAAGACGGGATCGTGGTTGTGAAAAAAGGAGCAGTGATTGAAGACGGCTTTACTCTCTGAGAACAGCAGTACATTGTTCCACCGCAGCAACTAATAGAGCATGGCATACGAAGACGACCACTTTATTGATACTTCCGGCCTCGTATGGAATTATTCTTTTTTCTCGCCAACTGAGGTTGAAAAATTCAGAGAAGGAACACTCTTCAATGCTTATGACAAGTTCGGGGCGCATCACCTTCGTTTATCCGGTACCGTTGGTTTCTATTTCTCCGTGTGGGCTCCCCATGCCAAAGCAGTCTCCGTTATTGGCGACTTTAACGGTTGGAAACCCGGGCTTCATTCTCTTTTTGTAAGGCTTGATAAATCAGGCATCTGGGAAGGCTTCCTTCCGCGAATAACGGAAGGGATGCTGTATAAATTCCATATTGTAGGAAACGATGAGAGCGTGCAGGAAAAGGCAGATCCGTTTGCACGTTACGCTGAATTAAGGCCCGGAACGGCTTCAATAACGTGGGTGGGAAACTACGAATTCGAGGACGCTTCATGGATGAAGGAAAGACATCAGCACAACAACCCCTCTTCACCCTTTCTCGTATATGAGGTGCATCCCGGCAGTTGGATAAGGCCTGAAAAAAAAGAAGGCAGCTTCAATTCTTACGCAATGATCGCCGAAAAACTGATTCCGTATGTAAAAGGAATGGGCTTTACTCATGTGGAATTGTTGCCTGTTATGGAGCATCCTTTAGACGGAAGCTGGGGATACCAGGTGACAGGATATTTCGCTCCGACCTCGCGCTTTGGAAACCCTGATGAATTAAAAATGCTTATCAATGCCTTTCATGCGGAAGGGATAGGAGTGATATTGGATTGGGTGCCTTCCCACTTCCCCGGAGATGCCCACGGTCTTTTCATGTTCGATGGTGCCCACACTTTTGAATATGCAGATATGCGTAAGGGTTATCATCCTGACTGGAACAGCTATATCTTCAATTACAGGCGTGGCGAAGTTCGATCCTTCCTTTTAAGCAGCGCACATTTCTGGCTGAAACAATTTCATGCTGACGGGCTCAGGGTGGATGCAGTGAACAGTATCATCCGGCTGGACTTCTCGAGGAAAGAAGGTGAGTGGGTTCCGAATGAACATGGGGGAAATGAGAATCTTGAAGCGATCGAATTTGTGAAAAGTCTGAATACAATGGTAAATGAAGAATTTCCCGATGTACAAACTATTGCAGAAGAATCCTCAGACTGGCCGCTAATTACTCATCCTGTAAGTGAAGGTGGTTATGGTTTTGGAATGAAGTGGATGATGGGATGGATGCATGATACACTGAACTATTTTAAAATGGAATCAGAAGAAAGGCTCAGGGCTCAGGATAAACTCACCTTTAGTATAATGTATTTCTTTGATGAGCATTTTATGCTGCCTTTCAGTCATGATGAAGTTGTACACGGTAAAAGCCCGATGCTTTATAAAATGCCGGGAAATGAATTTGAAAAGTTTGCGAACCTGAGATTGCTCTATGCCTATATGTGGATGCATCCCGGCGCCAAACTGCTGTTCATGGGAAATGAATTCGGCCAAACCACTGAGTGGAACGAACAGAGCGAACTGGATTGGAACTTGTTGCAATATGACAGCCATAACTTTTTGCAAAATTGTGTGCGCGATCTGAACATAATCTGCCGGGAAAACCCTGCACTTCATGTGTTGCAATTTGAAAAAAAGGGTTTTGAATGGATTGATATCAGCAGGAGAGACAAGGGCCTGTTAATGTTTAAACGAAAAGCGAAAAAACGCGAAGATGACATTCTAGTTTTGCTGAATGTATCAGTGAGTGCTTACCAGGGAGAAGAATATAATGTTAAAGGTAAATTAAGCTGGACGGAAGTATTGAATACCAACGATAAAAAGTACTGGGGAACGGGCGAGTTTTTGAATCAAACAGTGGAGGTGCAGGTTACAGATAAAAAAATCAGGATGTGTAAAATAAAAGTGGATGTTCCGGCGTTATCAGCTTTGATATTCCGTTAATGGAATATTCTTTGTTGACTCGCCGCCATGAAAAACCTACCACTGATACTATTGTTATGCCTTTCCATGTGCTCCTATGCACAGGCCAATGACAGTTCTGCGCATTATTTCCAAATTGGCAAACAGGAAATGGAAGCCAAAAGATACCTTCTTGCTTCCCGAAGTTTTGAAAAATCTCTTTCTTTTAAGCCGGGCAACATCGATGCGATGATGCATAACGGTTACGCATACCTTGAAATGCGCAAGTTGCATAATGCAATGGAAAGTTTCAAAAAGGTTAATGAGCTGGATCCGAAGAATACCGAGGCTATCGAACAACTAACTGATCTCTATTTCAATTTTCGCCAGTATGACAAGGCAATAGAGATGGCTAAAAAGTGCAAAACCTGCAACAATTCAAGCAGAATAATAGGTTTAAGCCAGTACCAGCTCGAAAACTTCCCTGAAGCTGAAAAGGAACTTAAGAAAGCTTTTGAGGCCGATGGAAATGATGCCCAGGTTGCCTACACATTGGGTCGAAACTATTTAGACATGGAAGAGTATAACAAAGCGATTCCATTTTATGAAAAGGCCGTTCTTATAGATCCTACAAAGAGTTTGTGGATGTATGAACTTGGATTGATCTATTATAACCAGGCGCAATACAAATTTGCCGTGATCATGTTCGACAAGGCCGCCGTGGCAGGCTATGTGCAATCGAACGACTTTAAAGAAAATTTCGGCTTTGCAGCACTTTACGCGGGCGATACGGACAGGGGAGAAGCTCTTTTGCTCGAGGTGTTAAGCAAGAAGCCTGGCAATACAGATCTACTGATGGGGCTTGCTGAAATTTTATATCAACAAAAAAAATTCGATAAATCTCTCGAATACTGCCAGAAGATGCTGGAAAAAAATCCAAACAACGGAAAAGCCCTGTACCAGGCGGGATTGAACTTTCAGAAGAAAGGAGATAAGGACCGCGGGCAACAGATGTGCGACAAGGCCATTGAAATGGATCCTTCGCTAAGCAGCCTTCGAAAAAAGAAAGAAATGCCTTTTTAAACCCGCAACATTCGGCGGAATTGTCCGTTAAAAGAAATATCGGATTGTTATTTATTGTGCTTGTTTTTTGTGTGGTTATTACAAAGCCGGGAGCGATCCCGGTTTTTTATTGTGTGCATCAACCTACGCCGGATTGCAGCGGATAGCCCGCAACCGCGGTAGGCCGCGGGAGGACTTGCAGCGAAAAGCCGGACAGGATGCTGTTGCGGAGCGAAATGATGGGCGTACCCCCAAAAAAAGATTAAAAAAAATGAACTTACTTTCGCAAGATGAAAAATATTAAGCTGATAGAAGTTCCCTCAGAAATCGGAGCCGGAACACGTGGTGCGAGCCTCGGCATTGATGCCATTAAAATTGCTGCGCTTGACTTTATGAGCAATTTTTTCGTGCACTTTCCATCAGAAAAAATACAGGTGGAAAATCAGCTTCTATTTGAACAGATACATTCACCCTATGCCAAGAGGATCCACGGCGTGCTCAGCATGTATGAGCGTATAAGCAAGGCCGTTAGTGAAAGCATTAAAAACAATTTCTTCCCTGTAATATTGAGCGGAGATCATAGCAATGCCGGCGGAACGATCGCTGGAATTAAAATGGCAAAGCCAAAATCGAAGCTTGGAGTGATTTGGATCGATGCACATGCAGACCTTCACACTCCTTATACTACACCCTCCGGAAACATGCACGGCATGCCGCTCGCAACAGCAATAGCAGAGGACAATCAGGACAGTAAGGTGCATTCATTAGATGAAAAAACTGAAAAGATCTGGAATCAACTCAAAACCATCGGCGGCATAAAACAAAAGGTGTTGCCGGAGGATATTGTATTCATCTCATTGCGCGACTTTGAAAAAGAAGAAAAGAACCTGATTGAAAAATACGGAATGAAGGTGATACCCACGAGTGAAGTGCGGAGGAACGGGGCGGAAAACGTAAGCAGGAAAGTTCTGAGATACTTAAGTGACTGCACAGACATTTATGTGAGCTTCGATGTGGACAGCCTCGACTCTGCAATATCAAAAGGCACGGGAACCCCGGTGAGCAACGGCTTGCGCGAACGCGAGGCTGAAGACCTTATCAGTAAATTCATGCAGAACAGGAAGGTGTGTTGTTTCGAGATCACGGAGGTGAATCCAACGTTGGATAAGGAAAATCTTATGGCCGAAATTGCCTTCAACATACTCCAGAGGAGCGTGAATGTATTAATGATGAATTAGTGTTTAACTCCACGGCTTCAATTGTTTGCAGGAAGCCATTTGGAATAAAGCTTCCCGACTGGCTTTATTGTATTCATCATACGCGAACACTGTTCAGCATTTCTTATTATCTTACTTTTTATGAATTGGCAAACAATCGCCTTTATTTTATACGGCATCGTACTGGTGCTGGTAATGCTCAGGATCTTGTACGAAACCCTGAGCCCGACAAAAACCATGGCTTACCTGCTGTTGGTTTTTTTTGTTCCAGTAGGAGGAATATTATTTTATCTCGCATTTGGAGTTAATTATTGGAAAAAGAAGTTGTACAACAGGAAGATGACGCAGGATGAAATTCTTCTTGCAAGCGTAACAGAAAGCATTCAGCATTACAATGATTCCATGCTGAAGAAAATAGACGTACAGCAAGGAGGGATGGGAGAACTGGCCACAATGCTCATTCGCGACCTGCAAACTCCCCTGACACGGCACAATGAAGTTAAACTACTTGTGAACGGTGAAGAAAAGTTCCCTGAATTGCTTGCTGATATTGAATCGGCAAAAGACCACATTCACATAGAATATTACATCTTCGAGCAGGATGATATAGGATCAAAGGTTATAGAATTGCTTATAAAAAAATCTCTTGAGGGTGTGAAGGTGAAGTTTATATATGACGATTTTGGCAGCCCGACAATAAAGAAAAAACTTGAAAAGCGAATGCGCGATGCAGGCATAGAAGTGAACCCTTTTCATAAAGTGCACTTCTATCTTTTAGCTAACCGGCTGAATTATCGCAATCACCGCAAGATCGTGGTGATAGATGGAAGCATCGGTTATGTGGGAGGCATTAATATAAGTGACCGTTACAACAACAATGGCAAGCACAAAGTTTTCTGGCGCGATACGCATTTGAAGATCGTAGGAACTGGTGTTTACTATCTCCAATACTTATTTATTACAGACTGGAATTTTTGCTGCCCAAATTCTCTTAAACCGGAAGCACTGCATTTTGGTTCGGTAAACAAATCTTTGAAACCAACCTATGTGCAGGTTGTAGGAAGTGGACCCGATTCTGCGCAGCCCTCAATTTTATTCTCAATTTTGCAGGCGATATATCTTGCGAAGGAAGAATTGTTGATCACCACGCCTTATTTCATTCCGGGTGAGAGCGTTGTGCATGCCATGCGGATCGCGGCGTTAAGCGGCCTGAAAGTTAAACTGCTCGTGCCGGGGAAAAGCGATTCCAGGCTTGTAAACTACGCAGCGCAAGCTTACTATCACGATCTGCTGTTAGCGGGTGTTGAAATCTATCTCTACCAGAAAGGATTTGTTCACGCAAAATCACTTGTAGCAGATGGAAAACTGTCTATCGTAGGCACTGCTAATATGGACATTCGCAGTTTTGAACTCAATTTTGAAGTGAATGCAATTGTTTACGACGATGAGTTCTCTGAGAAAATGAGGCGTGAGTTTTTTAAAGATCTTCAGTTTGCGCAAAAGATAGATGCGCAACAATGGCTAAGGCGTCCCTTTATGAAAAAGATGCCGGAAAAGATCGCGAGGTTGCTGTCTCCTTCCCTTTGATTTGAGAAAAGATCGCGCGGATTAGCTGAAGAGTACTTAATAATGTCAATCACTTCTAACAGCTATTGACGTTTACTGTATTGGCAAACTGAATTCGCCGTTTCTCACCTGCAACTGTGTTGTCCCTCCCGTGGAATTCCACAGCCCGCCAAAAAAAGTCCCTTCAACACGCGTTGGGGTGATGTTCGTTATCACAACAGTGAAAGGATCAGTTCGAGGCGTCGGCGCATTTACGTCTACATACCAAATATCAAGCGCATCCGTAGTGTAACCGGCTTCAACATAAACAGGTGCTCCACTTGTGGGATCTTCTTCCTCGTAAACGCCGGTGACCAACGATGCAGAACCGATGATATCTATAGCGAAAACTTCAAACACTGAACCCGGAACCATTCCGCCAAGAGATAAAGTGTCATTATTCCATTCTGCGAAAGCACTCAAACTGAATTCTCTTAATACACCATCAATAGTTGCGCGGAGAAAATCGCCGGTTGGCGGCGCCGCCACAGATGTTACGTTGAATGAGCATGCAGATACGCCGGCAGCAAATGGCACGACCATCGCAGCAACCGGAGTTCCTGAGCCCTGCAGAGTAACAGTTTGGTTGCCCGTGGCGGTAAAAATACCAGAACCCGAAAACTGTATACCGTTAGATAATATAGTTGTAGCCGACCATGATCCGGGCACTGTAACGTTCACCTCTATGGTAACAAAATTTGAATTGTCCAGCGCGGTGCCAACAGTATATGTGCCGCTCACATTTGCGTTTGTGCATGGGCCGGTGCCGCCGTTCCATGTATAGGTTGCCGGAGGAAGGGCTGCTGTAGCAGTAACATTAAAGGAGCATGCTGTAGCTCCGGGAGATAATGTGCTCGTTACAGCAGCAACGGGTGTTCCCGAACCCTGCAATACGATCGTTTGCGCACCGGTTCCCGAAAAAACGCCTGATCCCGAAAACTGTATGCCGTTATCTGTATTTGTTGTTGCACTCCACGTTCCCGAAGTAGTTACATCAACAGCGATGGTTACTTTGTTGGAACTATTCAAGGCTGTGCCAACCGCATATGTGCCTTCAACGGTGGCGGTTGTACATGCGCCAGGAGCACCCGTCCACGTATAAACAGCCGGGGGAAGAGGCGCGCCCGTATTTATTGTAAATGAACATGCATTTGGTCCACCGGAAAATATTGCCGCCACCGCCGCTGAGGGCGTTCCGCTTCCATAGAGTATAATTGACTGCGGACCCGTAGCAGTAAATACACCAGAAGATGAAAACCGGATCCCGTTATTGGTATCAGTTGTAATGGAATAGCTGCCGGCCGTAGTTACATTCACCACTATCGTCACTTTGTTTGAACTATCCAAAGTTGTTCCTGCCGCATACACTCCGCCAACTATGGCAGTTGCGCACACACCCGGAGCGCCTTCCCAGCTAAATACGGCGGGACCTGTAACAGGTGGAGGAGTAAGGCCGTCGATCTCAAACTCTTTCTGGCATGAAGCGAAAAAGAATCCAACGAGAATAAGCACACTGAGGCGAAATAATTTGGCTGCCATGGCGGTAATTTTTGTAAAAATAGTTTATTAAGATAATGTTATTCCAGAAGAGAGGATAAATGGAGGATTTTCTTTCTTCCAATGATGTGATTTTTAAACCCATTGTTACCAAAAATTATACCCATATCCCCGGGCGAATTCCGTTTCTTTGGGCCAGCCTGAGGCTCATATTTTTCCGGTTCCGGCCGTTTCATAATTTTACAAAAACAAGCTATCAACCCGCCTGCTTCACATATCTCTTTATCTGACCTTACGCGCCATATCGAAGGGGTGATCAGCCATAATTTTACCGGGAAAACTTTTTGGGTTGTCGCCGAAGTGTCAGGCCTTAAATATTACGCCGGTAAAAATTATTACTTTTTGAATTTGGTTGAAAAGTCTCCACTCTCAAATAGTTTGGTCACTTCAATTTCAGCAACAGTTTGGAGCACCGGCGTAAACCGGGTAAGAAATTTTGAAAAAGTGACGGGTCAGCGCTTCGACAACGGCCTTCAGTACCTGCTGCAAGTGAAGGTGGAATACCATATCGCCTATGGATTAAAACTAAACATCCTAGACCTCGACCCCCGTTTCACACTCGGGAAGCTGGCAATGGAAAGGCAGCTCACGCTAAACAGGCTTCTGAACGAAAATCCGGGCTTCGTAACGATGATTGACGGAGAGTTTAGTTCCTTTAACAAACTTCGGGTACGCCCAACCGTTATTCAACGTATTGCTTTAATTGGTTCTCCCGGCACAGATGGATTCAGAGATTTCATTCATGAGCTGGAACACAATTTATTCGAATATAAATTTCAAATAGACAGATATCCGGCTGCTGTGCAGGGAACAGATGCCGATTTAAGAATGACTGAGAAACTTATCGAGATACTTACTCTTGAAATAAAATACGACGTTGTTGTGGTAGTGAGGGGAGGAGGAGCAGATACTGACCTGATGGCTTTCGATTCCTACATGCTGAGCCGTGCAATAGCACGCTTCCCCATTCCTGTTATTACCGGGATAGGACATACGAGAAACGAATCCATAGCAGACATGATGGCATGGAAAGCTTTGAAAACACCTACAAAAGCAGCTGCTTTTATAATTGATCACAACAAAGGCTTTGAAGATTCCATCACGCTTCTATGGAAACACATTACCACTTTCACACCGGTGCTCATTAACAGGGAAAAAGAACAGCTCTTCCGGGCCCGGTCAGCCCTGCATTCCGCAGTTCAGGAAACATCCTTTTTACATCGCCAGAACTTGATGCTGTTGAAGAATGAAATTGCGAACAGGGCTAAATCGGGCATAAGCCGAAACTCCTCTGACCTCCAGACCCTTCAGGTGGCATTGACGAACCTGGTTAAAACATCTTTTCAAAATCAAAGGGAGGAATTGAAACTAATTGGTCATGGAATAAAAATGATGGGGCCGGAGAAAATTTTAAAGCGTGGGTTTGCCCTGGTATACAGAAACGGAAAGCTTGTAAAGGATCCTGCTTTGCTGGATAAAAATGATAAAATTCAAACGCGATTCTACAATGCCGAGATCGATTCAACAATAACAGGCGTAAATTTAAAATATGGAGAAACTGACTTATAGTGATGCTTTGGCCGAATTGCAGCAGTTAGCTGCAGACCTGGAAAATGATGACATTTCTATCGATGAACTGTCTGATAAAATAAAAAGGGCTTCTCAACTGCTGGAATTTTGCCAGGATAAATTGAGAAGCACCGAAGAGGATGTAAAAAAAATACTGCTTAAAATGGAAAGTAAAGGCAAGCAATAGATGCCTACTCAACTTCGCCTTTAATGTCGCGCTCTGTAACAGGGCCATACTTTTTCAGGATGTCTTTAATCTCTGATGATTTTCCAATCACCACAAATTGAAAATTATCTTTTGGAAAGTATTTCGATATTAATTGGTTCGCACGCGTTACCGTTAGTCCGTCTACATTTTTCTCAAAGTCATTTATATAAGAATCCGGGATGTTGTACCAGAACATTTCGGTGAGCAATGAAGCCAGTTGGCTGCTGGTTTCATAACGAGGAGGAAACTGTCCCTTCACATAGTTTTTTGCGGAGGCCAGGTTTTCTTCATCAATACCTTTCTGGAATTGCGACACAACCGCCAGAGCCTTATCCATCGCTGCCTCCGTGGTTTTATTCGCCGTAAAAGTGCTTATGGCAAAAACACCTGAATTTTTCAAAGAAGAAAAAGAACTATTCGCTCCATAAGTTAAACCCGTATTCACACGCAATTCATCATTCAGCAGGGAAGTGAATCTTCCACCGAAATAGGTGTTCAATACCTGTATCGCCACCATATCTGAATTATTTCTGCTGACGCCTGCCGAACCGATATAGAAGGTGGTTTCTCTTGCATCATCTTTATTTATCAGCAAAACCCGGCCTGTCTTTGCAAAGCTTACCTGGGGAAGAGTTGTTTTTGCTTTAACTGGCACGGCCGGCTTCCAGTTTTGAAGCAAAGAAGTTACCTGCTTTTTCATCTTCGCAGATTGGAAATCTCCGACGATGGCAATTGCTGCGCCATCGGGCCGGTAATTTTCATTATAAAAACGTTTAAGGTGTGATGCGTCAAGTTTTGCAACCGAAGGCACTGTGCCGGCCACCACAGAGCCATAAGGATGAGACCCGTACAGGAATTTTTCAAAATAGGGTCGTATCATGCTTCGCGGACTCTCCTTCATTTGTTCAAGGTTAACAACAGACCGGCTTTTCTCCTTTGAGAATTCAGCTGTGTCGAATGTTGCATTGGTCAGAAGTTCTTTGATGATATCCAGCATTTTCACCTGGTCTTTCGCTGCGAACCTGGCATCAAGGGAAGCGTATTCCTTTGCGGCAGACGTATTCACGCTGGCTCCCATGAAGTCGAGAGTTTCATCCAGCAGGTTCTTGGAATATTTGCCGGAACCAAACATGATGCCCCGTGATGTAAAAGATGCAAGTCCGCTTAGCTCATTATCATAGACCGCCCCGGCCGGCAGAACAACCGACACACTTATAACCGGCACCTCATGCGCCTCCATGAGATAAACCTGCAGGCCATTCTTTAATTTGAAACTTGAATAAGCAGGGAGTTTGAAACCCTGGGCAAACCCTGTTGAACAAACGAAGATGGATATAACGATTAGGGATAAACGAAACATATTTATGATTGATAATTTTAAGGAATTTTGATTGATCATTGTCCAACATCAGCCTTTAAAACAGCAACTGTTCTGTTGGGCTTTTTGAAGTATTTTCCGGCTACACGCTGAATATCTTCAGCAGATACCTTATTGAACGCATCAGGGGCTTCGAACATCTTTTTATAGTCGCCGAAAAACACCTCATAGGTGCCGATG
>JAEZDA010000100.1 GCA_023433345.1 Bacteroidota bacterium | reverse complement strand
TTTGTTTCAGGCTATTTATTGACTCATCAACCGGAAGCGTGGTAAGCTCGCGAGGGTTATTGAATTCACGGAATACAAAAGTTACGGTGACCGGTTTTATGAACCTGCGCAGCTTTGGCGAGTATCCGTCGCCAGTGAAATAATAAAATTTTACCGTATCGCAACATGCCTTGTATCTTGAAATTTTCCCGGCACTGTCTGATCTGAAAAATGAATTTTCCGTTTCAAAATCCTGGATATAGAAGATCTTAAGGTTGTTTGCTGTGGGAAAGGTAACCTTATACTTTTTGAAGCGTTCATAAATTGTATCCCATAGAGATAACAGGTTCTTTGCCATCTCTGCAAGTGCCGGAGCGATTGCGGGGAGAGAATCGAGTTGATCCCAACTATCTGCCTGTATTGACATCCGCCTGCCCTCTCCAAAATCAAAATGTGCGGTTGAAGTATCGGGCTTGAAATCTGAAACAATGCGCCATTCATTCTGCCCCATGACTTCAATTGAAAGGATGCATAACGTTGCAAGTAGTATGTGTCTCATGCAGCTAAATATAATTAAAACCCGCAGCCTGTGCTAAATTTGTACCCGGTCAAAATGTTAAAGAGATATTAAACCCCGTAACAATTTTTTATTATGAAGGATGCTGAAGAATACATTAATGTGAACAGGCAGTCGTGGAATAACAGAACGGCTGCGCATCTTGAATCGGCGTTTTATGACGTGAATACTTTTCTCGAAGGGAAATCTTCGCTTAATGAAATTGAAACGGATTTATTAGGAGATGTGAACGGCAAAATAATTCTTCATCTCCAGTGTCATTTCGGGCAGGACACAATTTCACTCGCCCGCCTCGGGGCGCGAGTTACAGGTGTTGATCTTTCTGATGAAGCAATTCTGGCCGCAAAGAACCTTGCTGAAAAAGCCGGTGTATCTGCAAATTTTATCTGTTGTGATGTGTACGATCTCCCTGATCATTTGAATGAGCATTTTGATATCGTTTTCACCAGTTATGGGGTTATCGGCTGGCTGCCTGATCTCGATAAATGGGCGAAGATAATTTCACACTTTTTAAAACCCGGTGGCATACTTGTGTTTGCTGAATTCCATCCGGTGGTTTGGATGTTCGACAACAATTTCAAAGAAGTGGCCTACAGATATTTCAAGGATGAACCGATTGTAGAGAATGAGTCAGGAACATACGCAGACAGGGAAGCAGATCTTGAACTTACAACCATAACATGGAACCATAGCATAGCCGAAGTGCTTTCCAGCCTTTTCAAAAGCAATATTGCTGTCACATCTTTCCAGGAATATGATTACTCTCCTTATAACTGTTTCAGAAATACCATCGAGGCTGAACCTGGAAAGTTCAGAATAAGCCATATGAAAAATTACATACCTATGGTTTATTCTTTGAAAGCGGTGAAAGGAGCCTGATGCTTTATTGATACTGTATGTACACCGGCATTGGCACAAATTTGTTCAGTTCTTCGGGTGTATACAAGCCCTGGGATTTATTTTTAAGATCGTTCTTGTAAAAGATTTTGAACCCCGTGAATTGAACGGGCTCCGGGAATATATTTCGCTGCCATGTTGCTCGCTTCAGGTCTTTGTTGCCCCATCCGTCCATATCTATCACCACCTGAACTTCAGGTGTGAGTTTAATGTTCTTGTATCCCGTTACCATATCTGATGTAAACCTATGTATCACCAGAATTTTTGGAGGAAGATTATGTTTCTTAACAAGACCGGAGAGGTAATTGATAACAAAGTTGATGTCATCCGCGTTAAACGTCCCGATCTTTTTCCCCGGCACGTCCCCGTATTTCATGGAAAATTCAGGATCGATTCCGAAATGAACATTCGGCATGGATAGATATTTTTCCAATGCGGGAACTTCCTCTTGTAAAGTGCTCCATCCAACCTGTATGTCTAAAAAAGTAAGCGCATCAATTTCATCAGACCATTTTAAAATGGTATCGATCTGGTGGAAAGGCATGCGAAGCCGTTTCTTTGTTCCGCCTGCCTGCGCAGTTACCGCGATGTAATGAAGTGCAGGTATCACTTTGAATGTTTCATCAGATTTCTGCCAACGATCCACTTCTTCTTTCAGCCTTTTAAACATAGAATCTTTCGGAAGTTCTCCAAGGATGCCCATCTGTTTTGAGTAGAGATTTCCGTAGTATGCTATCACCCGATGTTTGGGAAAGATCGCACCCTGCAGCGGAACCGGATCTGTCACCGGCCATCTACCTGAGGAATCACCGTTAGCAATTTTCAATTTAAGGCTCCTGTATTCAGTTGAATCAACAGTGGAGCCTTGAATTTGAGCGGGTTTCGATGTGGGAAGTGAAGCGGTATCGGATGTTTGCGCTTTAAGGGAATCTGCTTCCGTGGTTTGCGGATCTTCTTTTTTGTTCACTGCATTGCAGGAAGCGATGCCAAAAAAAATTAAGGCAATCAAAATGTTTTTCATTGGCGTGAATTAACCTTTTAAAGATACCCTGAATCCATTTAATTCGACGCACTCTTCAGAAAAAAGAAATAGGGCGGGATGTTTTGTAAAACGGCCGGCCATCGAAAAATTTCATTTCGGTAAAAAGAGAAAGGGAGGCGCGAAGCCTGCGGCTGAACAATATAACTTTTGGTTTTTTGGTCGAAGTAGGTATTAACGGGTTTTTCATCTGCAGTAAAAAATGAAACAGTATTTCTTACTCCGTTAAAGACGGGTTGAAACCTGAAGTGGGAATTGTTATTCCAAACTCCGATCTGGTAATTCTGGTATCCTTCCTTCTTGTCTGTTATAAGTTTAATCGCGTGATGAATCAGGCTTTTCTTTTCTACATAAAGCAGGTGACCCTGTGGAAAGATCATCCAGCTTACAGGAGTGGAGTGAAACTGCACGAGTTGCAAAGTGTAATTCCCTGCATAAGGCAATTCGAACTCTAAAGAACCCTGTGGTTCCTTATCATATGCAAATTTTTGTTCGAGAAGTTTTCCCCCATTTTCTTCCAGCGCCACCATACTAATTGGTGAGGAAGCAGAATGCTCTGCTTCACTTTTGCCGGTTTTGTATTTTATCCGGATTTTTCCGGGCTTATCTGCGTAAACTTTCAGAGGATAGGAATAACTGTTGAATGAATTCTCGTCAACGGTTTCGATCTTGATACTGTCTGCCGAAAAAGGCAGAAGCATCTTCATTTCCTCGGTTCCAAAGTGAACAGGTGGAACATAGAAACTTTTATACTTGGCTTCATAACCGGAGAATGATTGTTCACTCTGCGCTGGGGATAACGGCCGTATTTTGGCGATGGTTGTTCCCTTCCTGAAGTCCCAAAGGTTCTTATCGCTGGCAAGTTTTCTTAGCAGGTCGTTTAGTTGCGTATTGTGGAATATTTTGGTGTCGTAAAGGCTCCATGTATAATTTAAAAGATGGTCAGCTTTTGTTTTCCTTGCTAATGTTTCATCTGAAATTCCTTGCTCGTTATGCAATTCATAAAAGGCGCAGAGATAAACGAGGTAGGCCTTTAATAAATGAATCCTATCTTTTTCCACCATACTTAATCCTTTGGTGTTTTCTGCCTTTCTTAGAAGATGAATAAATTCAGCAAGTTCATCAGGATAAAATGAATTTTTTTCTAAACTGGTTTTCAGGTGAGCATCAGAAAAATACCATTTTCGTAAAATTTCTTTTACAGGCTCACTTGCTTTTCCAAAAAGATCATTGCACCAATTTGAAAATTCTACATCAATATCTTGAAAAGGTTCTGCCAGGTACTTCATCAATAAGTATTGCTGAAGGCCTGAAGCCATTGAGGAAAGAGAGGTTTCGAAACACATTCCTTCAATGTTCAGAGATTTCAAATACTCCATGTAAGAATGATACTGGCTAAGGTTAAAAAACGGGTGATCGTAATTCCACACTCCAATGTTTAAGAAATCATACTGGCTTATCGTTCCGTGTTTTGTTGACCAGCGGTGCATTAATTCAGTAGGGATGCTTACCTGTTGAAACGCTGTGGGAGTAATCATTACATGCACATTATCTTCAATTTTAAAACCCGGTGTATCCGTGCGTTCCGTATAGGCAAGTGTGCTTACTCCAGCGTTCTTGTTTTCATCCTTTAGCTTTCGTGCGGCTTCGTTCACTATAAAAAAAGCCTGGTCAGAAACTGAAGGAAATTTGTCTTCGCATTCCGGCGTATGGCAGTAATTCAGGCCATCTCCAAGATCGGCAGACTGGTATTTTTTAAATGGAAGAAAGGAAGGAGTGGAGGTGATGCTTTTTTTATACTCTGTTAAAAGCCAGGAAGTGAACATATTTACGCCGTGCGGGTTCGTGGGATCAAGTTTGGCATTAACATCAAATTTTCTTTTTCCATCAACCGGTGCAAGGATGGAAGGATCTGCCTCGAGCTCTTTCCGATGAACAATATTAAAAAGCTCACCTTTATGTCCATCGATTCTTAAATAATCCGAACCCATACGATTGCGGCGGTACCATGTGTTCCATTCTTTCTTCACGATCGCCTTGTCGTCCAGCCCCGCTACAGCAAATGATCCTCCGCTTGCATTGAACATTCGGAGTTTAAAATGAGGGCTATATGTCTTTCTGATGTTTTTGAAGTTTCCTTTTATATCAGGAGTAAGCATCCATTCATCACCGGGCAGGTAGAAGCGAAACCCGGTTTCATGCAGCCAGCTGTACATCGCATAAGAAATTCCCGCAGCGTTTCGTGCTGTAATGAAAATATTATCGCCATTTACCGCTACGTGCCCGGTTTCATTCCTACTTGCCGGTGCTAAGGAATCTATCAGTAAAAAGACGCCTTTAGTTTCACCATTGTATACGGAAGGGATATATTTTTTTCCCGTGGCACAACATAAAAGCCTTGCCAGATCTTCAGCAAGCAGCTTAGGTTGAAAACCCGCAAAATAATCGTCATGATATTCAACAGGCGCCTGCGTGGCGGAATAATAGATTCTGATCTCCTGGCTGAAAAGGGAATTTGAAAAGCAAAGCACCAAAAGAACAGAAAGAATTCTCATATGTTATTTTGAAGAGGAAAAGTAATGAATACATTTAAAAAAAACCCCGCAAGGAGCGGGGCTTAAGCAATTGGTTTCGGTACGTCCAATCATTTCCCTCGGAGGAAAATGAATTTATTTACTTGCAACCTTTATTAAAAAGGTAAGTCTTGAGAAATCGGTCAGTAAGTTGACAGCATTTGGTTGTTATTCGCTGCACCTTTGCTAAATTTTTGCAAGCATTCTGGGCCCGGGACTGCCATATAGTGGCAAATCGTAAATTGCATCCAATTTTTAAAGCATGTGGAGCGTTTGTAAGAAGGAACTGGCACAATTTTTCAGCAATCTCAGTGGATATATTGCCATCGTTCTCTTCCTGGTAGTAAATGGCATCTTCCTTTTTGTATTGCAAGAAAGCAGTATCCTTGAATTTGGATATGCAACGCTCAGTAGTTTTTTTGATCTTGCGCCCTGGGTGCTGATGTTTCTTCTTCCAGCCATTACTATGCGAATATTTTCAGAAGAATTTCGATCAGGAACATTCGAATTACTTAAAACGCGACCGCTTACATCCTGGCAACTGGTGTGGGGCAAATATCTTTCGGTATTGGTTATCCTCCTTTTTGTATTATTACCGACAGGCGTATATGTGC
>JAEZDA010000080.1 GCA_023433345.1 Bacteroidota bacterium | reverse complement strand
GTTCTGCATTTTCTTGAAGGAACCTTTCGAGCCTTTATTCATGCCGTCTCTTTTCTTATGCATCTTTCCTTCATGCATTTTTGCTTTTTGCATTTTTGTTTGTTTTTTGATCTCTTCCATTTTTTTCCACTGATCAGCGGTTAAAATGGCCTTTAGTTTCGATTTCCTTTCGTCATTAAGCGCCTTTCGCTGTGCTTGCATTTGTTCCTGGCTTAAGCCACTTGTGCGCAACGCTTCCCTTTTTTGTTTGAATTCTGCATTGAGCGCTTTCATCTGGGTTTTTTGAGATTCATTTAAACCCAATTCATCAAAATGTTTTTGTTTCCGGTCAACATGTTCTTTTTTGTAGGTGTCGGCACGTTCTGCTCTTTCATTTTGAGCCGTTGCCGTGAAGCCCACAGTTGCGAGTACTAATGATAGTGCGATGATTTTTTTCATTTTTATTGATTTTTATATACCATAGACTCAAAATAATGCCCATGGTTTAAACGCTCCTTGTTAATAAAAATGTAAATGCCATTAGCCCTTATTTGCAAGCTGTCCGCAGGCGGCGTCAATATCCTTTCCACGGCTCCTTCTTACGCGTACATTCACACGGTTGCGGGCGAGATGATCCGTGAACCGTTGGGTTGCATCCTCATCAGGCTTTATGAAGGAAACTCCTGCCACCGGGTTGTACTCGATAACGTTTACGAGGTGTGTAGGAATTTTCCGGTATATGGAAATAAGGTTCTCAGCATCTTCGATGGAATCATTCTTATCCTTAAACAGGATGTATTCAAGAGTGATGTCGTTCTTCGTTTTTTGGTAGAAATAGTTCAAAGCTTCCACAAGGTGATCAATGGTATTGGTTTCATTGATCGGCATTATGTCATTTCGTTTCTTATCATCAGCAGCGTGAAGTGAAAGCGCAAGGTTAAACCTTACCTGGTCGTCGCCAAGTTGCCTGATCATTTTCGCAACGCCGGCGGTTGAAACGGTAATGCGGCGGGGGCTCATCCCCATGCTGTCTGAAGCTGTGATACGATCTATCGACTTCATCACATTCTTATAATTCAGCAATGGTTCTCCCATTCCCATATATACGATGTTGGTGAGATTCTGTCCGTAAGTGTTAACGCATTGCTCATTAAGAATAGCAACCTGGTCGTATATCTCATCAAATCCCAGGTTCCTGATACGGTCCATCTGGCCGGTAGCGCAGAACCTGCAGGTGAGGCTGCAACCAATTTGAGAGGATACGCAGGCTGTAAATCTTTTTTCTGTAGGTATTAAAACACCTTCCATCAAATGACCGTCGAATGTTCTGAAACGGGACTTGAGCGTTCCGTCGGCGCTATGTTGCGTGGCGTCAACCGTTATTGGTTTCAGGTCAAATTCCTGTGCAAGCTTTTCACGTAGTTCGAGTGACAGGTTGCTCATTTCGGAAAAACTCCGGGCATTTTTCTTCCATAGCCATTCATAGGCCTGCATAGCTCTGAACTTTTTATCGCCCATAACCTCAAAATATTCCTTTAGTTCAGGCAAAGACTGCTCACGGATATTCTTTTTAAGCATCCTGCAAAGATAATTTACTGCACAGGGCCGGCGAAAGGAATTTCAGGAATTAACAGGTAATTTTGCATCCGGAAAATTCCCGGATACTTCAAAGTTTTTTATGAATCACGTTTATGTAATAGATGCAGTACGCACACCGATAGGAAAATATGGCGGGGCATTGGCGGGAGTGAGGCCTGATGATTTGCTTGCTCATACAATTGCCGCACTCGTAAAAAGAAATCCCTCGGCTGATGTAAATGATATTGAGGATGTGATTGCAGGAGCTGCCAATCAAAGCGGTGAAGACAACAGGAATGTGGCCAGAATGTCCCTGCTGCTTGCGGGCCTGCCTTCAACGATCGCTGGAACTACAGTAAACAGGCTTTGTGCAAGCGGCCTTCAGGCAATTATGGATGGAGCCCGTGCAATTGCATGCGGCGATGCAAACCTGGTGATCGCATGTGGCGTTGAGAGCATGAGCCGCGCGCCCTTTGTAATGCCGAAAAGCTCCTCAGCCTGGGAACGCAACCCGCAGGTGTTTGATACCACGATGGGCTGGAGGTTCGTAAATAAAAGACTCTCAGAAAAATATCATCCGTTCACAATGGGCGAGACTGCTGAAAATGTTGCAAAGCAATACAATATTTCCCGTGAGGAACAGGATCAGTTTGCCTATTCCAGCCAGAAGAAATACCAGGATGCGAAAGCGGCAGGCAAATTTGATGAAGAAATCATTCCCGTGCTTGCGCCGGCCGGAAAGGAAATGATAAATGTAAATACTGATGAGCATCCCAGGCTTTCAACCATTGAAAAACTTAATTCACTTTCTCCTGCGTTTATCGCGAACGGAACAGTAACTGCCGGAAACAGCAGCGGTATCAATGATGGCGCCTCGGCCCTGCTTCTGGCCTCAGATGATGCAGTTAAAAAATACAATCTGCGCCCGCTCGCTAAAATAAAAAGTATGGCTGTGGCCGGAGTCGACCCGTCTGTAATGGGAATTGGCCCCGTTCCTGCAACCAGGAAGGCTCTATTGCGTGCAGGCCTAACCGTTAGCGACATCGGCCTCGTTGAGCTAAATGAGGCCTTTGCTTCCCAAAGCCTCGCCTGTATGCGGGATCTGGGTTTCGATCCCTCCATCGTTAACGTAAATGGTGGGTCTATAGCACTCGGTCATCCCCTTGGATGCAGTGGTGCCCGCATTTCAACCACTCTTTTACACGAAATGAAAAAGCGCGGCACGCAATACGGTCTCGCCACAATGTGTGTGGGTGTTGGTCAGGGCGCGGCGGTGATCTATGAAGCGCCTTAAGAATGTATCTGGCTTAGAAGTTTCCTCACCGTTTGGCGGTTTACAAGTATACACAATAACCAAACGATCAGTGCCAACGCAAAGGTAAATGGTGATGGAAGTGCGGCTATCCCTTCCCGGTAGTCAACAAGTTTTTGGAAGAACAACTGAAAAAGGCAAGTGATCCCTATAGCGGCAATAATTATTACGGTGTAAACAGGCAGCCACCTGCGGCTTACGGTCTTTTCAAGCCATCGGGGGCTGTAGCCCAGTGTCATCAGCAGGTGCAGGTTATCGCGACTCCGCGCTACCATCAGTTTCAGGTAAAAACTGAACAACAGTAAAGACAGCAGCACTACTAATATCGCAAATACACCAAGGGCAGATACCACTCCCTGCAACATTCCTTTTATTCTGCCAAAACGCATCTTGTCTTTGTTGATCCTGAAGCCTTTTTCCTCCATGTACTTCACAAACCGCGCATCATTTGCATCCTTCGTTTTTATGAAAATTCTTGCGGCGGGTGATTCCGTATTATAACCGATGTTCTTATTAGCAAATGAAAGGAATGATTCCGGCACAAGCACGGAGTTTATCCTATCGCTTAATGCAACTATGCCGGCAGAAAAGGTGTGAACGCCTCCTGGCCCTGAACATTCTAAAATGATATTCACGGCGCTGATACTTGCAGCAGACAACTGGGGCAGATCCTGGCTGGGAGCAAATATGTTGTACATCTCCAGGTAATCAGAAGAAAAGATCACCGGTACATGCTTCTGGCCGGGTTTCCATGAAAAATTGGGAGGAAGGGTGTCAAGGAAGGATTCATCGATCGATTCAAGAAAAATGTCTGTGCTAAAAGGAATAATGTTCCCGGCACTTATCATCGCCCTGAACTGGTTCGTGATAAGCGGGGCTGCATCTTCTATAAAAGGTTCCTGCCTGAGCTTTTCAACTTCAGCCTGACTAAACCGGTTATCGCGCCCCATGTTTTCGTTTGTGATCAATTTTGAAACGGAAACATAGTCGAACCCTTCTTTGCGAACATTCTTTTCTTTAATGAGCCCGTCCAGGTTTAGATACATCTGCACGGAGCAAAGCAATAACACTATGCCTGTTGCCAACCCAGCATAAGTGATGAACCGCGATGCAGATCTTTTCTCCGTTATTAAAAAGGGTGCTATGGTTTTGAAAGACAACATTACTAAAGGCGGATATTCACCTCCGCAGGAAAGTTTTTATTTGGATGAAGGTCGGCCATGATTATTGCAGCATCTCTCTTTTCGGCTTCCGCTAAAATCAATTGCATGCCTTTTTCGCTATTAGCGTCATCAAGGTGACTAAATGGTTCGTCAAGCAACAAATAGTCAAAGGGCTGCTGCAATGCACGAATTATTGCCGCCCGTTGTTGCTCACCATAGCTACACTTGGAGGCCGGCTGATTTAATTTGGTTTCAATACCAAGAAATTTTGCCATCTGCCTGATCTCCGCTTCAGGTTGAAAAGGCATTAGGGTATGCTTCACCAGTATATTTTGATAAAGCGTGTGATTCGGGAAGAGACGCATATCCTGGAAAACGATCGACAACTTACGTTGGCGGATAGACGAAATTTCTTCAGCTGCTGCACTTTTTATATTGATCCCATCTATTGAAATTTCTCCTTCATAATCATTCCGGAGGTTGTAAAGGAAGTGAACAAAAGATGATTTGCCGCTGCCGCTTGGAGCAGTCACTTGCACATAGGTTCCTTCTGAAAATTCAATATCACGCTCCCACACCTGGGAATTATGAATTTTTTCTTCTTCCAGATATACAGGAAAAACCTTTTTAAGATTTATCGCCATAAAAAAAAGGCCGCAGTTGCGGCCATTGTGCTATTGAATGGTATCCGTTATTATCGTTGTATCAACCTTTCCACGCTGTGCATCCTGGAGGGTTTCGATACCCTGGGAAAGCGTTTTGTTTTTCTTTTCAATTTCTGCCAGCTTACTGGAAAAATCGTTGAGTTGTTTAAGGCTGTTAGCATTGTTATCAACCAGGTTAATTTCAAACTGCTGCTCGAAAGCTCCGTTTTTAAATTTCCCCCCGGTTAAATAAGCATCTTTCCACATGTTCAGGTTGAGGTTATATAAAGCCTGTGTGCCTGAATCGCTGCGGTTGATGGGTATATTTTTCATTATGTATTGAAAATTCGCATAACCGCCAACTGCACTTCCGGATAGCTTGTTCCAAACTTCAATGGTTTTTGGAGATGCATTGAGGTAGTTGTCAAGGCCTGATCTCCGGTTGCTAAGCGCAAACAAATCTCCTTTTGTTTCTTTAA
The DNA here is from genome assembly GCA_023433345.1 of Bacteroidota bacterium. Taxonomy (GTDB): domain Bacteria; phylum Bacteroidota; class Bacteroidia; order Chitinophagales; family Chitinophagaceae; genus Ferruginibacter. The sequence continues at coordinate 13,885 of JAEZDA010000080.1, read as the reverse complement.
ACATTTTACTTTCCGAAGATGAAGCACCCATTGCCTTATCAATAGCAATCATGATTTTATTGAAGGCTGCTTTGTCGCCTATGGAACTGGCGAAAATGAAACTTCCGCCCGTGCTGCTTGTGCTGTCTTTTGAAATATCGCTAAGTGAAAAAAGAAAATCGCCCTTAAAACCTTTTACAATATCATCGATTGAAATCCCTGCCATTGCAAGACCCATATTTGCCAATCCTGTCATCCCCATCAGGTCAAGCATTGCCTTCATTCCTTCTGGTTTGAAATGAACGAAATAAAGGGCAGCGAGATTATCTCCATTGAGTTTGTTCACCATGCTCTTGTCAATTTCTTTGCCGCTATATTTTTTAATTATCTCAGTAAGCTCTTTACCGGAATAAGATCTGAAATGTCCGCTTATCTGGCCTTTTTCGAAACTTGCAGTTCCTGTGAAGTAAGAACCTTCATAGATCTTGGAAAAATTCATCATGGCGATAGCGGAAAATTGCGGACTGCTGCTATAAAGCGCGTAGGTGTTCATCCAAACATGCATATCTCCTTTTTCGCCGAGAAGCTTGGTGAATTTTCTTTCGCTGCCGAGACTTTCTTTTTCATTTACGGCGAACAGTTTTGCGGCCTGCGCAGAAAGGTCACGACCGCTAATCGCAGGAGCTGCATCGCTCATTTCGTCTGTGCCCGGGAAAGTCATTCCCTTGGTATCCGGCATATCGATAACCATCAGAAACCGGTCTTTGTTCCAAGCGCCTGCTGATGCCCGGTTACGTACTGTGTTCAATTCACCGCTTTTACCCACTGTGTTTTCTGCGGAGTTTTTCAAAAAAGCGGAAAACTTTTCAGCATCCTTCAGCCTGCCATGAACTGCACCAAAGCTTCCGGCCGAATCTGCCACCATAAAAATGAAAACATCATTTTCTATGTCAATACCTGTTGTCTTCGGGTCGTCAAACACATCCTTCACATAGTCTTTCAAAGTTGAATCTGAATAGATCATCTTATAAGCCTCATTTTTTTGAACTTCTTCCCAAGGCAGTTTTTCGGTGAGAGATTTCCCATTCAAATGAAATACAACGGCTGCGTTTTTGGGGATATAACGGGCATCCGTATCCGAATTTTTGCAGGAAGCGAATGCAAACAAGAAAATTAATGCGATGAGGTAATTAGTACCGGTTCTCATTTTTTGGCAGTTTAATTTTTAGAGTTGTTGAAAGTATGAAATTATTTCCGTCAGGGGCAGATCCTGCTGCCTCCCGGTTGATAATTCCTTGATAACGATGTTCCCATTTTCTAATTCTCTTGAACCTAAAATTGCAACCCGCGGGATGCCTTTTCTTTCCGCGTATTTAAATTGTTTGTCCAGCTTTACAGGTTCATGATACAGTTCGCAGGAAATTGCATTGTCCCTTAGCTGTTCTACGCATTTAAATGCCTCTATACTTTCCTGTTCTCCCAGGTTGAAAAACAGAACTTTTATGGCTCTTCCTATATCGTTAGGGAAGAGTGAAAGCTCTTCCATCACATCGTATATCCTGTCAACGCCAAAGCTGATTCCAACGCCGGGAGTGCCCGCTACGCCAAACGAACCTGTGAGGTCATCGTATCTGCCTCCTCCGCCAATACTGCCGATCTTTACAGACTCCGGGGCCTTGGCCTCGAAGATAGTTCCGGTGTAATAATTTAATCCCCGGGCAAGAGTGAGATCTGCTTCAACATTAATTCCTCCAAGCCTTTCAATGATAAAAGAAAGTTCATCAACACCTTCCAGCCCTTCATTGTCGCCGGTAAACATTTTTCGCAGAACCGCGATCTTTTCCTCATTGCTTCCTTCAATTTGCAAAAAGGACTTAACCGTTTTCACTGAGGTGAATGGCAGCCCGCGCTGTTCAAGTTCTTCAACAACTTTGTCAAGTCCTATCTTATCAAGTTTATCGATGGCGACCGTAATGTCGGTCATCTTTTCTTCAGCATTGCAACGCCTTGCCAGGGCAGCAAGAATTTTTCTGTTATTAACTCGTAATGAATAATCTTTTAGCCCGAGTTTCTCAAAAACCCTATGATAAATTATCGCCAGCTCAACTTCATTTAATAATGATGTGCTTCCCACTACATCTGCATCGCACTGGGTAAACTCACGATATCTTCCCTTTTGCGGGCGATCAGCACGCCACACCGGTTGCATTTGATATCGTTTATACGGAAACGTTAGTTGACCATGGTTCATCGCAACATAACGTGCAAAAGGAATTGTAAGATCGTAACGTAGCGCTCTTTCAGTGAGCTCCGGTGAAGTTTTGCCCTGCATCAGCTTTTCAAAGCCGCTGTTGGCTTTACTTATATTCTTCGGATCATTCAGCCCGTTATTAAGGATCTTGAACAACAGTTTATCACCTTCCTCCCCGTACTTACCCATGAGAGTTTCCAGATTTTCCATCGCAGGCGTTTCCAGCGGCTCAAAGCCATAAAGTTCAAAAACCGATCTGATCGAATTCAGAATGAACTGCCTTTTGTTTACCACTGCGGCCGAAAAATCACGCGTACCCTGAGGTATCCCAACCTTTGCCATGCTTTATGCGGATTGTTTATATTCTTTAATCAGGTTTAAACAAGCGCGTTTTATCAGCGCGTAAACTTCATGATACCCTTCCTCTGTACCGTACCATGGATCAGGAACGTCGAGATTCTTGCCGGGATGCAGCCATTCCAGTAAAAGCTTAACTTTTCCTGCATCAAAAGAATCACCCGCAATTGATTTCATATCCTTTTCAACATCACCGGCCATTGGAATGATCAGGTCATAGTTAAGAAAGTCTTCCTTAACAAATTGCCTTGCCACCTGGCAACTTATATCGATGCCATTCATCGTTGCCACTTTCTGGCTTAGCGGATGTGGAGGATTGCCGGTATGATAGCCCAACGTGCCTGCACTATGAACCTCCCATGCCAAATCGTGTTCCAGGGCGAGATGCTGTAAAATTCCTTCGGCAAGCGGGCTTCTGCAAATATTTCCAAGGCAAACCATCAGGATCTTCATGCAGACAAAGATAAAGGATCAAGCTCTGCTTGTGGAATACTCTGTCTTTATGTATCATATACTCATCAATGCGGTTCTTAAACAAATTGTAAATTGCCGGTTCATCCTTTTTATAAAGAATATGGAAAGTAAGGAAAGGGAAAATATGTCAGACCGCAACAGGGGTTTTGTGAGAATGCGAAGTATCATGGATTGGGGCATGGGTCTGCTATGGATTGGAATGGGAGCATTTCTACTTTTTATTGAAAGATTCAACACCGGATTGGAAGCGAGATTTGATGATCCGGTAATGAAAATATTTGGAGGGATCTGCCTCCTTTACGGTGCCTTTCGCATCTATAGGGGATACAAGAAAAACTATTTTAAATGATGAGCAGAGTTTTTCTTTTTCTTGTATGCTTTGCAATACTCTTAACAGGGTGCGGGCCCGGGCAGAACGAGCAGGCTGATTCTCCTTCGCGTGGGGAAATAAATATCAGTGTAGATGAGTCATTCAAGCCGGTGATCGAAGAACAACTGGCAATGTATAAGGAAACTTATCCTGCAACCAACATTCGGGCAACTTATAAAACGGAAGCAGATTGCCTGAGAGACATCATCCGCGACTCGGCTACGAGGATGGTGATCATTACACGCGGGCTCAGTGAGAAAGAGGAAAGATATTTTAAAGACAGCATTAACTATTTTCCTTCATGGAACATGATCGCCCGCGACGGGATAGCGGTGATCGCCTCTGCCCAGAGCAATGATACTGCATTCACCATGACTCAACTTGCCGGTTTCCTTACAGGAAAAGATACAACCAGGCAGGTGATTTTCGATGGTCTAAATGCTACAAGCACCTATCGATTCGTTAAAGACAGTTTATTGAAAGGCGGATCGCTAGATACCAACTATGTGAAGGCTGCAAGCTCCACAGCTGATGTGATAGATTTTGTGGCTGCCAATAAAAGTGCACTCGGATTGATAGGAATAAGCTGGATAGGAAATCCTGAAATTCCTGAACAGGTGCAACAATTGGAGAAGGTAAAAATATGTTATATCCGTTGCGAGATCTGCGAAGGCAAACCTTATGTAAAGCCCGACCAGCAAAGCATTAGCACTTATAAATATCCTTTGGTACGTGGTTTGTACTATGTGCTTCGTGAAAATTATAATGGCCTTGGTTTGGGTTTCGCAAGTTTCTTAAGAAGTGAAAGAGGCCAGCTAATATTCAGGAGGTTTTACCTGGCTCCCGCTATGGAACTGGACATCCGAGACGTAAAAATCAACCTTAGATAATTTAAAATGATTTGAAGCTTTAACGCTTCCTTAAATATTTTTGCTTCGTTTAAGCATCTAATATCTCATAAAAACAAAGAAAGATGAAGAGTATAAAAAATGGATTGTTGATTTTGGTAGCTCTCTTTTCCTTTGTTAACGTTTCCGCACAAAGCGTTGACCAGGGAAAGAAGTTTATTTATTATGAAAGGTTTAAGAGTGCAAAAGCCGAACTTGAAAAGGTTTTGGCCGCAAATCCTGGCAATGAAGAAGCCGCTTATTTGCTTGGCCAGGCTGAAATAGGATTAGAGAATATTCCGGCCGCAAAGGCAGTGTATCAAAAGTATCTTTCTGCAAACCCCAACAGCGCCCTGTTGATTGCAGGAATGGGTCATGTTGAATTACTTGAAGGAAAGAAGGCAGATGCAAAAAACCGGTTTGAAACCGCGATATCATTATCTAAAGGTAAAAGCGTAGCAGTGTTGAATGCAGTTGGTTATGCAAATGCTAACCCTGATTCTAAGAACGGTGATGCGGCTTACGCCATTGAAAAACTCAGGCAGGCCACTCAAATTAAAGGCATGAAAGACCCTGAAGTTTGGACAAACCTTGGTGATGCCTACCGGAAGTTCGCAGACGGCTCAAACGCTGTACAGTCTTACAATACAGCGCTCACCTTTAATCCAAATTATGCGCGGGCGATATACCGTATCGGAAAAGTGTATCAAACCCAGGGTTATTCGCAGGAAGACCTGTTTATGAAATATTATAATGAGGCCATTGCAAAAGATCCTGCATACGCACCGGTATATGCGAACCTTTTTTCTTATTACTATGATAATAACGTGACTCGTTCTGCAGAGTATCTTGATAAGTGGCTCGTTAATTCAGATGATGACCCCAAAGCTTGTTCTTATAGGGCGTCTATGAAGTATGCACAGGGATTGTTCAATGATGCCATTAAAAAAGCGGACCAATGTATAGCAGAAGGCGGTACAACCCCATATCCTAATTTATATGGTATAAAAGCGCTCGCCTACAACCGTTTGGGCGACAGCGCGAATGCTAAAGCCAGTTACGATGAATATTTCAAGCGTCAAAATCCTGATAACATTCGTGCCGGAGATTATGCGAGCTATGCCACCATCTTACTCAAGTTTCCCGGAAAGGAAGCAGAAGCGGCCACTTTGGTGGAAAAGGCTATAGCGATGGATTCTTTGGAAGCTAACAAGGTATCTTACATTAAAAGCATGGCCAAGGCTTATGAAGATCAAAAAGATTATAAGGAGGCCGGCAAATGGTACAGTAAGGTGATGGGTGTGAAAAGGAATTTTACAAATGTGGATTTGTTCAATGCCGGTTATAATTACTACCTGGCAAATGATCTTGATTCTTCAAATGTATATTTTACAAAATACGTTGAAAAGTATCCTGAAGATATCATGGGATATTATATGCTCGGTAATGCGAATGCCATTATAGACTCAACAGGTGAAAAAGGTTTGGCAGTGCCCTATTATACCAAGGTTGTTGAAATAGGTGAAAAAGACCCTGCGAAACCCAATGCGAAAACACGCTTGTTGAACGCTTACCGGTTCTTTATCGGCTATCATTATAATTATAAGAAAGACAAAGAAGCTGCGCTCGCTTACATAGAAAAAGGATTAGCTCTTGAACCGGCCGATGAGCAATTACTCAGCTTCAAAGAGATTATCAATCAAAAAAAATGATAATAGCTTCCTTCGAAAAGATGAGCAGCTAGTTCAAATAATTATTTTAAGTTCATAATAAGTGACTGCCCGGAATCAATATTTCCGGGCTTTTGCTTTTTGATCTTAAATTCGCCGCTTTATTAATTGTTAATCAGTATGGGTGCATTAATTTTGCCCAAATTACCATCCGGTTATGGAATTCTTTTTTTTACAAGTACCAGCTAACGGTTCAGATTCTTACTTTCCGGTTGCGCTGCAGTTGATAATTGCTGTGGGCCTCGTGGGCACCATCCTGTTATTGAGCAATATGCTTGGCCCGAAACGTAAAGGCGCCGACAAGTTGCAGAACTTCGAAAGTGGAATTGAGATCAAAGGGAACGCGCGCCAGCCCATTGCCATTAAATATTTCCTGGTTGCAATATTATTCGTGTTGTTTGATGTAGAGGTCATATTCTTCTACCCTTATGCTGTTAACTTCCGCGAATTAGGCTGGGAAGGCTTTATGGCAGTTGCCTTGTTCGTAAGCCTTTTCATGGCAGGCTTCATTTATATTTTTAAAAAAGGCGCATTAAGGTGGGAGGAGTAGGCAATAATTAACAAGGCCTGTCGATTATGGGTGAGGTATTTGCTGCATCATATTCCAGCTTAACCTTACAAAAAAATAAAAACATGTCACGTCCGGTTCAATATAATACAACGATAAAATTTGAAGGTGTTCCCGAAGGCTATATGGGGGAGGGCTTCATGGCAACAAATTTTGAAAAGGTTGTCGGCCTTGCCCGGAAGAATTCAATATGGCCTCTTCCATTTGCAACAAGCTGCTGCGGAATTGAGTTCATGGCAACCATGGCAAGCCACTACGACCTGGCCCGGTTCGGTTCTGAAAGGGTTGGTTTTTCGCCACGCCAGTGCGATCTGTTGATGGTGATGGGAACGATCGCAAAAAAAATGGGTCCCGTGGTAAGGCAGGTTTACCTGCAAATGGCGGAACCACGCTGGGTTATGGCTGTTGGGGCATGCGCAAGCAGCGGAGGTATTTTCGACACTTATTCTGTATTGCAGGGGATAGATCAGGTAATTCCTGTGGATGTTTATGTGCCGGGTTGTCCTCCAAGGCCTGAAGCTATTTTAGACGGAATAATAAAGATCCAGGAGTTGGTGGAAATGGAAGGTTTGAGGAGAAGACACAGTGATAAATACAAGGACCTGCTTGCAGGTTACGGCATACAATAAAAGCAACAAAGTTTGTTCATGGAGCTAAAGAATGACACAATACGGGAGCGGTTGACAGGTAAGTTTGGAGAAGTGTTGAATGATTGGTCTGAACCTTACGGTATGTTAACTTTTTCCGCACCGAAAGACCTTAACCTGAAAGTGCTCCAGTTTCTTTTTGATGATGAAACCCTTCGTTTCCGTTTCTTAACCGATTTGCAGGCGGTTCATTTTCCTGAAAGAAAGGGAGAGGAATTATGTGTAGTGTACCATCTCCATAACCTTGTAGATAATGTTCGCATACGTTTCAAGGTATATACGGATATCCAACAACCGGATGTATTCAGCGCAACGGCATTGTATGCAGGTGCAAATTGGATGGAACGCGAAACCTACGACTTTTACGGGGTTAACTTCGTGGGGCATCCCAACCTTATCAGGGTGCTGAATGTTGATGAAATGGATTATTTCCCGATGAGAAAAGAATTTCCCCTGGAAGATCAAACGAGAGTGGATAAGGATGATGAAATGTTTGGCCGTTAGTAACGGTACTAATAAAAGCGCTTATCAGCATGAGTGAAAATATTCTTTTGCCCGAGGGCAGTATAGAAAAATCAACAACCACGTTAAACCTCGGTCCGACGCACCCGGCAACGCATGGCGTATTTCAGAATATTTTAGAGCTTGATGGAGAACGTATCAAAAAGGCCACTTCAACAGTAGGCTACATTCATCGCGCCTTTGAAAAGATCGCAGAGCGCCGGAACCTTTACCAGATAACACCTCTTACAGATCGCCTGAATTATTGCTCATCTCCTATTAATAATATGGGATGGCATCTTACCTGCGAAAAATTACTCGGCGTAAAAACACCCAAGCGCGTTGATTATCTCCGCATCATTATAATGGAACTCGCGCGTATCAGCGACCATCTTATTTGTAATTCTATAGTTGGGGTTGATAGCGGTGCTTATTCAGGTTTCCTTTACCTCATGCAGTTCCGCGAACTTATATATGAGATATATGAAGAAGTTTGTGGATCCCGCCTTACCACCAATATCGGCCGCATCGGTGGTTTTGAAAGAAATTTTTCGAATCGCGCGTTTGAAAGGCTTGAAAAATTTCTTGAAGAATATCCAAAACAATTAAAGGAGTTTGAAAAGTTGTTCGTTCGCAACAGGATCTTTATGGATCGTACAATAGGATGCGGACCCATCACTGCCGAGCGTGCTCTCAGTTATGGCTTCACGGGGCCAAACCTTCGCGCCGCCGGTGTTGATTACGATGTGAGGGTTCATTCTCCGTATAGCAGTTATGAAGAATTTGATTTTAAAATTCCGGTAGGTAAAACCGGTGATTGCTACGACAGGTTCCTGGTGCGGGAAGAAGAGATGTGGCAAAGCCTTTCCTTAATTGAACAGGCTTATAAAAAAGTTCAGGAATTTAAGGGAACTGAAGCTGATGTTTTCCATGCTGATACTCCTGCGTATTATTTGCCGGAGAAACGAGATGTGTATACAAAAATGGAAGCACTGATCTATCACTTTAAAATAATAATGGGTGAAATAGATATGCCTGCAGGCGAGGTTTATCATTCCGTGGAAGGCGCAAATGGTGAACTTGGTTTTTATCTCATCAGCGATGGTGGAAGAACGCCCTACAGGTTGCATTTTCGCCGGCCATGCTTTATTTATTACCAGGCATACACTGAATTGATAAAGGGTGGAATGTTAAGCGATGCAATTATCACAATGAGCAGCCTTAACCTGATTGCAGGCGAACTGGACGCATAATATGTTGAAACTATGACATTGGAATTTACACAGGAACGCATGGCGAAGGTGCAGGAGATAATCCGGCGTTACCCGGAGGGAAAGCACAAGAGTGCACTGCTTCCCGTACTTCATGTTGCCCAGGAACAGTTTAATGGATGGCTCGATGTTCCGGTTATGGATTATGTGGCATCTGTGCTGAAGCTTGAGCCGATCGAAGTGTATGAAGTTGCTTCGTTTTACAGCATGTTCAATTTAAAGCCGGTAGGGAAATATATTTTTGAGGTTTGCCAAACCGGTCCGTGCATGTTAAATGGAAGCGATGAAATTATTGAATACATCAAGCAAAAGCTGAGCATAGGCGTCGGGGAAACCACTGCAGACGGCATGTTCACACTAAAAACGGTGGAATGCCTTGGAGCGTGTGGTTATGCGCCAATGATGCAGCTTGGAAAACATTATAAGGAGCATCTTACTCCACAACGGGTAGACGAAATAATTGAAACCTGCCGCCGCAATGCGGAACTGGTTCAGCAATAAATTGATCATTTGCTTTAAAGCAGTATGGCTAAAAAATTATTATTAGAAAAAGCGCATGTTGAAGGGATCCGGAGCTATGAGGTATATCGTCGCGAAGGCGGTTATCGGAGCGTGGAGAAGGCCTTGAAAATGTCGCCCGCAGATATCACCGAAGAAGTTAAGAAGAGTGGCCTGAGAGGGCGTGGTGGCGCGGGTTTCCCCACCGGAATGAAATGGAGCTTCCTCGCAAAGCCCGAAGGTGTGCCCCGCTATCTTGTTTGCAATGCAGATGAAAGCGAACCCGGAACGTTTAAAGATCGTTACCTGATGGAATTCATCCCCCACCTGCTGATAGAAGGGATGATCGTTTCATCATTTGCTCTTGGAAGCAACACTAGTTACATATATATAAGAGGTTAATACGATTGGATTACCGACATACTTGAGCAGGCAATTGCAGAAGCAAAACAAAATGGCTGGCTCGGAAAAAATATACAGGGCTCCGGCTTCGATTGTGAAATGTATGTGCAGCGTGGTGCAGGCGCCTATATATGTGGAGAAGAAACTGCTTTACTTGAGAGTTTAGAAGGAAAGCGCGGCAACCCGCGCATCAAGCCTCCGTTCCCGGCCGTTAAAGGTTTATGGGATTGCCCTACCGTGGTAAATAATGTTGAAACGCTGGCTGCAGTTGTGCCTATAATAAATATGGGCGGAGAGGAATATGCGAAGATCGGCGTGGGAAAATCAACCGGAACAAAGTTGATCTCTGCATGCGGCAATATTAATAAGCCCGGCATTTATGAGATAGATATGACGATCTCCGTAGAAGAATTCATCTTCAGTGATGAGTACTGCGGCGGCATACCCAATGGAAAGAGGTTGAAGGCCTGTATTCCGGGCGGTTCATCTGTTCCCATCCTTCCTGCAAATCTTTTGCTGACAACGGCAAAAGGAGAGAAGCGCATGATGAATTACGAAAGCCTTAGCGATGGCGGCTTTGCAACGGGTACGATGATGGGCTCCGGAGGATTTATTGTGTTGGATGAAGACCAGTGCATTGTTCGTCATACTTATACCTTAGCGCGCTTTTACCGTCATGAAAGCTGCGGACAATGCAGCCCCTGCCGTGAAGGGACGGGTTGGATGGAAAAAATATTGAAGAATATAGAGAAGGGAAAAGGGAAGATGAGCGACATCGATCTACTATGGGATATTCAGCGGAAGATTGAAGGAAATACGATCTGTCCTTTGGGTGATGCGGCCGCATGGCCTGTTGCCGCAGCGATCAGGCATTTCCGTGATGAGTTTGAATGGCATGTGCTGAATCCTGAAAAATGCCTCACCGAAAACTTCGGCCTGGCGCATTACGCAGATCCGATTGCAGTGCCTGTGTAAAGTAAAAATTAAAAAGTAAAAATTAAAAAGTGATAGCTGTTGCAAGAATTTGGCGATTTTGAAGCGAATGAGGAAGGGAAGCCCTATAATATTCGGCAGAGAGCTTTCTTTTTTGCTAAAAAGGTCGTTTGGTTTGCAGCGCACTCTAAGTATGAAAGGATATATTTTTCAATGTTTGACCAATTGGTAAGAAGTGCAACGTCAGTAGGAGCAAATCTTATCGAAGCAATTTCAGGGAGCACTAAAAAAGATTGGAGACACTATTACACGATAAGCTTAAAATCGGCGAACGAAACGAAGTACTGGATTTGTTTGATAAGAGACACAGTGAACGTTCCGAAGGAAGTGACAAATGAATTGTTAACAGAAGCTGATGAGCTTTCAAAAATTATTGCAACAATCATCCTGCGATCAAAATAAAACGAGGGACTAAAACAGTTTTCTGTAAAACGGCTGTTCCTATAAACTTTTTTGACTTTTGATTTTTGACTTTTGACTTTTGAATTGAACTTATAATGAGCGATCAAAATAAAATAAAAGTTACCATAGACAACATCACCATTGATGTTGATCCGGGAACTACAATATTGAATGCAGCGCGCGCCATAGGCGGAGAAGTTGCTCCTCCTGCGATGTGCTATTATAGCAAACTTGAAGGCAGTGGCGGTAAATGCCGTACCTGCCTGGTGGAAGTTGCCGCGGGTTCAACAGCAGATCCGCGCCCGATGCCCAAGTTGGTTGCATCTTGCAGAACAGGCGTTATGGACGGCATGATAGTGAAGAACATCACCAGCGAAAGGGTATTAGATGCAAGAAACGGTGTCGTTGAATTTTTGCTTATCAACCATCCTCTCGATTGCCCAATATGCGACCAGGCAGGAGAATGTCATTTGCAGGATCTCAGTTACGATCATGGAAAGGCCGGCACACGCTATCAGTTTGCACGACGAACTTTCGTAAGGGAAGATATCGGTCCTTTCATTCAGCTTCATATGACGCGTTGTATCCTTTGCTACCGTTGTACATATGTGGCAGACCAGATAACCGAAAAACGTGTTCATGGTATCCTAGACCGTGGCGATCATGCAGCGATTTCAACCTATATTTCCCGCGCAATAGACAACGACTTCAGCGGGAATATGATCGATGTTTGCCCGGTGGGAGCATTAACAGACAGAACTTTCCGTTTTAAAAACCGCGTTTGGTTTACCAAGCCTATGGACGCTCACCGCAATTGCGAAAACCCCAAATGCTGCGGGAAGGTTACACTCTGGATGCGCGGCGAAGAAGTGTACCGCGTTACTTCCCGTAAAGACCCATGGGGTGAAGTGCAAAGCTTTGATGGAAAGCCCGGCTGGATCTGCAATACCTGCAGGTTTGATAAAAAGAAAACTTCTGATTGGACGATCGAGGGATTAACATCCATCAGCAGGCATTCGGTGATAAGTCTAAATAAATATGACGAATCTAATGTAATGCCTAAGGAAACTATCCGTGAAGTGATGGGAGGATTGAGTCCGAATTTGTTGATGAATATTCACAGTGTGAGCGACGTTAACGATCCTGATTTAAAGTTGAGCGAAATTGACCGCCCCGCGAAAGCAGAAGATTTTAATGAGGCAAATCGAATAGACAATAACATTCCGGAAAACCCCGGCGATGCAGAACGGATTAATAAGGAATTAATGAACTCAACAACTAAAGCAAATTAAACTAAAGGGAATGTTGCTAGCGATAGACATTGCGCTCATTATTGAAAAACTCGTGCTCATCACTGTTGTGGTGATGGTTTGCATGGGTATTGCCATGTACACAACTTTCGCAGAAAGGAAGGTGGCAGCATTTATTCAGGACAGGCGCGGACCTAACCGGGCAGGGCCTTTCGGACTACTGCAGCCATTGGCAGATGGCATGAAGTTGTTCTTCAAAGAGGAGATCATCCCGGCCTTTTCTTCTAAATTCTTATTTGTACTTGGTCCCGGGTTGGCCATGCTTACGGCCCTTATGGCCAGTGCAGTCATTCCCTGGGGAAGCACGCTTGAAATATTCGGGAGGCAGGTAGATCTTCAGATCGCCGATATAAATATTGGTATTCTCTACATCTTCGGTGTGGTGAGCATGGGCGTATATGGAATTATGATCGGTGCATGGGCAAGTAATAATAAATTTTCTCTCATGGGAGGCTTGCGTGCGGCCTCGCAGATCATTAGTTACGAGTTGGCATTAGGTATATCCCTGATCGCTCTGTTGATGGTAACAGGAACGCTTAGCCTGAAGGAAATGGTTTTGCAACAACAGGCCGGAAACTGGAATGTATTATATCAGCCGCTGGGCTTTTTCCTTTACCTCGTATGCACATTTGCAGAATGTAACAGAACACCGTTTGATCTTCCGGAAGCAGAGAATGAATTAATAGGTGGCTATCATACCGAATATTCATCAATGAAACTTGGCTTTTATCTTTTTGCCGAGTATATCAACATGTTTATCGCAAGTGCGGTAATGGCAACACTTTTCTTTGGTGGCTATGATGTTCCATTCCTGGATGAATCAACCCTTTCTCCAAATATCGCGGCCATTGTTGGTATTGGTGCCCTGATGTTGAAGATCGTATTCTTCCTGTTTCTTTTCATCTGGGTGAGGTGGACGATACCGCGCTTCCGTTATGATCAACTGATGCATCTCGGGTGGAGAATTTTAATTCCGCTTGCACTGCTGAATATGCTTGCCACCGGGGCGATCATTTTATTCACAAACAAATAAGCGGGTCAATTTATAAACCATATTTTTGCGAATTCATGCAAGCACTAACTAACAGATCAAAAGCGGTTGACCGGAGCCCGATGACGCTCCTGGAAAAATTGTATGTGCCTGCCATATTACAAGGGATGACCATCACTTTTGGTCACATGTTCAAAAGGAAGCCTACAATCAATTACCCTGAACAAACTCGGCCGTTTAGCCCTGTATTCCGG
>JAEZDA010000086.1 GCA_023433345.1 Bacteroidota bacterium | reverse complement strand
CGTTGGCTTTTATAACCTGGAAAACCTTTTCGATACGGTTGATAATCCGCGGATTAACGATGAGGAGTTTTTGCCGAACAGTCCCCGCCAGTACAATACGAGGATCTATTTCGACAAACTAGGCCGCCTTTCCGATGTTATTTCGCAGATTGGTACAGACGTTAATCCCGACGGTGTTGCACTTCTCGGAGTAGCCGAGGTTGAAAATGACACGGTTCTGAATGATCTTATAAGAACTCCAAAATTAAAAGAGCGGAAACTCAAAATTGTCCACTATGATTCTCCTGACGCACGGGGAGTGGATGTTGGCCTTTTGTATAATCCGAAATATTTTTCAGTGCTGAGCAGCGCACCCTTATATGTGAAATTGCCCGGTGGCGCAAAGGATGCCTTTCATACACGCGACGTGCTTTACGTAAAAGGATTGCTTGACGGCGATACTACGCATGTGTTCGTAAATCACTGGCCCTCCAGGTCAGGTGGCGCTGAAAGATCAATGCCGGGAAGAATGGCTGCCGCACAGGTAGTGAAAGACCGGGTGGATTCACTAAATGCTCTCAACCCACAGGCAAAGATCATTATAATGGGAGATCTTAATGATGACCCAATTGACCCGAGTATCACCAAGGTACTTGGCGCGGTTGGCAAGGTTGAAAAAGTACAAGGGAATTCCCTTTTTAATCCCTGGGTGGAAATGTACCGTCGCGGAATAGGCACCAGCCCTTACCAGGATGCATGGGGTCTGTTCGACCAGGTGATCATTTCAGGAGGTATGCTCAATAAAGAAGACACCGGCTATCACTTTCACAGAGCAGTGATTTTCAACAAAGATTTCCTTGTTCAAAAAACGGGCAAGTGGCGCAATTACAGCAAACGTACCTGGGATGGTATCACTTATAACTATGGTTATAGCGATCACTTTCCGGTTTACATCATGCTACTGAAAAAGGCCGGTTAATTATCTTTCTATTTCCTCATTCATTATTACCGGCTCGTTTCGGAAACGACGGATGATGTTGGCTGTGGTGATCACATCCCTTTCGCAATAGGTAACTATCTTCTGCATGTTTTCCTGTTGAAGAGCAGGATCTTTTTCCCAAAACATCGGCCCCACCATGCTGCCATCAATATCTTCCTTGGGTGAGGGAAGCCCTAACACCGCTGCAAGAAGTTTCAGCGAAGTGTAGTTTTTAAAATCACCAAACCTCCAGTGTTGAAAGGTGTCCAGCATTGTCACCTCCCAAGGTTTCTTATTTTGAAAGTTCATGCCGGAAGGAATCACCAAACGATGAATGATCATTCTGCGGCATAGAAAAGGAAGATCGAATTCGCGGATATTATGACCTGCGAAACAAAAATTTCTTCCTGCAGATTGAAAGCTTTCAAGAACTGCTATCAATTCCTCAAGTATCTTTTTCTCATCATTTCCCGCAATTGATTTTACCCTTAGCTTCGGCCGGTCATTTGCACCGGTGAAAATTGCCATAGATATGCAAACCACCCGGGCAAATTCTGCCATCACTCCCGCCCTTGCGCTGTACCACTCACCTGCGTCTATCCCTTCGGGTTGGGTGCGCCCAGCCTTTTCATTCCACAATTGTTGCCACGTTTCTTCCATGTCTTCATAACGGCCATGGTTACTCGCAGTTTCAATGTCGATCACTAATATCTGGTTAAGCGGGGTGGATAACATAAATATTTATTTGGCGAAAGATAACAGCTATTACGGCATTCGGGACTGTCTTTTCACGCGGCAACGAGGTGTTTTTTCGAACAGGCAGTGAGGTGAAAGGTACAGGGTAAAACAGCAGGTATTAATGATTTGAGATGCGGAATATTGCAATTAAAATGTTACACCCAGCCCAAACTGTATCGCCTGGCTCTTCCAGGTCTGCCGGTCATCGATCGCATTTATATTAGTAAGACCTAACTTATACCTCGCACTGATATTTATAAAGGGAAGCTGGATCCATAATCCTCCGATTAGGCTCCATTCATTCTTTTTGAAAATATCCTGGCTGGTCCGGAGGCTGTCAACCGTTTGCCTGAGAAGCCCGCCGTATGCGGGACCAAGTTGCAACTTCACTCTTTTAGAGGGACCCAGGTTATAGTTGAGAAACACAGGAACTTCCAGGTAATTCAGCTTTGCATCAGCCTGGCCGCCGTCGCGAAAAATATCGTCGTAGATGCCGGTCGATTCTTCGCTAAAGGTTGCGGTGGATTGCAGGAAATTAACTTCGGGCTGAAGGCCCAGTTTTTTGTGAAAGTTGAGTTGAATGAATCCTCCCAATTGATAATTAAAGTGAAATCCCTCACTGTAAGATTTGCCTGAAATTTTGTTGAGGTTGGCACCAACTCTTGCTCCCACCCGGAAAAAGTTTTCTCTCTCCACATCAAAGGTGCTTTGCGAAAACAGGCTGGCCGATGAAGCCAAAAAGACGAACAGGAGGATGCTTTTCATCAAGCGAAAATAGTATAAAACAACATGGGTAACCCCGTAGGCAGATCAAAAAAAAACCCCGCTAAAAATAGCTGGGGTTTATTAAACCTATCCGAACTGAAACCAATTGCAAAATTTAAAAAAACACCCTTCCGGAATCCCGTCCCCGGAAGGGTGGTATAGACTGGAATATTCTAAACCTGTTGTTTTCAAAGCTCTTAATAACGGATAAAAACGGGCTGACCATTTATATGATCATTGCTGTAAAGTTCGTACCCTTAAAATTTCCGGCGTACCGTTAATCAACCCATTTTACACCCGTTTTTTAACGGTTTTTTTTACCGTCTTTTAACGGGGGTAAGTTTGCATAAATGACGGTATCTTGTTTCCCCTAAAATGCCTTTAGTGGTATTAATTTCTAACCAGTAAAAAAAAATATATGCCCACGAAAATTACCCGGTCTACGGCGAGAACCTATGTAGACCACTACCATGCCGCCTGCGCCGCAATGGGAGAAAAAAAAGAAGAAGTAACAAGATATTTTGAGATCAGCAAAAGTCTTATTGAGGAGATATTTGCTGCTGCAGCGGGTGACAATATCGACTGCACAAAACTGAGATTTTATTTTGCAAAACAATCTGCCTATAATTCATCTTTAAAAAATCCGAAGTATTCAAGCATAGAAGATTATAATCTTGTTGTAGTTGGTGTAGACGATAAGGATGAAAATATTCATTCTACATTTGAGATCCACGACCACCTTGCCTCTGAAGCAGGTACTCCTACCAACAACGACTTCTAACAGCGAGGAATGGATTACCTATCATCACGGCTTATTTATATTGCCATCCTCATTGCAGGTGCAGCGATCGGAATAAAACGCTGGCGGAGAAATACTCCTGCCTTCAAACTACTCACCGTTTTAATATTCACGGTGCTTTTATTTGATGGAGGTGGAATAATTACGCGCTTGTTATATGCCGATGTTACCTATATCACTTATGGAATTTATGGCCCCCTCGAAATTGCCATCTATTCAGGAATTTTTCTGTGCCTTTTCAAAAATAAAAAGCTCCGCTGGCCGATCCTGATAGCCTCGGCCGCGATCATTATTTTCAACACCGTCTACGACCTTACCCGGGGGGACAGGCAAACAGTGAACACACTTTCTATTCTTTTAAAATGCTATTATTATATTTTGCTGAGTCTCCTGGTGTTTCATGAGTACATAGTTTACCCGAATGAAAGCAATATTCTGAAAGAACAAACTTTTTGGTTTATTGCATCAATTCTGTTCGTGCATTCAATGGTAATAATGTATTGGAGCTGTTATAAACTTATGGACCCTCCTCCGCAAAGAAGGACAGGAGAGGCTATAATGATCATAAGCAACTGGATTTATTATGCCACTATCGCGTATATCCTTAATATGCGGCCGGCAGAAAGTTTAAATAAAGCGGATGAAATCGGTTGAGGGAATATTTTATGTAGCCACTGCGGTGCTCGGCGTGTTGGCCATTTTCATCATCAATTTCGTGGTGATGTACAGAAAAAGGCAGGTGGAGAATCAGGCAGAAAAGAGAGAACTTCTCACAGCCTTTCAACAGGAAAAACTTCAGGCCACGATAGAGATACAGGAAAACACGTTCCGTCAAATATCGCTCGAACTTCACGACAACATCGGTCAGATACTTGGCCTTGCCCGCATGCAACTTAATAATTCCGAAAATCTTCGCGAAGCAATTAATAATGCCGATGAACTTCTTGGGAAAGCAATAGTTGAAGTTCGCGGATTAAGCCATTCAATGCACAGCGGGCGGATCGAAGAGGTGGGGCTCGTTCCCGCTATACAGGATCTTCTTGAAAAAGTTGAAAAGTCGGGCTATGCCAAAACAGAATTTACCTATGATGGAAGTGATGTTGCCGGCAGTGAATCTGCAATACTATTTTTCAGGATGGTACAGGAAATTGTAAATAATATCGTGAAACACGCTGAAGCATCAATGGTAAAAGTTGAGATCAGTTCAAACAACGACGGGTCTGCAATTATCATTTCAGATAATGGTAAAGGCTATAACATGGAAAATGTTCACGATGGCATCGGGCTGCGCAACCTGCGCGAACGTGCACTTTTGGCAAATGCCGATATTGAGTTTCAAAGCATACCCTCAAAAGGAACCACAGTAAAAATTTCTACAAGATGAAAGAATGTTCAGTTGCCTTAATAGATGATCATGAATTAATGCGTAACGGATTGCAGGGAATTGTTAATGGTTTTGAAGGCTATCGCGTTACCATTCAGGCAGTGCACGGAAAAGATTTTATTCAACAAATGAATAAAGGACCAAAACCAGGAATAGCCTTAGTGGACATTACCATGCCCGTTATGAACGGTTATGACACGGCGGCCTGGATAAAGAAGAATCTTCCGGATACAAAGATCCTTGCACTCAGTATGCTGGACAATGAAAATGCGGTGATAAAAATGCTGAAGAACGGAGCTTCTGGTTATGTACTTAAAGACAGTAAACCAGCTCATCTTCTACAGGCCCTGAACGCGGTGAGGGATTCAGGTTTCTTTATGAATGATATGGTGAACTCCCGCGTGATACATTATCTCAACAGCTCCGAGGAAAACAACCAGCACAAAAATTTGCTTGCCAACATCTCCGAAAGAGAGGCTGAGTTTCTTGTTCTTGCGGCATCAGAGTTGAATTACAAGGAAATTGCGGAAAACATGAAGGTTAGCCCCCGCACCGTGGAAGGATACCGCGATTCTCTCTTTTCTAAATTGGAACTTAAAACCCGCGTAGGGCTTGTGATGTTTGGAATAAGAAATGGTATGATCCAAATAACAAATTGATTTAGGATTTACGAATTACGATTTAAGTTTTAGAAAATGAGATTTTAGATGTGAGATGTGTGAAAAATCAAACTTCATTAAGTACTTAAATCCGTGAGATTTTTAGCATAAAAAAAGGCCACGCAATAAACTGCGCGGCCTTTCTCTTTATTCATCGGGCGAAATTATTCTTCCACCTTCATTTTTCCTTTTGATTTTGCGATCACTTCTTCTGCAATGTTATTAGGCGCTGCAGTGTAATGGCTGAACTCCATTGTTGAAGTTGCACGCCCTGAAGATAATGAACGCAATTGCGTAACATAACCGAACATTTCGCTCAAAGGCACTTTTGCTTTGATCACCTGAACACCATGACGGCTGTCCATACCTTCCAGCATACCGCGGCGACGGTTAAGATCTCCCGTTACATCACCCATGTATTGGTCTGGTGTAAGAACTTCAACTTTCATGATCGGTTCAAGAAGCTGTGGCTTTGCCTTACGTCCCGCTTCACGGTAACCTTGCTTAGCACAAAGTTCAAAGCTCATCGCATCAGAATCCACCTGGTGGAATGAACCGTCTTTTACAGTAACCTTCATGCTTTCCATTGGGTAGCCCGCAAGAACACCTGTGGTCATTGCCGTTTCAAAACCTTTTTGAATTGCCGGAACAAATTCTTTCGGAATTGATCCACCAAACAAAGCATTTACAAATTGGAAGTTTGATTTTCCATCCTGCTCTTTCAACCATTCAGCATCTGCAGGCCCGATCTCAAAAATGATATCGGCAAACTAACCACGACCGCCCGTTTGCTTCTTCAGCGTTTCACGGTGTTCGATAGTGTTGAAGAACGCTTCTTTATAAGCAACCATTGGCGCACCCTGGTTTACTTCCACCTTAAATTCGCGACGCATACGATCAATGATGATCTCAAGGTGCAATTCACCCATACCGCGAAGAATGGTTTGTCCTGTTTCTTCATCAGTATTCACGCGAAGTGTTGGATCTTCTTCAACAAGCTTAGCGATCGCCATACCCATTTTGTCAACGTCTGCCTGAGTTTTTGGCTCAATTGCAATTGCAATAACGGGCTCGGGGAAGGTCATTGCTTCCAGAACGATCGGATGATCTTCATGGCAAAGCGTATCACCTGTTTTGATGTCTTTAAAACCTACGGCTGCACCGATATCTCCCGCCTCAATAAAGTCAACAGGGTTTTGCTTGTTAGCATGCATCTGCATGATACGGCTGATACGCTCATTCTTACCTGTACGGGTGTTCAGAACGTATGAACCTGAATCCAAACGACCTGAATAAGCCCGGAAGAAGGCGAGGCGACCCACGAAAGGATCGGTCATGATCTTGAACGCAAGAGCAGAGAACGGTTCTTTCGGATCGGCATGACGAACAACTTCCTCACCTGTATCGGGGTTTGTACCCGTGATCGCTTCAATGTCTTTCGGACCCGGCAGGTAACGAACCACAGCATCAAGTGCAGCCTGAACGCCTTTGTTCTTAAAAGAGGAACCGCACATCATCGGAATGATGGAAATATCAATGGTTGCTTTCCTGATAGCTTCATGCATTTCTGCTTCAGTGATGCTGTTAGGGTCTTCGAAGAACTTTTCCAGCAATTTATCATCATACTCAGCAACCGCTTCCACGAGTTCCTGGCGGTATTGATCCACTTCATCCTTCATATCATCAGGAATAGGCACTTCATTAAAGGTCATTCCTTTATCTGCATCATTCCATACGATCGCTTTCATGGTGATGAGGTCAACCACACCTTTGAAGCTTTCTTCAGAGCCGATGGGCAATTGCAGCGGAACTGCTTTTGCACCCAACATCTCCCTAACTTGTTTTACAACATTTAAGAAGTCTGCACCTGAGCGATCCATCTTGTTTACGAACCCGATGCGCGGCACTTTATACTTATTCGCCTGGCGCCAAACGGTTTCAGACTGTGGTTCCACGCCGGACACAGCACAGAACAATGAAAGGAGACCATCAAGCACACGAAGCGAACGTTCTACTTCCACAGTAAAATCCACGTGACCCGGAGTATCAATGATGTTGAACTTATATTGTTTTGTATCAGCAGTTTTCTGGCCCTGGTTCATTGGAAAATTCCAGAAACAGGTTGTTGCCGCCGATGTAATTGTAATACCACGCTCCTGCTCCTGCGCCATCCAGTCCATAGTTGCGCCGCCATCATGCACCTCACCTATCTTGTGGTTCACACCGGTGTAGTACAGGATACGTTCAGTTGTGGTGGTTTTACCGGCATCAATATGCGCGGCAATCCCGAAATTCCGTTGATAACGTAAATCTGCCATTTTTGATTATTTAGAAATTTGAATTTTGTTTGTAAAGAAATGAGGTGTACCAGGTACACGATCCCCGTAATGACCCGGCTTATGACCGGAAGGGTTGATATGAATGATTCAGACTCTCATAGATGGCTAAATAGTTTCGGCGCGAACACAATTTGCCGACCCATTTAGCGGCGCAAAGATAAGATTTATTTTTGTTATGCAGAACGCCTTTTAACGGAATTTTGTTCGGGGGAGCCAACTCTTACTTATACTCCGTCAAATTAATATTTTCAATAACTTTCGCCTTCCAATTGCAACCGGATGAAAATTATATTTACCCTTTTTTTCGCTCTCTCCGCCCTTCTTTCCTCTTCGCAAATGATCAGTAACCAGGTGGTTGCGGGGCCTGACTTCAATTATGGTCGCGATTTCCGGATGATACTTGAGCGCACAAAAGATAAAAATGACACACTTTCCTACAATAAATTGATACGCCGTTTCCTGGATAACGATTCCTCACTTACAAAAGCGGAAACTCTGGCTCTTATGATAGGTTTTACGGAAAATCCTAATTATAAGCCGCTTGAATCAATGGAAACGGAAAAAGAAATTATAGAGCTGAACGACAATGGTTACTATGAAGATGCCCTGATAGAATCTAAAACCTACCTGGCAAAACATCCCTTAAGTTTGAGCACCCTGAAGGAACGTTCTTTTGCATACCATCAATTAGGAAAAAAAGACAGTGCAAGGTATTTTATGGCGCTTGCAGATAAAATAATGGAAGCGATGATATACAGCGGTGGAGGAAAGGGCAACAAACCTGAAATACCCTTCTTTTCCCTTGGTTTGAATGATGGCGATTACTTCATCCCCAATGTGGGCTTATCGCTTACAAAGAAAGATACCGAGAATGATAAGAACAAACGATTGTTATATGTAACCACAGCCATGACGGATGAAGGTACTTATAAGAATTATTATTTCATGATCCACCACGCTAAAATGAAAATGGAGAGTGATGAGGTAACAGCACGCACCGAGAACAAAAAGTTGAAGAAGGCGCAAGCTAAGAAATCTGCAAAGAAAGGAAAGAAAGGCAAGGAAGCCGGGGAGGAAGATTCTGCCCCTGCAGCAGAGGATAGCACCACCACCTCCTCACCCGAGGAAAGCCAGGAGGAACAAAAGCAGCAGACCCTGGACCTACCGGAACCAAAAACAGGGGAACCCGTGATCGACTCCCTCCCTCCAATGCCGCCAGTTGAACTCAGTGCGCCCGTAGACTCAACTAATCACTCTAATCCCGTAGATTCCACTAATATCTCTAATTAAAAGTTGAGCATTTCGGCTCATCACACCCTCATTTGCAGAAGAGATTAATTATCAGCCAATAGTTTGGATTTACCAATATTAGTTGTATTTTGCATTCCCCCTAATATCCTGTACAAAGAACCCCACCTCTGTAATTTGCACCTCCCAATTTGAGTAAACCCTTAGGCGAATCGGAAACGATTTACCCATATTTCAACATTTTGTTGGAAAGGCACAGGATTTGAATTTTTATGAAAGACCGCTTACTTAGAAAAATCACCGGATTCGATCATGAAGATTTTGTACCCAATTTTATGTGTCTTTCTTTCACTCCCCTGCCTTTCTCAAACGGCAGACTTTAGAATCACTACTAGTGATGGCAGTTTCTGCGCTCCTCAAGTTGTTACTTTTGAACAAACCAGTTCGGGAAACCCGGAATCATTTGTATGGAACTTTGGAAACGGGAAAATGGGCAACCAGCGCATTGAAAGAATCACCTATAACAACCCCGGAACCTATACCATTAAACTCATTGCGGTATACCGCGACGTTGCAGTTACAACGGAAAAGACAATTGTTATTCATCCCCGCCCTGTATTAACCATAAATGCGGAAAGGAATGTGCACTGCAAAACCGGGGAGATCTCATTCACTGCCGGTGGTTCGCCTACGAGTTCATACACCTGGGATTTTGGAGATGGCAGTACACCGCAAACCACTTCCTCAAACCGCGTGACGCATCGTTTCACCGAATTTGGCAATTTTACGGTTAAGGTGAAATCTTTCAATACTTTCAATTGTTCACAGGAAGCAACTACCACCGTTACTATCAATCCTCTTCCCGTCACGGGAACAATGAATATCACCAGCGGCTGCTTGCCGGCACGACCCCAATTCAGGGTGGCAACTCAACTTCTCCCTGAAGACAGGATCGCAAATATCCTTTGGGAGTTTGGCGATGGATCTGCACCGGTAAATAATGTGTCGAATAATATCCAACATTCCTATACCACCAATGAAGATATAACCACGGCAAAGGTGACGGTAACAACCAGCCTGGGTTGCAGCAACCAATACTTGTTTCCGGAATTTGGTTTTGGTTTGCCTCCCACTAACCTATCTATGGGCATGGTCAGCGGCCGCGATACCTTTTGCGGGTCAGAGCATGTTGAAATGATGGCCCAGGCCACGGGTGCAGAATATTATTTATGGAAGTTCGGCGATGGACGTTCAGACAGTATCAACACCACCCTTACGGAACACCGGTACAGGAAGCTTGGAGATATGATGGTAACGGTTACGCCGTATCAGAACGGATGCCCGGGCATCGCAGACAGTACAGAGATAAACATTGAAGGAGTAATTGCTTCTTTCAACGTTCGAAACACATGCGATGCTTTGAACAGTTTCACCTTTCCCAACCAATCCCTCGGAAATATCGATCACCTTACATGGACTTATGGTGATGCCCCTGGTATAAAAGACACGGTTAATTTCCATGGTGCGCACGTTTTTCCAACAAGCGGATCTTTTTATGCTGACCTGCTTTTGGTGGATGATATTACGGCCTGCCGCGACAGTGTGAAACTACCAATTTATACTGCTCAGCCGCTTTTTCTGAGCGATAAAAATTCTGTTTGCAAAGACAGTATGATAAGATACCATGTGGAGAGAGATTATGACCCTGCTTCCGGTTTCACCTACGAATTTCATGTAAATGGCCAAATGGTAAATAATGGAACCACAAATCACCTCGAGTATTTTCCAACGGCCCACGGCTTATATGATGACTTCCTGGTAATAAAGGACAATTATCTATTTACCTGCCACGACACCGTTCGTTTATCCGAGCCCGTTAGGGTGAAAGGTCCGGTAATGGACTTTTTGGTTCCCACGAGTATATGTTTCGATAGCACGGTAACTTTTGTGAACAACTCTTATCCTTATTACGATTATGAGCCGATCACTCAGTGGTCGTGGAATTTCGGTAATGACGAAGGAGACACATCTCACACTCCCGCGCCTTACAGCTACGGTTCGCCGGGAGCTTATATAGTGGGGCTGTCTGCAACGGATATGAATGGCTGCGTTCAGCGAATGACAGTACCGGTGAGGATTCGCCCGCTTCCGATAGTGGATATACTTCCAAGACATGATACACTGTGCCTGGGTAGTTCGGTTCAATTGATCGCCTACTCCTCCGATGAAATAACCTGGAGTGCTTTACCCGGAATGAACTGTACAAGTTGCGATTCCGTGAACGTGCGGCCCGTTCAATCTACAAATTATATTGCCAACGCAGTAAGTGAGTTCGGTTGCAAAAATGCAGACAGTTCCATGATCAAAGTATTCGGGCCGATAAATCTTCAGGTTACTCCCCTGGACACTGCAGTGTGCCTGGGTAAAAGTGTTCAATATTCTACGAATGAGCCGGAAGCGATAATAACCTGGAGCCCCGGTGACGGCTTAGCGCTTACCGATCCGCGAAGCCCGGTTGCCACTCCTTCATCAGACGTGAATTATACAGTTGTTGCGCGGGATTCGGTAGGTTGCTTTACGGATACGGCGCATGTAAGGTTAAGGGTGCACCCGGTTCCCTTTGTGAATGCAGGTTCCGATATCCGTCAGGATTTCAATACTCCTTTTATTATCAATGCTACATACGGTTCCGACATTGTTTCTTATACCTGGGAACCCCAGGGGGATGGTTTGAACTGTGGCAACTGTCCCAACCCATCCGGTACCCTCGTCACCAACCGTGAGTATACTGTGAATGTTACCGATCGCAATGGCTGTACCGCCAGCGATAAAATGAAAGTTATTGTGAATTGTACTAACAGCACGCTTTTGGTTCCAAACGCCTTCACTCCCAATGGTGATGGACTGAATGACTATTTCTACCCCATGGCCCGAGGCTTCGATAAAATTTTAAGCTTCATGATTTTCGATCGCCAGGGTATGAAGGTTTTCGAGAGAAGGAACTTCTCACCCAATGCTCCAAGTTTAGGGTGGAATGGAACGTTACGGGGATCCACGAATGTAAATTCGCAGAATTTTGTTTGGGTTGCACAGGTGGAGTGTGAGGGGTCTGTAATCACCCAAAAGGGTACCATCCTGCTAATAAAATAGATATTCCTTCTAGCTATACGATTTTAACCTTTAGCCTCGTTAACCGTTACTTTCCCAAGATCGGCGGGGTTCAAGCAGAAACAACCTCAGGTTGTATTTCTATACGCGGATAAATTATTATGACGGACTGCCACCTAATGGATTTGTGCCGCGGGCGCCTGTCATGTGGCCGGGAATATTTCCTCGCCCGGCCGATCCCCCGATTATATACTTAAGTCGCATTGCCCTGATTTAATGCGGGTTTTGCTAAGGTCCTTGAGTCGAAGCAATCTCTCCCATTTAGGAGAGATTATGATCTTATACCTTAAAGGCGTGGTAAATAAAGACTGATTCTGACCCAGTTCCTTGAAAAAATCCCTTATCCATCAAAGTTTTACCTCTAACAGGTTATTCGCCCGGACCCTGACTATCAAAATTCTATTGAACGAAGTTTATTATGCATAGCTGGAAATAGTACCGGGCGCGGCAATGCGGCTAAAAGTGATAATCGGTTAAAAGACATTCAACCTTACCGGAAAAAAATTCCTCTGCCGTCACAGTACCGTGGAGACAAGTGAAAGTACAGCTCTTTATTCCAAATACAGTTAAACACAAGAACCGGCTCAACGCACCATGTTCGGCTTTTCAATCCCTTAATAAAGTCAGAAAATTCCTGCACCGGTGAAACACCTGCATCTAAATCCAAAGTTTCTTCTTCACTCTTCACAACAAAACAATAAGCCAAAAAAAAATCCGGACAAATGCCCGGATTCTCAAATATATTCTGCAAAACTTAGATTCTGAAGTGCGCAAAAGCTTTGTTCGCCTCAGCCATACGATGAGTATCCTCTTTTTTCTTAAAAGATGCACCCTCACCCTTGCTCGCAGCTACAATTTCATTCGCTAATTTATCAGCCATGCTGCGACCATTGCGCTCGCGGCTGTAACGGATCATCCACTTAATGCTTAAGGATACCTTCCTGTCAGGACGAACCTCTGCAGGAATCTGGAAAGTGGCACCACCAATACGACGGCTGCGAACTTCCACACCCGGGGTGATATTAGAAAGCGCTTTCTTCCACACTTCATACCCATCCTCACCCGTCTGCTTAGCTACCTTCTCCAGGGCATCATAGAAAATATTATAGGCACCGCTTTTTTTACCCTCCCACATCAGGTTGTTCACAAAACGGGTAACCATCTTATCGTTGAACTTAGGATCAGGAGCTAATGGAAGTTTCTTGGCTTGTGCTTTACGCATTGTTGACTATTTATTGATATTAATAACCTGGGATTATTAATGCTGTTTAATTATTTTTTTGCTTTTTCTCTCTTTGTACCGTATTTACTGCGGCTTTGTTTACGATCTTTCACACCCGCAGTATCAAGGCTGCCACGAACGATGTGATAACGAACACCCGGAAGATCTTTAACCCTTCCCCCGCGAATCAGTACGATAGAGTGCTCCTGGAGATTATGACCTTCACCCGGAATATAAGCGATAACTTCTACCTTATTCGTTAAACGAACCTTCGCAACCTTCCTCAAAGCTGAGTTCGGCTTCTTAGGAGTAGTTGTATACACCCTTGTGCAAACACCCCTGCGCTGCGGACAACTGTCCAGCGCCCTGGATTTGCTCTTTGCTTTAATAATTTCTCTACCTTTTCTTACTAACTGTTGAATAGTGGGCATTATAGACCTTTTTATTTCATCCCGATTTTTCGGACGGCAAAGGTAGGAAAAACTTTGAGTTGAAAAACCGATTTTTAAAACTTTTTTTATACAAATAGAGAAACCGCCCGTGCAGGCGGGTCCTCCTCTTTTATAAGCTGATTATCATTATATTTTGTACATCCATCCAAAGGTGTCTTTGGCGCGCCCGTAACGGATATCATTAAGCGAAGTTTTAATATCCTGCGTGATCTTCCAACTATTGATATCAAATTCCATCACATAATCTTTGTAACGCAACTCCTTGATCAATGATATCGTTGCCGCCGTTCCCGTGCCGAAAACCTCTTTTAATTCACCGGATTTATGCGCTTCAATGATCTCGTCAATAGTGATCCTCCGCTCCTCTACTTCAATTCCTTTTTCTTTCAACATCGCGATCACACTATCTCTTGTTACACCGGCGAGGATGGTGCCTGTTTCAAGCCCGGGAGTCACAGCCTTATTACCTATCAGGAAAAAAACATTCATCGTGCCGCATTCCTGAACATACCTGTGTTCAAACGCATCTGTCCACAACACCTGGTCGTAGCCTTTCTTCTTGGCTTCAGCAGTGGCATACATCGCCGCACCATAGTTCCCCGCGGCTTTTACATATCCTATGCCTCCCGGAACTGCACGTACATATTGCTCCTCAACATAAATGCGCATTGGAGTGGAATAATACGGGCCTGTTGGGCTCAATATGATCATGAATTTATATTTCTCACTCGGGCGAACACCGATCATTTCATCTGAACTGAACATGAACGGACGAATATAAAGTGAATGATCTGCCTGAGATGGGATCCAGTTCCTGTCTAATTCAAGCAACACACGCATCCCTTCCATAAAGATCTCCTCAGGAACCACCGGCATTTGCATACGTTCCGCAGAAATATTGAAACGCTTGAAATTGTCGTGCGGGCGAAAGATCGCTGCATTTCCGGCCTCATCTTTATAAGCCTTTATACCCTCGAAAATTGCCTGCCCATAATGAAGAGCCGCAACGCTTGGCGCCATCAACAGCGGCTGATACGGTTTGATCTCTACCTGCTTCCACTCTCCATCCTCATAATCAACCTCCAGCATGTGGTCAGTGAAATACCTGCCAAACGGAATATTTTCCAGATTGATGTCTTTTAACTTACTCCTTTCTACCCTGGTGATATTAAAATCGGCTGCAGCTATCATAATCATTAATTTTACGCAAAGAAACGAAAATTTCCCCGGCTAAACCCCTATTATGAGTCTGGATCTTCAACTTTCACCCTTCCTTGCATCACAATTGTATAAAAATGTTCTATACGATTTCGATTCAAAACCAGCCGATTCAACAAGAACACACCTTGGCGGGTATGGTCAAAAAATTTTGGTGATGGTTTCTGAAAAAGAACACCCTGTTATCGCTGACGAAAACCTGGAATTCCTGGGGAAAATTCTATTGCCATGTGGATTGGCTATGAATGATATTGCCCTGGTAAATACAATGGCACCGGCATTCAAAATTCACGAGATCATTCCCCATTATTCACCTGAAAAGGTGATCTTATTCGGGGTCGAGCAGGAAAATCTGTCACTTCCTCTGCGTTTTCCGTATTACCAGGTTCAACCTTTTAATAATTGTACTTATCTCGCCGCGCCCGGTCTTTCATCTTTACAAAATGATGCTACGGGAAAGAAAGAACTTTGGACAAGCCTTCGCAAGCTTTTTTCACTGAATTAAAATGTTAATGGAAACTCTGGTATTCGCAACAAATAATTCAAACAAGGTTAACGAGATCAGGAAATTTCTTGGCAACCGTTTCAAAATATTAACGCTGAAGGAATCCGGAATTAGTATTGAAATTCCTGAACCGCATGACAACCTGCAAGCTAATGCTCTGGAAAAAGCGGAAACTATTCATAAACTCATTGGCAAAAACTGTTTCAGTGAAGACACCGGTTTGGAAGTGTCCGCGCTAAATGGCGCACCCGGCGTAAAAAGCGCACGGTATGCTGGCGAACCTTCCTCTGATAAGGCCAATATTGAAAAACTCCTGGCAGACCTTCAGGGGATTGATGACAGAAAAGCCCAATTTCGCACGGTTATATGCCTTATTTGGAATAACGCGACCCATTATTTCGAAGGTGTTTGCCGTGGAAGCATAACAGAGATTGCGAAGGGCTCAGCAGGTTTCGGATACGATCCGGTTTTTATTCCCGATGGGGAAACACGGTGTTTTGCAGAAATGAGTATTGAAGAAAAAAATCAGTTCAGTCACCGAAAAAAGGCAATGGAAAAACTTATTCGCTTTCTTGAAGAAAATACATCCAGTTAGGCGATGCTTTCCCAAATAGCTAGATTGGCTTCAGCCTGTATCATGAGCATTTTCAACCCGTTTCCAGTTTTAGCACCTCTTTTCCTCCCTTCTTCCAAAAACATGGTTTCGGCAGGGTTGTAAATGAGGTCGAACAAAAGGTTTTTGCCTGTCAAATGGTTATAAGGAATGGGAAGCCTTTCTTCAACTTTGGGGAACATACCAACCGGCGTGCAGTTGATCAATACCGGGTATCTGCTGATGGTTGTTTCATTCAGCGAACTATAAGAAATTCCTTTTGCGGGGTCTCTGCTTACCAATATAAACGGCAGGCTGAGCTTATCACAAACAAACCTCACAGCCTTCGACGAGCCTCCGGTTCCAAATATCAGCGCTCCTGTGTGATGCGCTTCCAACAACGGTTTGAGAGATTCTTCAAAACCTGTTACGTCGGTATTATAACCAATTAGTTGTTCGCCTACGGAAATGCAGTTAACCGCCCCCGTTAGTAAAGCAGATTCGTGAAGTTCATCAAGGAAGGGCAAAACCGATTCTTTATAGGGGATAGTAACAGCAAGGCCTTTCAACAATGGATTGCCATTTATGAGAGAAGAAAATTGTTGAATGTTCTCCAGGGGAAAAAGTTTAAAATCTCTCCCGGATCCATCCTGCAAAAACCTTTTATCGAAATATTTTTTTGAGAAGGAATGATCCAGTGATTTTCCGATCAGTCCGTAAACTCTCATGCCTCCTTGTTAAGGTATAAATTAAAGGTATCGCCGCGAAGCCCGATCCTCATTGCTTCCAGGGGAATTACTTCATTGGGCGCAATATTACCAAGGTTCACATTACAGCCAATCAATTCCAGGAAGTACAACTGTTGTGCCTTTTGGGGCGCTTCCCATAAAATCTTCCCTTCCGGGATCTGTGTCAAAATTTCCTGCACGAGACCTTCACGCACCTCTCCGGAACCCCTGTAAATACCAACGTTTCCTGCCTCCCTCGCTTCAGCTATCACATAGCTGGAGCCCGCTTCCAGTTCGGCTTTCATCAGCTCGATCCATTTATACGGCGGCATAATGTGGGCCGCGTCCTTGCTTCCTACCTCGCTCAGTACAATACCGTGTTTGGTGAGCTTTTCGATGTAACCGCATTTTTCTGCATGAGGAATTGTGATCGATCCATCACTCACCTCCATGTAACTCACGCCAAAATCTTTGCAAACACTGATGTAATCATCAAACTGGTTCCTTATCAAAAAGGCCTCAAATAACGTTCCTCCAAAATAGACGGGGATATCGTTCTCCCGGTATAATTCAAGCTTTTCACGAAGCTTGGGAGTAACATAACTCGTTCCAAAACCGAGCTTAACTACATCAACATGCGGACCCGCAACGCTAAGGAAATTCTCCACCTCCTGAAGGCTCAGGCCCTTATCCATGACCATCGTAATGCCCGTTTCACGCGGCTTCTGCCTGCGCTCAGGTATCTGACTTAAATTGAAATTCATACTTCGTAAGCCGTTAAAATTGGCGCAAAGATATTGATTGGAAAGCGAAAACGCTTTTGCAGAAATCCTTACTTCTTCTTTTTATACCGGGCAAGCAGGTCGACCACCTGTGGGTGTTGAAGAATTGACGGGTTGATCTCTATGAACTTTTTTACCTGTTTCGGACTGAGTTGTATAGCACTCTCCAGTTGAGCAAGTCCTTCCTTTGCTTTTCCGGTTTCGAAAAGGAACATGCTGAGATAATAGCGGAAAATAGGCTTTCCTTCCGTTTGTTCATAAGCAAAACCGGCGTATTCCAATCCATCCTGGTGCATACCGGCAAGATGAAAGGTTTTGAGCAATTCCACCCAGCCATTTATATTCCGGGGGCGCATACGAACTACATGACCGAATTGGGCGATCGCTTCTTCAATATTCCCGAGTTCAAGAAAACACCGGCCCTTTGCAAGGTTGTATTCCGGTTGCAGTTTGTTTAATTTTATCGCATTATCTATGGTCTTGATCGCCGTTTTCCAATTCCGTTCGTTCATGTATGTACTGGCAACCTTAAAGTGCAGGCTTGCTTCTTCGGGGCTTAAATGGCTGGCCTTTTTATAATTGAAACGGGCCTGCGCGAAGTTGTCCTGCTTATCATAACAATGACCGATGGCCTCGTAGATGACTGCTTCCGGCCGCGTGAGCTCGAGCACTTTCTCCAAAACATCAATGGCATCCTTGAAGTTTCTCAGTCGGATATAAGCATCGCCCATGTTACGGTAAGCATAGTCGAATTTCTCATTAATAGCTACCGCGTAGAGATATGCATCGACGGCTTTTTCATACAGTTTCAGGCCCTGGTAAGCAGCTCCAAGATTGAACCAGGCGAGTTCGTTGTATGGATGTTCATCTATTATTGCCTTATGGATCCTGATTCCCTCCTCATTTCTTCCCGTAAAATCCGTCCAAAAACAGATCTTATACAAGGCTTCTTCATTTGTAGGGTCTTGCTCGAGAATTATTTTAAGACAATCGAAAACCTTTTCAAAATTTTCGTAATCGTCATACACATCCGCCAGCTCAAACAGGAGGTCTATTCTCTCCTCACCTTCAAACTTCTGGATGGCTTCTTCAAGAAGCCCCGCAGCCCTTTGTTGCATATCAAGAGCCAGGAATGCATCGGTTTGAAGTATATACAGGTTTATATCGCTGTTATCCAGGATGTTGGATTTGTCCAGAACCAGTAAGGCATCTTCATAGCGGCGAAGCGTAAGTAAAATACCGGCTTTTTTGAGAAGTAACTGGGAGGAAAAAGGAAATTGTTCAACGGCAAGCTCGGCTGCTTCGAAAGCCTGGGCAAACTGCTCTTTTTCGTCGAAATAATCGATTATGCGTTCAAAGCCATCCTCCTCAATAAAACTATGGCTGCGGCCGTTCTTTAAATTTGTGAAATTGCGAAGAAGCTCTTTCAACTCTTCCTTATCCTGTCTGAATGGGTATTTATCCATGGTGCTTAGCTTATATCTAATTTAGCCACAAAAACTGACACATTTGGTTAACTTATCCACAATTCACACTGTATCTAAAAAGAATGCAAAAAAAATGATGAATGGCATAATTTTAACGATTAATAAATATTATATTTGTACTGAAATTTTAACAAATCATGCTCAAATACGCCAAAATATTGCTCCTTTGCACTATCCTTGGCGGTAGCATGTACTCATCATTCGCTGATCGGGGAATTGGAAAGAAAAAGAACAAGGTAACGCTGAATGTAGCGACTGCACCATCTTTTAAGAAAAATCTCCCTGCAAATCTTAGGGCTGGCCTTAAATATACCGGAAGTCTTACGGTTTCACCACCAAAGCAAACCACTTCTGGTATCACCTCCACAAGCCTGGTTACCTACCAAAAAGGCAATTCCGTTTACATTGTGCCTTACAAGCAAAAAGTTGTTGTGAGTGAAATTAAGCCTGGGTATACCGGTATGAAGTTGGTCATCCAAACTCCCTGATCCATTCCGCAATTTTTAATTGGCGGCTAAAGCACTACTTTCTTCAATTCACCTTTTGTTTAGTTCCTTTTCTTCATTCAATTCCCTGGTCTCCTCATAAGTCATTATTCTAAAACCATTTTGAGGAATTATAAATTTCGACGTTGGCAGGGGATCGAATGACAGCTGCGTGAGAATATAAGTGAAAATGACGCCGGCTGATTCAATTTCGAACAGCACCGGAAGTCCGTCAAGTTGTGGGAGTGCATAACTATAATGAAGGTTTTGCAAACGAATATCCGGCGCATAGAACACGAACATCCTGTCTCCACCTCGAAGTATTGCGGATGCACTTCTTACATACTGTCCGGAAATCACTGAGTCACGGGATTCGGGAGTAAACCGAAGGTTGCTGAACACATGGTTTTTGTGTTGCCAATTTCCTGGGTTTAATGTGATCATCAGCTTCTGACCGCTAAATTCCTTCAAAATGGCTCCTTTCCCTTTCCTGTTGTCGTAGAAGGTAGTTTCGGTACCAACCCTGGTTTTCAATTCAGTGCGGCTCTCAAATGGTTTAAGAAGAACTGTAAGAGTCGCTCCTTCCAAACCTGCCGGAACCGGGCGATTTATGGCGATCACAGAAACATTGTAGGTTACAGAGCCATCGATGAGCAACTTCTGGCTTGTGGACATTAATGATGAGAGCAATCCGACGCAGGAAAGAACAACTGTTTGTATCGTTGGCATCATCGGCTGACTTTTAAAAACCTCAATCAACTTCGTTTATCCTCTGCAGTTAGCAACCATCATATCTCAGGGCAACGGAAATACTAGTTCGTGTGTGCTTTACCGTTAGCGTATGCATTAAAGGTTATTTCTTGTTGCCGCGATTTTTCATCTCCTGTAATTTTTGCTGTTGTTCCTGCATTGCCTGGATTCGTTCAGCAAGCTTGCTTTTCTTTGCGGGCTTTTTCATATTCTCGTTTATCTGCAGCAGAATTTTATCATGGTTGATGATATACTTCTGAATTACAACCTGGAGAATGAGGGTGATTGTGTTAGATACCGTGTAGTACCACGTTAACGCCGCGGGGAGGTTGTTGAATATTCCCAAAAGCAGGATCGGAAAAATGTACGGCATGTACTTCATCATGGGATTGCTGTTATCCTGCATCTGGTTCATGCTGTAAACGGAAATCACAAGACTTGTAATAACGGCGGTTAGCGTAAACAAACTTACGTGGTCGCCGTAAAAAGGGATGGAAAACGGTAGGCTCGCAATTGAATCGTAAGCCGCCAGATCGTTCGCCCAAAGAAAATTCTTTCCCCTCAAGTCGATATTAGACTGGAAGAAATAATAAAGCGACATAAAGATAGGGATCTGCAAAAGGGCCGGCAGACAGCCTCCGAGCGGGTTCACTCCCGCGCTTCGCCAAAGCTTCATTTGTTCCATGCCAAAAGCCTGCTGATCCATAACCTTTGTTTTCGGATCGGTGAATTTCGCGCGCAGAGCATCAACCTCAGGTTTCAACGCTTTCATTTTTGCACTGCTGAGATAACTCTTGTACAATATAGGAGAGGTTATCAACCGTATAAAAAGTGTAAGCAATAAGATAACGATACCCATGCTTGCAATGTGCTTTTGGAAGAAATCGAAAACAGGAAGCAGGATATGGCGGTTTATATATTTTACGAATGCGAAAACGCCGCTGCCATAGGGCACGATATTTTCCATCTCGTTGTTATAAGACTTCAGCACTTTGTAATCACTCGGTCCATAAAAAAGCTGCAGTGCAAGAGTACCTGTTCCACCTACATCAGCTTTGGCATGGGTTGTCATGCGGGCTATGTAATGCTGGTTAGTGTCAGCAGGAACTTTCCATTCCGTTTTGGCATTTTTGAATTTACTTTTTGCTATAAGTGCCGAAGCGAAAAACTGCTGCTTCAACGCGATCCAGTTTACCGGCTTGCCAAAATCAACGTTATCGCCGGATGTGCCGATGTATTCGAAGTCGTAATCGCCATCTTCAAAATAGCAAACATGGGTTTGTGTTGCCTCATAAGAAAAATCCTGTTCTATCTGCGGTGCCTCAGTTTGCCACAGCAGGTTCATTTCGTTTTGAGAAAAAAAGCCAGAGCCATTAACTGTAATGTCGAGGTCAACCCTGTAGTCATCGGCCCGAAGTGTATAAGTGTGTGATATCTTTCTTCCTGTTGAATCTCCAATGCTATAGGTAAGAACCTGGGAATTATCTGGCCCTCTTCTCACCGGTTCCATGTTGAAGAATACATTACCTGATTCAGCAGTTTGGTTGTTTCCGGAATTAAAGGAATAGGATAATTTATTAAAATTGCCTGTTTGAAGAAATACCGGTTTGCCATCAAGCTTTTTAAACTTCTTTAGTTCAACCATTACCGGCTGTGCGCCTTTATTGGTGAACTGCACTTTCATCAGCTCATTTTCAAGCAGGGTCTTTTCTTCATTACCCAAACCTTGTAATGCCGTTTGCGCACCGGCAACCCTCTTCATAGAATCTGCTCTTAACGAATCTGCAAGCGCCAGGGCCGGATCAATTCGCGGCTTCGACCTTTCAATTGAATCGGCGATCCTCGCTTTTTCAGCTTCATATGCCAGCCGGCTTTTGCTGTTTATAATAAACATTCCGATCAGCAAGGCTCCTATAAGTGCAAAACCAATTATCGTATTCCGATCCATTCCCATGAAAAATCAAATTTTTTTGAGGGTGCAAAGGTAGGCATTCAGCGGTCAAACTTTCCTGCATTTTCTCTTCACCACCTGCAGGAAATAAAAATGCCCTTCTGTTGAAGGGCACTTAAATATTTCGATGTGAAGTAATTTATTTCTTCTCTGCTGCGGGTGCTGCTGCCTTGGCAGGTGCTGCTCCTTTTGCAGGCGCTGCAGCGGCAGCTTCTTCCTGCTTCAACTGGCGCGTCATGGTAATTGAAGCGATGGGAATTCTTGGCGAATTCAGAATTTCCATATTATCTGCTTTTACATCCTGCACACGAACATTCTCATTCAACTGTAGTTCTGTAAGATCAACCTCAATATGCTCTGCAAGGTATTTTGGAAGCGTTTTTACTTTCAGAGATTTCATTTTGGTTACAAGCTTACCGCCCGCCTTTACACCTGCCGGAGCACCTGTAAATTTGATCGGGAGTGATGCGATCACTTTTTTATCTTCAACCAATTCAAGAAAATCAACGTGAGTTAGTACGTCTGAAACCTTGTCGAATTGAAGATCTTTAAGAATGCAACGGTATGATTTGCCTTCTACCGTCACTTCACAAGCCATAAATTCAGAAGTGTAAACAATTGGCTTAAAAGCAGCGGCCGGAGCAGCAAAATTGATCTCTTTTTCACCACCGTAAATTACACCTGGCACCAGTTGTTGAGAGCGAAGTTGGCGGGTGGCTTTTTTTCCGCTTTCGGTCCTCAATTGTCCTTCGATTGTAATCGTTTTCATGTTAAAATTTTTATGAGGCGCGAAGATAAGGGTTTTCAGCCGGATTTAGCAGAGATTTGCGACTTGCGCGTTAGAAATCTAAAATCATTTATCCCCGAAAACGAGCAATTTTTCTCAGCCGGGAAATTGTTAAAAACTACAATTCGATTATCCTCATAGAGCGCAAAAGCTACTGTGGCCGAAGATTAGCGCACAGGGAAGTGCCATTTCTCTGTGGTTTTGATGGCTGTATTCCCCGGAAAAAGTACCATAAAGGGGATAGATTCGGGCTTGTATACATTTAAATGCCGGGGAAAATTGCCCAATTTTTTATGAATGAAATCAAAGAAATTTGCAAAACGCAGGACAGGAAACCTTTTGCGGCCTATCTGGATATTCGTGCAAGAACTACAAACTACCAACTACAAACTATAAACTCCTCCTTTTCCTACTCTTCATAAAGAGGCTGTTTATGCTCTTGTTCTCATAAGCATTCCGAATTGTAACGGCAAAAAGTTCATCAGTGGAAACCACCTTTATTTTTTCTGAAGATTGGCGCAGCGGGATTGTATCACACACTACGAGTTCCTCCAGCACACTGTTCTCAATATTATGGTATGCATTACCGCTAAGCACGGGGTGGGTACAAAGCGCTCTTACGCTCCTCGCACCTTTTTCCAGCAGTAGCGCGGCTGATTTAGAAAGCGTGCCGCCCGTATCGCAGATATCATCGATGATCACCACATCCCTGTCTGTTACATCTCCGATAACCACCATGCTGGCAATTTCATTCGCACGCTTCCGATGTTTGTCGCAGATCACCATTTCCACTTCAAAATACGCAGCGATTTCACGTATCCGGTTAGCGGAACCCACATCAGGTGCCGCGAAAGTAAGGTTCTCGAGCCTGAGATTTTCTATATACGGGATAAACACCGCGGATGAATCCAGATGATCAACAGGAATATCAAAATAACCTTGTATCTGAGGTGCGTGGAGATCCATCGTTATTACACGGTCTGCACCGGCAGCAACCAGCATGTTTGCAACCAACTTAGACCCTATTGCCACGCGGGGCTTGTCTTTCCTGTCTTGACGGGCAAATCCGTAATATGGAATAACGGCGATCACTTTATCAGCAGAGGCGCGTTTTGCCGCGTCGATCATCAGCAGAAGCTCCATTAGGTTGTCGGATGGAGCGAATGTACTTTGCACAAGAAACACAAATCGCCCGCGAATACTCTCTTCAAACATTACTCCTATCTCCCCGTCGCTGAACCTTTGAATATTTATCTTACCTAATGGCTCACCAAATTTCCTTGCGATCTTTTCGGCGAGGTATTGAGAACCTGTACCCGAAAAAATCTTAGCGTTAGAATCCATGTAAATGTTTGTTGGCGGTTTATGTAGAAAAGTTTTGCGAAAATACAGCAGATTATTTTAGGTAACCTGCAATTATGGAAAATCGTTCAAATTCACTTAAGAACCGGCTCCCGGAGGAAAGGCCGCGTGAAAAAATGCTGATTAAAGGCTCATCCTCATTATCGGATGTGGAACTGGTGGCTGTATTACTTAATCATGGAACAAAGTGCAAATCTTCCCTGGACATTGCCCGTGAGGTTCTCGATCTGTGCGATAATAATCTTTCTGAACTCGGAAAATTATCCTTACACGACCTCCAGCGAATCTATGGGGTTGGGTCTGCCAAAGCAGTTACAATTGCCGCAGCGATGGAGCTTGGCCGGCGCAGGGATGCTGCGAAACCGGGCGAAAAAACCATTATAAGGTGCAGCGCTGATATGGCCGGTTATTTAAAGCCTGTATTAAAAGATCTGCCATATGAGGTATTTGCTGTGATGTTCCTCAACCAGGCCAACCGCGTCAAGCATTTTGAAATAGTAAGCAGGGGCGGCATTACCGGAACAGTTGCTGACCCCAGGCTAATCTTAAAAAAAGCATTAGAAACAAACTCTACCTCATTGATACTTTCACACAATCATCCTTCAGGAAGCCTTCGTCCGAGCCAGGCAGATGAAAACCTAACCCATAAGTTAAAAAACGCCGCATCTTATTTTGATATCCGGATCCTCGATCACATTATAGTTTCGGAAGAAGGGTACTACAGTTTTGCTGACGACGGACGGTTATAAGGAAAATTCCAGTTCGTGGTTGGTAGTTTGTAGTTTCTGGCTCAGCGTCAGGAAACATAGATATTGTTTTTGAGAGCGATTGAGTCGATCAGGTCGAAACCTCGCTTGGGCGATCATTA
This sequence comes from Bacteroidota bacterium, assembly GCA_023433345.1. Taxonomy (GTDB): domain Bacteria; phylum Bacteroidota; class Bacteroidia; order Chitinophagales; family Chitinophagaceae; genus Ferruginibacter. Next base: position 73,566 of record JAEZDA010000086.1, on the reverse strand, counting down.
ACCTAGCTGTTTTTCTGCGGGAAATGTTCGGCAAAAGAATTCTTTGGCTAATCCGAATAGTAGGACTACGAACTACCAACTATAAACTAAATCAGGCTTGTGCTGGCGGTCCGCCGAAAGTAAAAGGAATCTCTACGGTTTCCATATCCTGAATTGTACCATTGGCAGCTTCAAATTTTTTCACATTATCGGCTATAGCTTTCATGAAACGCTTCGCGTGAAAAGGAGTTAGAATGATCCTGTTTTTCACCTTACTTTTTGGGGTACCGGGCATCACATTTACAAAGTCGATTACAAATTCTGCGTGGCTGTGTGTAATAATGGCAAGGTTAGCATAACATCCTTCCGCCACTTCTTCTGATATTTCTATGTTGAGTTGATTCTCGTTTGGATTCTTTTCTGCCATGACTATTTTTTAATGAACGGTAAAATTAAAGCATAAAAAATAAAGGGATCGCATTGAGCGATCCCTTCGAAGTTATTATCAAGATAAATTACGGCCTTTCAGAAATGTACACCAACGTGTCGAAAATTTGCAACACTTCCGGGCGGGGGCTTGTACCTCCCTGCTGTGTAAGCAAATACGCTGCGTAAATGGTACCTGTAGCCTCATCATACCTGCTGTCAGTAACGGCGGGGTTTAGGCTAAACTGGCGGTTACGACCATCAGGACTTGTATTTCTAACATCGATCAGAGCATCCGTATTGGGATCAAAGAAGAATTCAGGAGATGCCGCGCCAAAGCCGGTAGCTCCATCATTGTTTGTAGTGAAGGCTACCTGGATGTAGTCAGCGAAACCCCAATAATCGTACATGCGCACGGAAGTGGCTGAAGAAGTTACCATGCCTATGCTGGTGCGATCCGCATTTTCCGGCCATGTTTCCGGCATGTTTTCAGATATACCGTAGGCCGCCCATCCGATCGTTTTGATCCTCAGGCTGTAATTACCGTCGTACTTGTTTTTAGCACCGATCGCCGTTACGTAAGTACCAAAATTTTGGCTGATGGTGTAGTCACCGGGGCTAACCGAAACAATTCTAAATCCTATTGCATACTGGCTTGAAGGATCGAAATTGATCGCGTTTGTTTTAATCATCACCTTTGCCTCACGGGATCCGGCAGGTATCACCACCTGAAGCGGGGAATTCGTTCCTTCCACGCTGAATAAGGCCACATCAAATGGAACAAAGTTGGTTCCATGCGCTGCATTATAATCATCGATAATAGAAGCCGAGGTGTCCAGCGTAACGGTGATGTCCTCAGGTGCAGGATCATTAGAAGCCAGCCTCACGGTGAGAAAAGTTAAGGTTGTATCAAGGTCTACAAAGTTGAGCGCATACACTTTCTCGTGAGCGCTTGAAGCAAATTCTCCTAATTCAATAATTCTTGCTTCTTCATCAACCTTGTTACCAATGATATTATTGTTATAGTCATCATCCTTCAAACATGATGAAACGGAGGTGACCAGCAGCGCAGCTGTGAGTATTTTAAATAGTTTGTTCATATCAGAGTTGAATTAAAATTATTAATTAACGATCCCAGAATACCGGGCTGGTAAAATGGTTTGGATTATTTTGGGCCTCCACATTCGGTGCATTGTAGTTATACTCCGATTGAGGGTAACGTAGACGGATCGGGATGTTCGGTCCGCGGTTAGGCGCAAGTGAAAGTGGAACAGCCGGCCAGCCCGTTCTGCGGTAATCAACCCAGGGTTCGAAATTATTAATACCAACCAGGGCGAGGTATTTTTGGGTGATGATCAATTTGATCTTGTCAGCATTTGCAGACCAGGAAGAAATCGCGTCACCTGAATTTAAATAAGTATTTGCAGTGGCTACTGCGTCCGTTACCCCGAGCCATACGAAAGATTCGGTCACGGCATCCCTGTACGCATCCTCCGCATTGCCAGGCAACCAACCTCTTTGGATCGCTTCAGCCTGAAGGAAGAGACTTTCAACAGATGTTAGCAACCATTGATCCTGATTTGGACTTCTGGCCAGCCCCGGACCGCCCACGCCTGAAGAGTTAGCAGCTTTAGGGTTGTTTGGATCAGGATCTACAAAGCCATAATCATATCCGAAATAAATATTACCATTTAGAGGATCCTCAGCTTCATCAAAATAATATTGATAACGGATGTCATTTGATGTACGGAGCGTATTCAACACATAGTTATTGGCGCGATTATAATCATCGATCCTATCGCCCAGGTAACTTTCTTCGTAGTTATCCCAGAACGGATTCTGTTTATTATTATCCTGAACATACCCGGGGTTAACCGCTGCGGTTTCGCCTTCCATCAGGAAGCCTTCGGGAGTGATCTTGGCCATTTGTGCAGCATAATCAAAACCGGGCACTTCAGACTGGCGGATAGACAATTTCAAACGCATTGTGTTAATGAACTTCTTCCACATTGTCTGATCTCCACCAAACATGATATCAGAAGTAGCCAATCTTGTGCTTTGGCCAGTTTCTTCTGAAATCAACACAAGTGCCTCATCGAGTTGAACTAAAAGATCGTTATAGATAACCTGGCCACTGTCATAAGCGGGCTGTATGGCGTTTCCAAGATCAAAAGCCTGTGAGTATGGAACATTATTATACATGTCCACCAGGTACATAAAGCCCACCGTTTTCATTGTTTTACCGATGGCCTCGTACATTTTCTGGCCCGAGGCATTGGCTTTGTTCTCCATGACATCAAAATCATTCAGGATATTGTACCATCCAGACCATTGGGTAGCCTGAAACGAATTGGTGATGTTGTAGGACTCTTGCTCACTGCTTGGGCCATAGGTTCCTGACCTCGCCCAATAACCCATCCAACCAGCAAGAAAATCGTAAGACACGGCCATCCGTGAAGCTGTTGCGTGGAGGGCGCGTGGAAGAATTAAATCTGGAGTAATAGATTCAGCAGTGGGGTCATTTGGATTTTGATTTATATCAAGGAAATCCTTCTCACATCCGGTAAGCATAAGCCCCCCCAGAAGTAATATATAGATTAGTTTTTTCATAACACTAATGATTTAGTTTTTTATAGAATTAGAAAGTAACGGTTACGTTAGCTCCAATCACCCGGGTAGGAGGATTGATGGAAGAGTTACTAACTCCTGTTGTGTTTCCGGTCGAAAAGTTGAAATCGGGATCAGTAAATTGGTTCGATTTCGGCACAAACAATGCCACGTTGCGAGCATTTAGTGTAAAAGATAAACCCTTTACAAGATTTTGTTTCCCGAGAAGTCTTTTCGGGAATTCATAGCTTAATGACACTTCGCGAATTCTCCAGGAAGCAGCGTTTATCAAGAAGTTTGAGTTAACTTCCCTGTACACGCCGGTATAAAAATCATTGACATCTATCACCTGAACATCGGTGTTCTCTACGAACTTGCCTGTTCCATCATCATAAGATGAATTAGGAAAAATAAACCTTTCGCGGTTGTTCTGTGCAGTTACAGCGGAAACGCCTGTCCACGCCATTGCAGATGCAATATTTGCATATGCCTGGTGTCCTCCCCGATATTCTGCTACGGCTGCGAATGTGAAATTTTTCCAGGATACAGAAGGTGAAAGACCAAGTATCCAAACCGGGCTGGTGCGTCCGTATTGTTTCAAATCAGGATCCGCTGAAGGATATCCAGTTTCACGGTCAACGATTACACGTCCCAGACTATCTCTGATATAATCACTCGCAAGAAATACAAAAGCCGGAGAACCTACCAGCGCATAGTTCGCCGCTGTTGTATAGCCTCCCACAAAAAGCCTATCGAGTCCTGGGTAGATATCCAGCACTTCGCTAGTGTTGTAAGACAAGTTACCCTTGAAGTTAATTTGAGCACTTCCCAATTTTATTAGTGGGCTAAGCCGTAGGTCAACCTCAACCCCTTTATTATTAAATGCACCTGCGTTAACATATGCAGAGGTGTATCCTGTAGCATCAGATACTGCGGCTGGAATAATTTGGCCTGTACTTTTCTCATTATAATAGGTAGCTTCGAGAATTATTCTATTTTTCAGAAATCCTAATTCTAACCCTACTTCTTTACTGTTTGTAAATTCTGGCTCAAGCAAGGGATCATAAGCAACATCATCTGCACTATAACCTGGAAGAGTTCCATAAGGGAAACCACTTAACTGACTAAAAGTCGATGCCAGTTGATATGGCGCAATATCTGCATTACCAGTTTTGGTCCATGCACCCCTCAACTTAAGATAAGAAAAAATATTTCCGTTTTTAATTTGGGGAAATAAATCGCTGAATACCACCGACGCATTTACCCCTGGGTAAAAGAACGAGTTAAGACCTGTAGCAAGTACAGAAGTCCAGTCATTGCGTCCGGTAAATTCTACGTTTGCCCAACCCTTATAACCGATGCCTACAGCACCGTAAATTGACGTCATTCTTGCTCTGGATTTGAAACTTGCACCTCCAAGCTCTCCCGTCCGGTTGGATACAGTGTATAATTCCGGCACAACAAGATTTGCCGCGCTCACATTGGTAGTTTTTCTGTCATCTTGCCGAACATAAGTTCCGGCAATAACGTTGAATTTAAAATCCCTTACATTCTTGGTATAATTACCGAATAATTCTGACGAAAGCCTTGCAGAATGAGAGAAACCTTCTGCTACAGAACCGGGAATAATTTTAAATGAACGAACAAGTGCTGAGTATGGAGATGGAGTTTGACCTTTCGACCTTGCTTCGCTGTTTGCATTTCTGAACGACCCACCGAGCCTCCATGTAAAGCTTAAATCGTTGGTTGCCTTAAAAACCATATCAAGATTGGTAAGAATATCTTCAGTTTTTCCTGTCCTTCTCCAGTTGTCAAGCGCTATATAGGGGTTGTTTCCATAATCGTTAAAATAGCCATCATAGGTTGCCCATGGATTGGTTTTAAAATCAGAATAGCTATTGATGGGGATGTGCGCAGGAGTGTTGAAGATGAGGTTCATCAGGCCCTGGTTCAAACCCACGTTTTGCGCAAAGTTGTAGTCGGCCATTTGAACATCGTCGAATACATCATAATTCTGCTGGATGTAATTGACATTAACTCCAAGTTTGAATTTGCCATATTCCTTTCCGGAATTCAATCGAATCCCCGTCCTGCGATTTTCATCCTGTGGTACAATTCCTTTTACACGGGCATCCTGAATACTCATATAAAAATCCTTCACACCCAGGGAAATGTCGGTTTGGTTAGTAACACCGGTATTAAAGAATTCCCTCCTGTCATTTGTGGGTGAATATTTTAGGGTTTGAACTGACCCATCTTCAAGAGGTCGACCCACCTGAACAATACTTCCATCATACCTCGGGCCCCATGACCAGTTTTCATATGGAATGTAATTACCGTAACCGCCTGACCCAAATTCAGTTTGCATTTCCGGGAAGAAGGAGATATTACTAAACTGTGTGGTTTGACTAAGCGTAACGACAGGTGTACCTTTATTACCTCCTTTCTTGGTTGTAACGACTATTACACCATTTCGGGCGTCCGGACCATAAATTGCAGCTGCAGTCGGCCCCTTTAGTACGTTTACATCCTGGATATCCTGGGGATTAATAGATGAAAGAAAGTTAATGTTAGTCTGAACTCCGTCTAACAGCAACATAGGATTGTTATTTCCAGTCAATGACCTAATACCGCGAAGATTGATTTTTACATCGTCAAAGACACCACTGTTGAGGGAGGTAACATTCAAACCGGAAACCTTTCCCTGCAGGCCAGTAGCCAGGTTAACCGGGCTTGACTGAGTTAATTCCTCGTTACCTACCTTGGCGGTTGAGTAACCCAGGTCTTTCCGTTGCCGTTGAATACCGAGGGCAGTCACTACAACTTCCTGGAGTTCCCCCTGGCCGCGGGCAATTGCCACAGTAACATTGTTTCCGGATACTACTGCATCAGCAGAATTATATCCCACGGCAGACACAGTAACTCCCTTCGTGCCGGTGAGCTTGATTTGAAAGCTGCCCGAGCCATCTGCAACCACTACATTATTGGTACCGCTTTCAGTTATCGTTGCAAATGGAACCCGATTGCCATCCTGGTCGATGACGGTTCCCGAAACTGTTCTGGTCTGTGCAAATGCTAACATTCCACTGAATATCAGCACTGTGAACAAGGATAAGAATCTTTTCATTTTAGGTTAAGATTTTAGATTAATGACTTGTAAAGCAGGGGAAAGTTACGAAATACTAAAACAATGTTAAAAAATATTAACGGCAAATTTCCCCTGAACATAATGGTGACACCGTGATAAACGGCTTCGCTGCATTTGTTAAAAAAAAATAAAAACGATGAACGGTAGTGAAAGTATCAATTAAATGTATATGTAGCCTGAATGCTAATGGCTCCCTTCTGTCGTCCGGGTACTTTATCATTTCCCGAGCCCATGGCAGAGTCGCTGGAGAAAATGGTATTGGAAACAGACGTCCAGGCCATAAGATTTCTGGAAAGCTGTCCTTTCGCGCGCACGGAAAATCGCCAACCTGTACCATAGAACATTTGCACGTAGCCCGATGTTGCTCCAGAACTTTCGTAGGCATATAACCGGGACTCGTAATCAGGGATATCGATAAACTGGGCTCTTATAGCTAAACTGTATCGCTTTTTGATCTTTCCCGTTAATTCGGCAAACAGCATCAACGAATGTTGCACTGCCTTTTCTTCGGTTTTAATTTCCGCCACTTCCAGCCTTGACTGCCCGGTGAACTTTTCGTTGACAGGGAAGGTTGAGTGTATTCTGAGGCTCTTTCTTTGATGAAGTCCAACCTTATGAATAAACTCCTCATCGCTATTATTCAGGTTTTTCCGTTCGCTGGAAAATCTTACCAGGCAATGTGATTTTTTATCCGGGCTAATTTTCAATTGAAGGAGGTAGGAATTGCCTCGCCCCGCGCCATGGAGCCTGTATCTGTAAAAGGGAAAAGAGAAGTGATCCGCAAAAGCGGAAAATGCCAGGGCCGGAGTGAGCTTAATTTGTATCCCTGCAAAAAGGCCTTTTTCACCCGCTGGATCAGAAGCTTCCGTGAAAGGTGATGATTCAAAGGAATGATAAGAAGGTGAGATATTTCGATGAAGAATAGTTAGGTCTGTATTGTGCGCAATGCTGAGGAGCATCCCCTGAACCATTGCAAAACTTCCGGGATGAGCCATAGCCAATTCGCCAAAAAACAGGGCATTTCCTAACGTGAAGGTGTAGTCGAAACTGCTGTTCAAAAGCCTGCTTCCACTGAAGGCAAACCTGTTATAAGGTTCATCGGCTTTAACAATGGCTTTGTTAAATGAATGCGCAAGAAAATTCACCCCCACTTTTCCCTTATCCAACTTGTAGCCCGCTGCAAGGCCGAGTGTTGTATGCGTTATCGTTTTTCTGTCAGAAAGCTCTCCTTCAGTTCTGTGAAGACCTTGGTTGAGAAGGGAAGAAATATGCCCAGCGTTTAATGAGCCTTCCTTCAAATTGGCATCCCTCTTAATCCTAGAAAAAAAGAAAACAGCGCTAAGCCGGTTAAACTTTCGTGATGCGGCGATGCCCCGATAAAAACCGGATTCTGCTGTAGATCTGTTTGGGCGGATAGCATCAGCCTGCCGTAATGTACTGATCACTTCTGCACTCTTATTAAAAGCAAGCGATTGCCATTGAATAAGTCCCTGCCCCAGGTTCACCCTGTAATCTCCCAACGTCAGGCTTTCGAATTTCTTCCAACGTTGCACTGCCAGGTATAATGAATAATGATCAGGGCCTAGAGAGGCGTTGGAGAATAATTTTTCGCCTCCATCTTTCTCAGCTAAAAAACCCCATTGTATTTTTCCCGGATTGTTGAAATGATACTTCAACAGCCCTCGCAAGGGCGAACCAATATAAGCTCTTGAGCCGAACTCATCGGGAATATATCCTTTTGATCTGCGCAACATTGTTGAAATAAAAATTGACACCGAATGTTTGCCCTGGCCAACCCTTTTTAAAAGTTGTTGACTGTTGGAATTATCATCAATGGTGAAATAAGATTTTACCTTCCTGCAAATAGACGCAGACCACTCCGGCACGGCCTGCATTTCGTAAAGGTTCGTGAACGCACCCATTTCATTCCTGTAATTAACCAGATTATTTGCCAGCTTGTTGGTGATGCCGGGAATTGTTTGCAACTGAGCAGGTGTAACCGTATTGAGATCAAATTTTCGTCCGCGAAAAACAGCCGCTTCGAGGTCTTCGTCTTCGGTTTCCAATTCATTTTCCTGTGAAGATGCCAAAGATTCAATCGAAGAAACCGGCGGGTCGTTTTGCGACCTTGACAAACAAGGAACAAGAAGCAGGAAGTAAATTAAGAACTTCAATTCTTTAAAATTTATGGTTCAGCAGAACACCGGGAGAGATGCCCAGATGGGGATGATTGCTAACGGAAAGGTTTAGACGCAGTTTATTTCTGCACCACCCGGCGCCAGCATAGTAGCTTCCTGAGGCAGATTGCGTTCCGCCCCTTAAAAAAAATTTTCCTTTGTAAGTATAACTGAAGCCCGCATGAAAATTCAGGAGACCTTCCTGATGCTTTATTATTTCCAAACCGATCAAACAATCTTTTGAAGCCATAAAGCCCAAGCCGCCGCGGTAGGTTCTTAAAATTAAACCTGATTTTTTTGAAACAGTAGCAGGAAAATTTTCTACCTGCCATCCAAAATTCAACCGGGGAGTTACCGAAAAAAGCATTCCGGTATGAGCAGAAAGCAGCGATCTTCCCCGCTCTCCTGCGGCCTGTTCTGAATGATAATTAAATTTTAGTCCCAGAGATAAACGACCCAGTTTCTGTGCGTAAGCAAATGATAAACCGGAGCTTCTGTAACTGCCAAAACTGTGATGGTCCAGGATTGTTCCCGCGCGCCCCGAGCCAAACTTTAAGGCGGCCGTGGCTGAGAAAAACTGCAACTCACTCATAAAAAACCTTCTTTCTGAAAAGAGAGAAACTTCCCCACTTTCGTAATGAGCCAGGCTGGCCACGTTACTTTGAAAGGAGAAGTCTGCCGGGGTTGAACCATATGCAGAAATACCGGAGGAAGGCATGGAGACCGTTGCATGATAACTTTGGCCCAACAGAGCTTGTGCCGATAGAAAAATCAACAACAGGCAATTGAGTGTTTTCATAAATGAAAATTTGGAGGTAATCAAAATACTTCCGGCACTCATACGAACTTAAAAACTAACCCTTAATTAGCCTTTCTTTGGTAGTTTTGCGGTATGTTATTACTCGACGGGAAGGCGGCTTCCCAAGCTTTGAAAGACAGGCTAAAAAAACAGGTTGCCGAAGCATCGCAACGATTTGGAAGGCCTCCACATCTGGCGGCGATTCTGGTAGGCAGCAACGGGGCCAGCGAAACTTATGTGGCCTCCAAAATCAGGAGCTGTGAGGAAACGGGGTTTAAGAGCACATTGATCCGCATGCCGGAAGATGTAAAAGAGATCACTCTGGTAGAAAGGATCTCAGCATTGAATGATGATTCATCAGTGGACGGAATTTTGGTTCAACTTCCGTTGCCGGCGCATGTGAATGAAAATCGGATAATAGAATTGATCAATCCAAAAAAGGATGTGGACGGCTTTCACCCTGTAAATGCGGGCAAACTCATGCTGGGTCAGAAAGGATTTGTACCAGCCACTCCGCAGGGGATCATGTTTATGCTGGAACATTATAAAATTGAAACTGCCGGTAAGCATGCGGTTGTTATCGGCAGGAGCAATATTGTTGGAAGACCGGTTAGCGTGCTTCTCAGCAGCAACAGTGATCCTGGAAATTGTACGGTAACGGTAACGCATAGTCGCACAAAAGATCTTTTAAAAATTTGCCGTGAGGCAGACATAATCGTCGCTGCTATCGGCATCCCGGGATTTGTGAAAGCGGAGATGGTAAAGCCCGGCGCTGTGGTGATAGATGTAGGTATAACCCGTGTGGAAGATGCCACTAAGAAATCTGGCTACTCAATTAAGGGAGACGTGGATTTCGGCGGAGTGTCTGAACTTGCTGCTGCTATAAGCCCCGTTCCCGGCGGGGTAGGCCTGATGACCATTGCCGCCTTACTTCAGAATACTTATGATGCATTTATCAACAACAACTGATCTTTTGGAAATAAAAGATACCATACAGCTCCAGTTGCCTGTAATGGAGAGTTTTTATACCATTCAAGGGGAAGGATTTCACCAGGGAAGAGCGGCGTATTTTATACGACTCGGAGGGTGTGATGTTGGCTGTGTGTGGTGCGATGTAAAGGAAAGCTGGAACGCAGATGTTCATCCACGCAGGCGCATAGACGAAATTGTTTCTGAGATAAAATCAACGCCTGCGAAACTTGCGGTGATAACAGGTGGGGAACCGTTGCTCCATCAATTGGACGATTTAACCTCGCTGTTGAACAGTGCCGGGATCGAAACAAATATTGAAACCTCGGGTTCAAGTCCGCTTTCCGGTAAATGGAACTGGATATGTTTATCTCCCAAGAAATTTAAAGCTCCCCTGCCTGAAGTGATTGCTGCGGCAGATGAGCTCAAGATTATTGTTTACAACGAAAGTGATTTTAGGTGGGCCGAAAAATATGCGTTGATGGTAAAGCCGCTTTGCAAACTGTATTTGCAGCCTGAGTGGAGCAGGCGGGAGAAGATCACGCCTCTGATTGTGGAGTATATTAAAGGTAACCCGGGATGGGAGCTTTCGGTGCAGCTGCATAAGTTTATCAATGTGCCTTAGGGGATTGACTAGAAAGCTTCTTCCATGCTTTATCCTCCCCTCCGATAGAATAGATAAATGCCCTTTCAGTATAAAACCCTTCGATTCTCCTGAAAATGACAGATACGATCCACCCTCAAATTCCCTGCAAAAGGGTCACACGGGTTTCAAACCCTTCATTTCGCAATATAACAGACTCTCCCGCAATCATTGATCTACTGCGGAATCTTTAAACACGATGATAAAAGCGTTTATTTAAATTCCATAAATCTGCTAATAAGGGCACCTAACTATGCCATCGGAAGGGAAAAAATGATTGTACTAAAATAACAGAAGCGTCCTACAGCACCGACCCGGCACTCAAATCCAATCCCCCACCATTTCGATAATTTAACAGCAGCCAAATCTTCCATCTCTCAATTCCTCCTAACTTCAACCCTTAATCTGGTAATATGAAAAAATCGCTTTTCTCAATGGCGATCTTCCTCCTGGCTTCAACCTGTCTTCATGCGCAGTGGTATGACCCGGAAAAAGTTGCAAAAAAGGCTGCAGCTATCAATGAAAAAGCCTATGAAGCAGCTATGCAGGGTAATTACAGGGAGGCCATAAACCTTTTGCAGGAAGCCATTGCAACTGATGGAAAATTCGTTGACGCTTATCTCTCACGGGCAGGCATACACGCAAATATGAAAAACTACTCGGCTTCAGTAAACGACTTTCGTACGGCATTCTCCCTTGATTCCATCTATGCCTCAACCTACCTTTTGCCCTACTCCATTTCGCTTGCAGGAACCGGCAATTTTGCCGAAGCACTGCAAAAAGTAAAAAGTTTTCTCACGCAAAAACTAAACGAACAAAGTATAAAGGCTGGAAACTACCGGCAACGCACATACGAATTCGCCTTGCAACAGCAAAAAGAACAGGCAGGCGATTATATCTTCAAGCCGGTTAACCTGGGTGAAAACATAAACTCCGTCGATCTCGAGTATTTTCCCTCACTGACCATCGATGGAAAAAAAATGATCTTCACCCGCCGGGTTCAAAACGATGAAGACTTCTTTGAGGCCGACCTGATAGATGGCAATTGGAATAAGGCAAAACCTTTAGGCGGAAAAGTAAATACCAACCTGAATGAAGGAGCTCAGAATATTTCCCAGGATGGCGAATGGCTTGTATTCACAGGCTGCAACTACCCGGAAGGAGCAGGAAGCTGTGATCTTTACCTTTCTTATCGCACTAAATCAGGAGGATGGTCGGAGCCTGAAAATATTCCAATAAACACTGAATTTTGGGAATCTTCTCCATCCCTCTCGCCAGACAGGCGTGATCTTTATTTTTCCAGCAACGCCCCCGGTGGCTTCGGCGGAAAAGACATATGGGTAACCCGCCGCGGTGATGACGGCAAATGGCAAAGACCACAAAACCTGGGTGCTGAAATAAATACCGCAGGCGATGAAAGCTGCCCTTTTATTCATGCTGATAACCTCTCGCTTTATTTCAACAGCAGCGGCCTTCCCGGCTACGGTAGCACAGATCTTTTTTTAGCACGAAAGAATGGAGACTCCTGGGCAACCCCGGTAAACCTGGGATACCCAATTAATACAATTGATGATGAGGGGTCCCTGATCGTATCTGCAGACGGACGTACCGGGTATTTTGCAAGCGATCGAAGCGATACGAAGGGCGGGCTTGATCTATACAGTTTTGAATTGCCGGAAAAGGTCCGTGCATCAAGAACTACATGGGTGAAAGGAAAGGTGTTCGATAAGAAAACCCTGCAGGGATTACCATCGCGGGTTGTACTAACGGACCTGGATAATCGAAATATCGTATCACGGCTACAAACCGATGAAGAGGGAAACTACTTCGTCGCTCTTCCGATAGGGCGTAACTATGCTTTTAATGTAGGAAGGAAAGGCTACCTTTTTTATTCGGAGAATTATTCTCTTGGTCAGTCCACAGTTGATTCGCCGCAGGTGGTGAACATACCACTCCAACCCGTTGAGGCAGGGGCGGCTGTTGTACTCAAAAATATCTTTTTTGATGCCGGGAAATCTGATTTAAAACCTGAATCATTACCGGAACTTGATCTTGTAGTTGCCCTGATGAATGAAAATCCTGCAATGAAGATCCGGATCTCCGGCCATACGGATAATGTAGGCAAACCGGCAGATAATCTCACGCTTAGCCGCGAACGCGCGAAAACAGTGGTTAAATATCTTGCAAACAAGGGCATCGCGCCAACGAGACTTATCGCTGAAGGATTTGGAGAAACAAAACCCGTTGAACCCAACACAACCGAGGAAGGAAAATCTCGCAACCGGCGTACGGAAATGCATATAATTTCTAACTAGGCTTCGCTATTGTTGCGGTAATGAAAGATGAAATGATTTACCGCATTGCGCTCACAATGATCCCTCAGGTGGGCTCCGTACACGCAAGAAGCCTTATCCAGGCATTCTCCTGTGCCAGGGAAATTTTTTCTGCGCCGAAAAGATTGTTGGAAAAACTGGAAGGTATTGGCTCGATCCGTGCCGGCAATATCAAAACTTTTCAAAATTTCCATGAGTGCGAAAAAGAGATGCGGTTCATGGATAAACACGGCATCGTTGCCTACTTTATCACAGACACCAATTATCCTAAACGCCTGCTGCATTGCTATGATGCACCGGTTCTGTTTTATTACAAAGGAACAGCAGACCTGAATACAACGAGAGTACTATCGGTGGTGGGTACACGAAACCCTTCAACCTATGGAAGAGAGCAATGCGAGTGCCTGATAGAGGGCATGCCGGGAGATGTCTTAATTATAAGCGGCCTCGCATCAGGCATAGATACATTTGCACACCGGGCTGCTTTGAACAATGGACACAACACCGTGGGCATTCTCGCGCATGGGTTCCAAACAATCTACCCGCGCCACAACGCGCACCTTGCAGCTCAAATGACAAGATCGGGAGGATTGATCACGGAATTTATGAGCAGCATTCAACCTGACCGTGAAAACTTTCCCGAAAGGAACAGGATAGTGGCGGGAATAAGTGATTGCACAGTTGTTGTGGAAACCGGGCCTAAGGGTGGATCTATGATAACCGCAAGGTTGGCAAATGAATATAATCGCGAAGTGTTTGCCTTCCCGGGAAGAGCTAACGATGCAAAAAGCGAGGGATGCAACCTGCTCATAAAAAACAACCGCGCGCAACTGATCACTTCAGCCAAAGATCTTCTTGAATTTATGAACTGGAATGAAAAAATAAAGAAAGAAAGCCCTGTGCAACCACAACTTTTCTATGATTTAGATGAAACGGAGAAACAACTGGCCTCCATTCTTCAGCATGGCCAAAAGCATATCGATGAGCTTATGATGTTCGGAATACCGGCCGGTCGGTTGGCATCCAGTCTCCTATCCTTAGAACTTCACGGCTGTGTTGAATCTTTGCCGGGCAAACGATACAGGTGGAAAGGATAAAGTGAGAGATTATTCGAATCAAAAAAAAATAAGGCGAAAGGCCGTCAATAAATATTCTGAACTCCTTTCAAAGTCGTTGCTGCCAGTAGCTGTCAAGCCCGACCACCCGACCGTGTGCCTCGCGGGAACGCCCAAAACCTTCGCCTGCTAAATTTGGAATATGTTCACATCAGAGCATTTGCATTACTTTTGCACATGGCCAAACTAAAATCCGGTAGCGGATCTGCATCCGCCAAACTATCAGAAGGTTTAACCTTTGATGATGTGCTTCTCACACCGGCTTTTTCCGAGATCCTGCCACGCGAAGTCGATATTTCTACAACGCTTACAAAAAACATCCGCCTCAACATTCCCATGCTTAGCGCCGCAATGGATACTGTTACAGAGGCTGAACTTGCGATCGCTCTCGCACGCCAGGGAGGTCTCGGCATTCTCCATAAAAATATGGACATCCAGCAGCAGGCAGAACAGGTGAGAAAGGTAAAAAGAAGTGAGAACGGACTGATTCTCGACCCGATAACGCTTTTCCCGGAATCGACCATAGGCGAGGCTTTCAGGCTGATGAGAGAAAACCGTATCGGCGGAATCCCTATCGTGGATCATTCCCATAAACTTGTCGGCATACTCACCAACCGCGACCTCCGCTTTGAAGAAAATATGAAGCAGGAAGTGAGCAAGGTGATGACGAGGGAAAATCTTATTACGGCTCCGGAAGGCACAGATCTGAAAAAAGCAGAAGGCATTTTTAAACGCAATAAGGTTGAAAAGCTGCCGGTGGTTGACAAAAAGGGCAGGCTTATTGGGCTTGTCACTTTTGGTGATATACTTAAATTAAAAAGTCATCCTAATGCTGTAAAAGACAGTTTCGGCAGACTGTTGGTAGGCGCCGGTGTTGGTATAACCGGAGATATAATGGAAAGAGTTTCCGCACTGCAACGGTCAGGCGTAGACGTAGTTTGCCTCGACAGCGCCCACGGGCACACAAAAGGAGTTATGGATGCCTTAAAGCTCATCAAAAAAACATTTAGAGACCTCCCTGTAATTGCGGGAAATGTGGGAACCGGAGAAGGGGCGCTTGCCCTTGCAAATGCAGGAGCCGATGCTATCAAGGTTGGTATCGGCCCGGGATCAATTTGTACCACAAGAATTGTTGCAGGAACGGGTGTTCCGCAAATAACGGCGGTGATGCACGCTGCAGCGGCACTGAAGGGGAAACAGGTTGGAATTATTAGTGATGGCGGTATCAGGTATACGGGAGATATGGTGAAAGCGATCGCGGCAGGTGCTTCATGCGTAATGATGGGAAATGTGTTCGCTGGCACAGAGGAGAGTCCCGGAGAAACAATAATATTTGAAGGGAGAAAATTCAAACAATACCGTGGGATGGGCTCGCTCGGTGCAATGGCGCAAGGCAGCAGCGACAGATATTTCCAGGATGTTGAAGATGACATCAAAAAGTTTGTACCGGAGGGAATTGAAGGAAGAGTGCCGTTCAAAGGGCGGTTAAGCGAAGTGACACACCAGTTTACGGGCGGGTTGAAAGCGGGGATGGGTTACTGTGGAGCGGCAAACATTCCCGAATTACAAAAGGCTACTTTCATACGAATAAGCAATGCCGGTATGCGTGAAAGTCATGCGCACGACATTGCCATCACTAAGGAAGCGCCAAATTACAGCAGGTAATAATCTATTGTGAGGCGCATACTACTTACCACACTTTTCAGCTTGTTTTTTGGGGCCTGCTATGCTCAGGATTCGTCGCGCCTGAGGATATCCCTGCTTACATGCACGCCGGGAGATGAGCTCTATTCCATATTCGGGCACAGCGCGATCAGGATCACTGACAGCACCGCTATGACAGACATAGTGTTCAACTATGGCACATTTAATTTCGACGATAAAAATTTCTATTTAAAATTTGCACGCGGAAAACTCGACTACTTTTTAAGCCTCGAATATTTTAATGATTTCCGTAACCTTTACCAATACACGGGCAGAGGAATTACTGAACAGGTGCTAAACCTCAGTGCCGGAGAAAAGATTGCACTACAGCGGGCGCTTTTGGAAAATGCAAAAGAAGAGAACCGATATTATAAATACGATTTCTTTTTTGACAATTGTACAACCCGCCTTCGTGACCTTATTCTGAAATTTAAGTCACCCACACCGCAATTACCAGCAACGATGCCTTCGGGTACGCGTTTCCGTGAGGCGATACACCTTTACCTTGATAAGGGAGAACAGCATTGGAGTAAACTGGGAATTGATATTTTGCTCGGCGCCCGAACAGATGCGGTTATGAAGCCTGGAGAGCAGCAATTTTTACCTGACAACCTGATGCGCGCATTGGACGGAAGTATCAACACGAAAGTTGTTGAAACCAAATCTGAATTGTACGAAAAGCCTCAAATCAACTTTGAACCTTCATTGATAACGCCGTCAGGATTTTTTTCAGGGTTCATGATCCTGATGATCTTTTTAAGCGTTTACCGATCTCCAAAAACGAAAAGATGGTTCCAGGTAATTGATAGCACCTTGTTTTTTTTGACAGGACTTTTAGGAATTGTTCTTGTACTGATGTGGACGGCTACCGACCACTCCATGACGAAGGACAACTATAATCTTCTCTGGGCCATCCCTTCTCATCTTTTCATATCTTTTTTTATGCATTCGGGTAAAAATTGGGTGAGGCTATATTTTGGAATTACAGCAGTGGTGATGGTGTTGGTACTATTAGCCTGGTTTTTGTTACCACAACAGATGAACAATGCGTTGCTACCGCTGGTGGCTGTACTTATGCTGCGGTCAGTGGCAAAATATTCTGAACATGGAAAACAAAATCATCTCGGCACCTGGAGGGCAAATTGAATATGAAGTGTCTGGAAGCGGCACGCCTGTAATGTTAGTGCATGGCTTTGGTGAAGACAACACTATCTGGAGCGATGCGCCGCATTTTCTCCCATTCTGCAGGTTGATCATTCCCAATCTTCCCGGTACGGGTGGGTCTACCCTGCCCGACGGAACACCTTCTTTGGAAAACCTCGCGAAGCCCCTAAAATTTATTTTGGAGGAAGAAGGTCATTCTTCCGTTATTATGGTAGGCCATAGCATGGGAGGCTATACGATGTTGGCATTTGCTGAATTATTTCCGGATATGGTTTCTGATATGGTGCTGTTTCATTCGAGCGCCTTTGCAGATAATGCAGAAAAGAAAGAAGCCCGGAGAAAGTCGATTGATTTCATTAAACAGAATGGCAGCGAAGCGTTCATGAAAACCAGCACGCCCGGCTTGTTTTATGATGAGGAGAAAAGTAAGGAGGATATTCAGGATTTATTACAGCGGGCTAAAAATTTTAATGGTGAAATGCTGATCTATTATTATGAGGCGATGATAAGCCGAAAGGACCGCACTGATATCCTGGAAAAATTCCCGGGGAAAATTCTTTTCATTATTGGGCAACATGATAAGGCTGTCCCTTTTGAATCTTCCATGAAGCAGGTTGTGATTCCACAGGAGCCGGAAGTAAAGATCCTTAGGCAAACCGGTCATATGGGGATGCTTGAGGAAAAGGATAAATCATGGGAACATTTAAGTGCTTTTATTAGTGAAGCAAGTGTTAAATAGACCTGAAAAACAGCATTTCCCTCTAATTTGCAGTCCTTCTATTTTAGCGGCTGACTACTAATGAAATATCTGTGCTCATTAATATTGTTCCTTGCTCTTTCCATTACGGCTAAGGCTGCCCATATTACAGGCGGAGAAATGTTTTATGACTTTCTAGGTGTTACTGCAAACGGTAATTTAAGGTATAACGTCACCTTGCGTCTTTTCCGGGACAATAACTGTTTTTCATGTGCAGACATGCCCAACTCGGTTTCGATTGGCGTATACAACAACGATAACGGTACGCTGATTACTGGATATCGCGTGGTTGCGCGCACGGGTTTCCAAACGCTGACACCTTCTGGTTTTCCTAACTGCATCACCAACCCGCCAAACCTTGTATACAGTTTAGGCACCTATACCTTCGTGGTGGAAGTGGCTCCCAATACGAGCGGCTACACTCCTGTGTTTCAAACATGCTGCAGAATAGATGGAATCATGAATGTTCCGAACAGCGTTGGAGCAACATTCGCCACCACCTTGCCGGGTTCCATCCATTTGCCTGCTGGAGAGACGGACAGCAGCCCTCGATTCAGCAGCAACATTTCAATTGTTTGCCACAACAATGCCTTTACCCTCGACTTCAGCGCCACAGATCCTGACCCGGGGGATTCGATCGTTTACAGCTTCTGTTCCGGCTTCAATGGCGGTGCAGCCCAGGACGCCTCATTTGCCACTCCTTCCAAACCACCCTATTCGACCATCTTTTATACCAACGGTTTCCGCGGCGACCGCCCCTTAGGTGGCCTCGCTTCTATTGACCCGCGTACGGGAATTATTTCAGGAATAGCGCCTAATGCGGGAAGGTATGTAGTGGTGGTATGTGCAGATTCCTACAGAAATGGCCAATTGATCGGAACTCAGAGAAAGGATTTTATCATCACTGTTGCACCGTGTGATTATGCGAGTGCCGAATTGGATCTGGAGTACTCCTTTTGCAATGATCTGCGCGTGAGCCTTTCAAATAACAACAATTCACCTCTCAACGAAACTTTTTATTGGGATTTCGGCGTGCCTGGTATTGACACCGATACATCAACACAGGAGTTTCCTACTTTTCAGTATCCCGATACGGGTACTTACACCGTTAAACTGGTGATAAACAGGAACCAGGCCTGTTCCGATTCCACTACAGCGGTAGTAAAGGTTTACCCTGTCTTCCGATCAGAGTTCACCAGCAATGCTCCCATGTGTAAGGGAATTCCGGTTGCTTTTCGAGATCAATCCTTTGCTACCTACGGCACAACCAACAGTTGGCGGTGGGATTTTGGCGTTACTGTTTCCACTACTGATACGAGCACCCTGAAAAATCCTTCCTTCACTTACAACACCCCGGGCACTTACTCGGCTACCCTGATCTCTGAAAGTACAAAAGGTTGCAGGGACACGGTGTCACATGAAATTCTAATTGTTGAAGAACCCGTATTCTCCCTTGGAAATGATACCTTGATCTGCATCATTGACACGCTTCGGCTCAATGCCGTGTCTCCTTCCGCAGGAACTATTCAATGGACACCAAATTATAATATCAATAATCAAACTAGTTTTACTCCATTGGTGAGTCCCGATATTACCACTACTTACATTGCAACTTTCCGGGACAACTTCGGTTGTACCGCGATTGACAGCATTACTGTGCGGGTTGTAAATGAGGTAACCATGAATCTTATTGCTGATACTACTATATGTACAGGCGACACAATCAGCTTACCCTTAACCAGCGATGCATTAAGATTTGAATGGACCCCAGAGTCGGCCGTTAATGACCCCACGGTGATGAACCCGCTCACTTCACCTGTAATCGCCACAAATTACCGGGTTACAGGGTATATAGGCAACTGTTCCGCAACACGCAATATAAGCGTGAGGCCGGTACCGTATCCTCAGGCGCGGGTTAGCGCTGACACTTCAATTTGTTTTGGAAGCAACGCCACCCTTCGTGCGGAAGGAGGTAGTATATATTCGTGGCGACCCGTGGTATATCTTGACAACCCGCAGGGTCCGATAGTTAATGTTACCCTTCCGCAGAATGATGTAACATACATAGTTTCGGTTTATGATACGCTTGGCTGCCCCAAACCTGATTTAGATACAGTAAAGGTGGAAGTTCTCAGGGTTATTGCAGACGCAGGCCCCCGGGATACCTCGGTGGTAATCGGTCAGCCACTGTTGCTCGATGCAACGGGAGGAACAGTTTACTCCTGGACGCCTTCAACCTACCTTTCTAATTCATTAATAGCAAATCCGGTTTCTCTCCCGCAAGATGATATTGATTATACCCTGCGGGTGGAAAATTCTTCCGGATGTTTTGATACAGATACTATCAGTGTTAAACTGTACCTTCTTGAGCCCGGTTTTTATGTTCCATCTGCATTCACCCCTGATGGAGACGGTAACAATGATCGTTTTCGCCCCATCGCATTGGGGTTAAAATCTATGGAAGCCTTCAGGGTTTATAACCGCTGGGGGCAGTTGGTCTATTCCTCCCGCAACCTGAGCGATGAGGGCTGGGATGGCAAGATAAAGGGTGCATTACAGGAAAGCGGAACCTATGTTTGGTACGCGGAAGGTGTTACATACCTGAATCAGAAAATAGAAGGAAAGGGATCCGTTATACTTATCCGTTAAGGATTGTGAAAAATGACTAAATTTAAAGTCCCTATTTCCGCTTTTGATGAAAAGAATTTTACTTGCCATCTTCTTGTTAATAGTTGCTTTCCCTTCACTGGGTGCGCATATAATTGGCGGCGAGTTAAGGTATGAATATTTGGGGCCCGGTTCCGGAGCAAACACCAAGCGATTCAGAATTGTGTTGTTACTGTTTAAGGGTGATGCTTCCGGAGGGAGCGTTGCCCCGCTTGCACCTTCCTATGTGGTGGGAATTTTCAACAATGATAATGGCTTGAAAGTTCCTGGAAGTTCCACCTTTAGTGATTGGGTGATCACCCAGGATGTACCCCCGGGAATTTTGCCGGTACCTATACAGGTTTCATCCTGCATTGATAACCCGCCTACCCTTGCTTACACCTACGCGCGCTATTCTTTTGAAGTTGAATTACCCGATAATAATGATGGCTATACCATTGCTTACCAAACCTGTTGCCGGCAAACAGGTATGCAGAATGTAAGCCCGACCGGCGCTAACTATTCCTGTGTGATTCCAGGGCTTAACCAATTAGGAAGTGCAGCTTCATTCGATAATTCTCCTCAGTACCAACTACCGGTATCAGTGATCTGTCAAAACTCTCCGTTCACTTTAGACTTTAGCGCTACTGATATTGATGGCGACTCCCTTGTGTATATGTTCTGTAACGCCTTCGACGGCGGCGCCGCCGTGGACGCAGGTTTTGAGGATCCCGCTCCTCCCCCTTACAATTCAGTGGGATACATCTCCCCCTATTCAGGTGCGGTGCCGCTCGGCGTGCAGGCAAGTATTAATCCTTCCACCGGACTTATTTCAGGCATATCGCCGGATGCAGGAAATTATGTGTTAGCCGTTTGTGTACGCGCCTATCGAAACGGGCGACTTATCACTACCCACAGGAAGGACCTGATGGTGAAAGTTTCGCCATGCAATCCAATTCGCGCCGTACCTGATCCCGGTTACATCACATGTGACGGTTTCAACATTCAATTTGATCATAACAGCAGTGGTGCCAATACCGTATTCTGGGATTTCGGAGTGGATTCATCAACTCTTGACACAAGTACGATTGACAACCCTGTTTATGTTTATGCTGACACTGGCATTTATAATGTGAAGTTTGTGATCAACCGCGGTGAATCGTGTGCCGATTCAAGCATTATTCAGATGGGAATATATCCCGGGTTTTTCCCCGGTTTCGAAGCACAGGCTCCTTTTTGCGCCGGTCTCCCTGTTCAGTTTAATGACACTTCGCTTACCCGTTACGGTTTTATTGATTCGTGGCGGTGGGATTTTGGAGATCCCTCCTCAACCAACGATACAAGCAGCATAGCGGCCCCGCGCTACGTATATCCCAACCCCGGCAACTATACCGTTAAGCTTACAGTAACCAACAGTAAAGGCTGTGAGAAAAGCGTGACCAGGAATATTTCTGTGCTTGCCAGCCCTGTACTGAATCTGCTTTCTCCTGATACAACTTATTGTGGGCTGGATAGTATAACATTAAGGGCAACCGGAACCGGAAATTTTTCCTGGACGCCAAATTTTAACATCCTTAACAGAACCACTGCAACACCTGTTGTTTTTCCGAATGTGCCAACCACCTATACTGTAACCCTGGAGCAGTTCGGCTGCAGGTTAACCGATACTGTTCGCGTAACTCCTGTTTTTGATTTCGAGAACTTCATTGCAGCTTCTCCTGAATCGATTTGCCAGGAAGATACACTCGTACTAACGGGTACGGCTAATCGAAGTAATGTTACATGGAAATGGTCCCCGGTTTCTTCCCTTGCTGCTTCAACCTCACGAATCACACGTGCGTTTCCGATGACCACTACAACCTATTCTTTGCTTAGTTCCTGGGGAAGAAACTGTGTGTCGCAAAAACAGGTGACCATACCCGTGACTCCACTCGCAATTCCTTCGGCGGGGCCCGACACGGCCTTTTGCATAGGCAGTTCAGGTGTGGGATTACAGGCTTCGGGAGGAACCAGTTATCAATGGACCCCAACAAACGGATTAAGCAACCCGAACATAGCCAACCCCATTGCCAAACCGGGTGTTGTAACTAACTATGTGGTTTCTGTTGGCGTGGAAGGATGCAGCAGGCGAAGAACTGATACTGTCAGGGTATTGCCAAGAGCGAAGCCGGCATTACAAGTTACCAACGATACTCTCATCTGTATAATCGACACGCTAAAAATTGATGCCCTCGGTGCAGGAACCGTGCGATGGTCGCCCGACTACAATATAAACAGCCTGACATCTCATTCTCCATTGGTAAGCCCTGACACGCCTACAAAATATTATGTTAGGCTTACGGACATATACCGCTGCTTTAAAGATGATTCGATCTTCGTGGATGTACGGCCAGACGTTACCGTTGATGCGGGACCGGACACTACGATCTGCAAAACAGATACTATGCGCCTCGCAACCACGGGCGACGCAGTTTCGTATTCCTGGACTCCCTTCATCAACATCACTGATACCACGGCCAAAAATCCGCTGGTATTTCCGGAAGTTACCACAACCTATATTGTACGCGCTAATATTGGAAAGTGCGAAAAGCAGTCACGCGTTACCGTTAGAGTAGTTCCATACCCTTTGGCCCTGGCGGGGCCCGATACAACGATCTGTTCAGGTTTTAGTACAAGGATCCATGTAACCGGAGGAAGCCTTTATGAATGGTCTCCGCCAACCTACCTTTCAAACCCGGGAATTTTCAACCCTACTGTTCAGCAGCCGGCTGAAAGTATCAGGTACATTGTAACAGTGAGAGACACACTTGGTTGCCCGAAGCCTGTGAAGGATACGGTGTTGGTAAACGTCGTTCCACCACTGAATGTGAGAATTCCATTCAATGATACGGCGCTGGTAGACGGGCAATCAATAAACCTGAGGGCCACAGGTGCTGTTTTTTATGAATGGAGTCCTAATCAATGGCTCAGCGCCTTTAATGTGGCCAACCCAACAGCCAAACCGCGCGACAATATCGTTTATCATGTAACCGGATCCGATGAAAACGGCTGCCTGGCCAGGGATAGCATCTCGATCACCCTGTACGATATCCCTTATGGCATGCATGTACCAACTGCGTTTACGCCTAACGGTGATGGCAACAACGATGTGGCAAGACCCATCCTCCTTGGCATGAAACAATTAAACTATTTCCACGTCTTTAATCGTTTCGGACAGTTGGTTTACACAACAACCGAAGAAGGAAAGGGATGGGATGGAATTTACAAGGGCAAACCGCAGGACTCCGCAACCTTTGTATGGATGGCCGAAGGAGTTAGCTACAAAGGAGAAGTGATCACACGAAAAGGATATGTCGTTTTAATCCGTTAATCAATTCATCAATCAAAGATTTTCCTGATGGAAAAAACAGTACTCATTACCGGCGCCACCTCCGGGATAGGAAAAGCATGCGCTGAGAAATTCGCTGCCTCGGGTTGCAACCTGGTAATTTGCGGCAGAAGAGAAGAACGTCTTGAAAGGATCTCGCAACATCTCTCATCAGCTTTCAAAATAAAAGTGTTGACCTCTGCATTCGATGTTCGGAACCGGGATGATGTTTTCGATGCAATTGAACAGGTAAGGAAACAGGTGCAAAGGATAGATATCCTGATAAACAATGCAGGCCTTGCCCTGGGGCGCGATAACTTTGCTGATGCGCAAATTGACGACTGGGACACGATGATCGGAACAAACATTTCAGGCCTTCTCTATACCACAAGAGCCGTACTGCCACTAATGGAAAAGTCGGATCATCCAATAATAATTAACGTGGGATCGATAGCTGGAAAGGAAGTATATGAAAACGGAAATGTTTACTGTGCTACAAAGTTTGCAGTGGATGCGATTAGTAAATCGATGAGAATTGACCTTTTGAAAAAGGGATTTAAAATAACAGCTATTCACCCGGGCGCGGTAGAAACTGAATTTTCATTGGTGAGATTCAAAGGGAACAGGGCAACGGCCTCCTCAGCTTACGCAGGTTACACACCTCTTAGCGCCTCAGACGTGGCTGAGAACATATTTTATTGCGCCACGCTTCCCGCACACGTATGTATAAATGAGCTTGTTGTTACCTGCACCCAACAGGCAAACACAATATATTTTGAAAAAAAGCCTGATTTGCCACAATAAAACCCAAATGCCCGCGTTACCACAACAGCTATACACCATTGTTAGTTGCAGGAGATAGCACAACATTTGTGAAAACGCGAACGCTACCATGAAAAACCTTCTCTTTCTCACCACAATAATGCTTGCCTTATCCGAGCCTGCAAATGCGCAGAATGTCATTCGCCAGGCTTCATGCTCTGATGCCGGTATTTCGCAGCAGGCAGACAGTCTCAGGAAGGTTTTCACGCGCGACGGGTTCGTTGTTGTAAAAGAAGCTTCTGTTACAATGGAAAGTGAATATGAAATGCCTGTGATCGTTCCCCTCACCGAAGGCAGCTGGTATCAATTTGTATTTATAGGGGATGCTTCATCACGTCTTTATGAAGTGCGGATGTTTGATTGGAATGAAAGACAGGTGGTATATGAAAAGAACCTAAGTGGCGATGACAATGCGAACGTTATCAGCTATTCCTATATTCCAAAATTTTCAGAATACCATATGATGAAGCCCTTACAGGTAAATAAGAAAAAGAAAAAGGGCCTCTGCGGTTACGTAATGCTCTTAAAGAAAACACAGAACGTTGCAGCTGATACAAGGTAATTAAGGAAAAGTATTACGAAATCTAAAATTCTTTAAGAATTTGTTCCTCTCTAAACCTCCTGGCCACTGGCGCCGCTTATCATTCACTCACATTTCTTTTTTCACTCTTTACTGTTACACCTTTACATCTACTTTTTATTCTTCCTACTTCTTCGCATTCTTTACTGAGCAAGTGAGATCCTGATCTGAACACCGGCCCTCGTATTGGTCGTAGGCGCGCTGGATGATATATAGGGCGTCACTTTCCGCTGATCGTAATACAACTTGATATTTATCCTGTTATTGAGGAAATAATCAATTGTGGGGCTGATGGTAACTTCCTTACTGCCACCAGTAGCGAAATTATTATCCTGGTCAAGCCTGCTGTTGGCATTCACGTTGTCGCGTATACGAAAATCAATTCTAAAGTTGATTTCGTTATCCAATTTGCCTTTGCCATCCTTATCCAAAAACTTCGGCAGCTTCAACCCACCAAGCAATTTCAGCCCGCGCTTACGATATCCTGCACCAATGATAAACTCAGTTGTTCTCACTTCGCTTAACTGGTAATCATAAAGACTCAAACTAAGCTGCCTTGATTTCGAATATTCAAACTTCGCCTGCAACTGATTGGTAAGCATCGCATCAAAACCAATAAGCGGTGAGAACGCTTCCTGTATCGTTACGTTTGGAACAAGAAAGTAAGGAACAAAGTTGTTGGAAACTGTATCATAAAATGACGGATATCCAAACTGCGAAACATCCTGGTACAATAAGGCAGATGTAAAGCCATTCATGCTCAGGTTTCCATTATAACCATGTGAAATATTGAAACTGTTGAATATTTTTTCTAAACCTCTTATACGCGTTAAACCGCTGTAGTCAATTTTCCAATTCGGTTTGGGCATGATAGCACGGAATGGATTAGACTTCAGGTTTGGATTGTTTTGCTTGATCAAACCCACTTTCTGCGGACTCTGACCTGTGTAGGCCGCAATAAAAGAAGGTATCAACACATCCACTGCATAACGTCCATAACCGAAATAATATCCATCTGCACCTACCTGTCCGTTAGTATATGGGTTTTGCTGGCCTAATCTCTCAGAAAGGATGATGCGATTGTTCTCAAATTCTTTAAATGTTGCTGAAACACGGTTTGGATCAAATTTGCCAAACAAGGTTTTGAAGGCGATGTAACTAACGTCGAAGCCACCTCCTGCATAAGGGTTCAAATGCATGAACTTGCGGTTGGTTCCACCCGTGGTGTCGATATAACGGAAAGTTTCGCTGTAGTTCTTGTTAAACGTCTTACTTAAGTTCAACGTTATTGAGAGATCGCGAACGGGTTCCAACTGGGCTGATAAGGTTAGTCGCTGATCGTAATTTTGCTGAAATAATGAGTTGAATGCGGTATCAAAAGTGATCACTCCCTGCCGTGCTTTCTTGTTCAGCCAATTTGTATCAGGTTGGTATCCCATAATAAAATCGAAGCCGGGCTGCATGCTCTTCCAGTTCTGACCAAGAGCATGGGTGCTGTCAGTATAGCCTGGAAGCCTTGTGTTTGCCACTTCTGCAACAGAAAAATTCACCTGCTTGAGGCTTGTTAACAACTTCCCCAGAACCTTACCTCCGGTGCTTACGTAGGGTACTGCAGTTTTGTCGACAATTCTTCTTGTTTTCAAAACTCTTTTTCCATTCTTCAGAGTAACTGAATCCTGCACCTTAGTGATCCTGTTCCGCCATTTTTCGCGATCGTCTCTGTTGGATGGCGCGTCGAGTTGCTTAAGCAATTTTGATTTTTGGTAAAGCCTTGTGAAATCAAACTGCATGGTCGCCTCTTTCTGCTGCCCGTTTTCAAGGAAATTACCGAGGTTAACTGCAAGGCGACTCGCTCCTATCCAGCGATAAGCGGCCTGGTATTTTAAATTCACCGTCGTCCAATCCAACAGTGGAATTTTAGTGGTAGGAAGTGTATAAGAAAAATTAGCTGTTTGATTGAAGAGTGTATTTCTTCCGCCTTTAAGTAAGTTCTCTCTTATTGTGTCTCGTTCTGCTTTTGTATCTATCCTGCCCGCAGGTTCATCGATGCGTGAATTATTGGTTGCGGTATAGTCCAGCGCGAGACTTCTCGTAAAATTCCAACGCAAAATATAATCCCTTTGGAAGGTGAAATACTTATCATAAGTTTCGGGGATCGCATATTTTGATGTGCCCACACTCCTTGGCCTGATAGCACCGAACTGCCGACTGACATCAGCCCTGAAACTTAGTTGTGATGGTATATAATTGAAGTTGAAATCCCTTATTGCATCCAGCCACTTTGTTTTCGACTTGCTCAACATCTTCTTGAAAGGCGTGAGATACTTCGGCTCAGGCGCATAGTTGTAGCCCAAAGCAGCCCTGTGCCTTGTCACCTCATTTTTTTCTATAAGAGGACTGTGTGCGAGAGTTTGAATGAATGAATAACTTACATCCAGGTTTTCTACATCATAAATTTTTGGAGCCTTGCCATTCGTTTTGAGTTTTCTTACGTTGGTAAAATTCAATGTTTTCACCGAAACAAAATCAACAGCGGTTTTCCTTATTGAATCGCGTTGCGAACGCGGTGATGAACGAAGTTTGTCCTTCAATTTAATATCCATATCATATGGATCATACTCAGGCGTGCTTACGGTTTGACTGTAACTTGCGTACACCGGTATAGACATGCCGACGTTTTTCGGAACAAGCTTACCAAGTTCGAGATTAGCGGCTACATCGAACTGAATGAAATCATCGCGATAGCGTTCATTTATTCTTTGCTCCAGCGTACCAAAGCCGTTGCTGTGTGTGTTAGCAGAAACAGATAATGTTCCAAGGTCAGCAAGATTAACATCCACTCTTCCCAAGGCCGCCCAACCACCATTTTCATCTATCGAACTTAGCCGCAATTCATTAACCCAGATCTCACCGCAGGCCGATTGAGAATTCGTATTCTCCACTCCTATCATTATGCCTCGCACCTCTCCCAGATTCGGATTTCCCATCACTGAATAAGTGTGACCATTCTCCTGCAATTCACGGAAAATTTCCACGGCAGAGGCCTGAGAGAGATTTCTGTTTTGTTTTATCTGCGTCAGCCTGTGAAGGTCAACATTTAAAGAGTTTCGGGGATTCCAAAGAGTGTCATTGTAAACATCTGAATCAGGATTCAGGTTTCCTGCGCTCAGCGGTGTTGGAATAAGTGGTATCCTGATCTCGTAATAATTGTTTACAAAATCATTTCCCATTCTTATAACTGCCGTTAGGTCGCGATCGCCGAAAGCTATTGGAGTCTTCTCTGCGTTCTCAGCATGAATGTACATCGAAAGTTTCCTGAACTGGCGAAGATCGCGGTTCGCAAATGTTTGGAAAACTGATTTCGCATCATTGCGCGGAAGATCACAAAATTGCAATGTCATTGCCTGCTCATTCTGTAAAAGGTTCACGCCGTTATTGCTTAAAGTTTGCACACGCTCAATTTCACGAGGTGTTCGATATGGCAGCGGAAGGCGCTGATCATTTTCCTCGATATTCACGGCGCCCACATTTAAAGGAACCGAACTGGTGGGTGAATACAATCCCGTAGAATCAACCTTATATTGAAACTTCCTCCAGATGTTTCGCGCAAGCTGCAGCTCACCAAAACGAACAACAACGCTGTCATCAAAATCAGTAAGGAACATCCTGATAAACCGGATCGATTTAAAATCCGGAATATTTCCTACAATCTTATTATGACTGCCAATCGGGATACGGAACTGGTACCATGTTTCATTTCTTGTTGTACCGTTAGCAAGACTCACAGACACAACTTTTTTATCAACAATAAAGTTTGTTCCGATCTGCATTTCCGGAGCCGTGGTTGGCTTAAGATCAACCGTGTATTGAAAGTATTCTTCGGTTTCGTTAAGGGTGTTATCTCTGTTGAGGTCTTCTGCATCAGGATAGAGTGTGGCAGCAGAGGAAAATTCACCGCCATCGCTTACCGGGGAGTTGCCTTCAGGATTGTTGAAATTTTTATAGCGTTGGAGAATTCCAACATTTCCTCCAAAGCGACCATCACGATAATGTATGTAATCATCTGAGCTCGGGTCGGCCTCGGCCTGTAGATATACAAGCGAGCCTATCCCGAAAGTTGCTGAAAGATTGGAAAGATAGGCTTGTCTCCGGAACCTTTCCTGCTCTGAAGTAATTCCATCAAAACCAATATCCTGGAATATCCTGTCTTCCGGCACATTGCTGAATGCATTTGTTACCTGTATCGGGTTGCGTGGAACAAGCCCCCAAACCGTCGTATCAACAGGAGAGGGTGCATTTGGAGTTGGTAATCCATTTTCATAAAATCTCCTGCCATCCTTCAAGATGTCTTCTGAAATATTACCAAGATTGAAATATAACTTACCACCATTTGATGCAGGGTTTAAGATGAAAGGATCCTGAACCCAGGCCTCTATGAATTCGATATTGCTTGTTTCAAAATCCGTCTGCTCAATGTTGCGCATTATGCCACCGAAATTTTCACGCGGATTTAAAAATCGGGCATTTGCATTTATCCTTGAAGGATCTTCTTCAAAATTATAAGGTCCTTTTTCCGCAGGATAATATGCAAGGTCAAATGTTACGAGCTGGCTTTCTCCAAAACCTGTCGTTCTTTGCGGAAATATCTCTTTCTGGTAAACGGGCCGAACTCTTGGATCGCTTAACAGGTTGGCATCATTAATCGGGTTGTTGTTTGATCTGAATTGCTGCAACACTTGTTCTATCTGGTACCATGCGAGTTTCCCGCGCTTCTTTCCATAATCCAGGTCATTATTTAATGCCGCTTCAGGGAAAAGAATATTTCCATTTCTGTCCTCCGCCTGGTAAGGAGTTGAGGCCAGGGTCCAGCTTATTGGTGGAAAACGGAGATCGATGCCCGATTTGCTTCCCTCAAAATCATCGATATATACAAGTCCTTCCTCTCCCTTACCTATCTGCGGTGCGTGACCAGGCTTTAGAAATGCTGCTTCTCCATAAACGTTTATGCTTGATGGAGCAGTGGTAGTGTAAATCGGTATCTTATCAAGCAACCTTGTTAAACGCGGAAGATCTTTGCGATAGTTGACATCCAAACCATACATCGTGTTACGTATCGGATCTTCGTCAAGATTCACTTTGGTAAAAAATGGTCTTTCGCTCAGGCGAACAATAGTTCCACCAAAAGACAATTGCTCAGAGGCCGTGTTCTTCGCCATATAATCAAGACGAAGCCCCAGGTAGGAACGCTGTTGCAAACCAAAGGATGCGTTATTTTCAAAGTTCACCTGCACCGGCAGGCCTGCAGTAAGAATTGCCTGGTTAGTAATACGGATTGTACCAAGATCATAATTGATATCATAATCTACACCTTCCTGCAAATTTCTCCCTCCTGCTGTTACTGTTACGGAGCCCGGCGGAATGTTGAACCCAATGCTGATATCTGCACTGCCCGATGTTTTTGCAGTTCCTTTTAAAACAAACCTGTTGAGGTTCGGGTATTGTTGCGCAACTGCCTTTATTGAATCATAAAGCGCATAGAACAGAGTATCCTTTGCTTCAGGGGGCGGAGGGTTTTCAAGATATATCTGGGTAGCAAGGTCGCGGCCGAACGGTTCCAGTACAGGAAACATAACACGGCTGTATTGCGACATCACTGTAAATCCTTCCACGTAATCAAACACACCATCAGGCTGAGGATCGAGCTGACTATTTAACCTGTCGAGGTTTACAAGAGAAATTATTGGCGCTCCCAAATTTTTATCTCCGAATGGAACGTAACGTTTGTCTCCAAGACCCGGTTCCTGGTACAGCACATCAAGTTTAAAATCAGTTGGAGTAAGCACACCATAGCCAACAGAGTAAACGTTCTTAAGCATCAGATCCCAAATAGGAAGTGTTGGCCTTTGTGAAGTAGCCTTCAACAATTTCAGGAACAAAACTTTTTGCGTGGCAGAAGTTGTATCAGGTGGCACATCTTGTGAGAATTCTCCCACCTGGAAAATTTTTCCGTTGTAAGAATACTGAAATGCCACGGCAAGCACCTCATCTGTTTGCAAAGGCTGGCTCAGCGAAAGAGTCCCAACTTGCGAATTATATATGTACTGTGTTGAATCGAGTTTGCGGGCAAAAGTTTTTTCAAAATCCTGTACGGGGCTTAACCCAAGATTACGCAGGTTATTGAAAGCCATTGCCGGGTTTCTTGCATCCGGCTGATTCAACACGTCGCTATAAAGACTGTTTGCCCCGTTAGAAGGAACCGTTTGAAAGGTGGAAGGAACAGTTATGATCGGCGGATCGAGATACGGATCTACTTCGCCAAGGTCCATCAGGCCCACAACATCACGTGTTTCCGTTGTTGTACCGTTTCTGTTTGTAACCCAAACTTCAAGACGAAGAATTTGCACCGGCGATGTTATTGCCGGCAGATTACTCATCACTTTGTTGTAATTATTGTAGAAATATTGCGATAAAAGAAAGTGCCGGTTCTCTTCATATTCATCTGCCTTCACTTCAAAACGCTGTGCCGCTGCCCCTCCTTCAAGATTTACATTTTGCCGTTGCGACTTTTGATTCGCAAGCACTGTGGTTACGTATAATTTGCCGAACTGCAACTGTGTTTTCAATCCAAACAATTGTTGCGCGCCCGGAATGAGGGTTCCGCGTGCCGGAAAGCTAACATTACCGGCCTCAAATCTTTTTAATATTTCATCATCATTTCCCGTGTAATCAAGCTTAAGCTGATTATCCAGATCAAAGTTTGCTAGAGTGTTGTAATTAATTGGAAATTTCAACTTGTCGCCAATGCTTGCATTCACATTCAATTGGGCATTCATGTTGAAATCAAGACCGCCGCTTTTTCGCGCACGTTCAGGAAGTGTTGGGTTGTCAATTCTCTGGCCCTGGTAGCCGGCTGTTATATCAACATTACCCTGTGGATTTATCTTTATTTCACCATTACCGAATAAACGGTTGAACAAATTATCTGTGAGAGACAGTTTCGGCCTTACAAATTTTCCGCGATTAAGAATGCTGGTTGTATTCGCCCTTTGCCTGAAATATTCCTGTTCCGCCTGTGCGTGGCGCATCTGCCAAAACTCATCAAAAGTATAAGTTGTAGGAACGCGATAATACCTGTCGCCGATCTTTTCGTAAATTATATACCGGCGGTTATCATAATCATAAACAACTGAATCGGTAAAATTACTCGGACTTCTCAGGTCGAATGATCCTTGTGGAGATGAAAGAAAATCTCCCCTCCTGTCACTTAAGGGAAAAGGCAGTTGCTGGTTAACCGGTACTGTGTCCTGGAAAAAATCGAATTTATATGATGAACTTCCATTGGCCAGGGCCGTTTGCTGCACCAGCAGAAACAAAACAATGCCCGACACCCGAACCAGGGAAGTAAAGAAAAACTTTCTGATAAGCAACATCCGGTAAAAAAATTAAGGTAGCGTTCTTGTCAAATGGCTTTTAAAGCTTTTTTAATAAGGTCTTCTAACTGAGATATTTCCGGATCTGCCGCCCTCGCTTTCTTAACGGATTGTTCAGCCTGGGCCCTGTTGATACCCAATGCTGTCAATGCATTTAACGCATCCGCTTCCAAACTATTGTGAGCAGTATGGTTCACTTCGCGGATTGCGGAGCCTCCTTTATTTACTTTATCTCTTAATTCCAGCACCAGGCGTTCCGCTGTTTTCTTCCCGATCCCTTTCACACCCTCCAAAAGCCTTACGTTTCCGGAAGAAATTGCAGAAGAAACTTCATCTGGCCTGATGTATGACAGCATCATTCTTGCCGTAGCTGCTCCAACCCCTGAAACACTCGTGAGCATCTGAAACATTTCCTTTTCAACCGGTTCATAGAACCCAAAAAGCTGGTGGGCATCCTCCTTAACTTGGAACCAGGTATAGAGTTTTACCTTTTCCATATGCTGGATCGCCGACCAGGTATGCAAACTTATATTAACCTCATAGCCCACCCCGTTTACATCAAGATAAACAAGGGCCGGACTTTTAAAAGTTAAATCACCACTCAGGTAAGCGTACATAATTTCAAAAACTGGATAGCGAAAATACGGATATTTTATGTGTGTAGGCGACCAAAGTGATAGGAATACAAATTCCGCTAATTTTGCCTGTTCGTTGAAACCGAAATCAGCCAGAATATGCAAAAAATCGCCGCTGCAATAACTTCTGTGGGAGGATATGTGCCTGAGTACCGCCTAACTAACGCCGAACTGGAAAAGATGGTGGAAACAAATGATGAATGGATACGAAGCAGAACAGGTATTGAAGAAAGAAGGATTTTGAAGGGCGAAGGGCTGGGAAGCAGTGATATGGCGGTGGAAGCTATTAAGGAAATTTTTAAGAAGAAGGGCATCAGTCCAACAGAGATTGACTGCCTGATATGTGCCACAGTTACTCCGGATATGGTGTTTCCAGCCACGGCAAACATAATTTGCGATAAGCTGGGGATGACTAATGCTTTTGGCTTTGATGTTGAAGCCGCATGTTCGGGGTTTCTCTATTCGCTGACTACGGGAGCTGCTTTGGTGGAGAGTGGGCGTTATAAAAAAGTGATCGTTGTTGGCGTTGACAAAATGAGCGCTATCGTAGATTACAGCGACCGGGCCACCTGTATCATATTCGGTGACGGAGCCGGAGCCGTGCTGCTTGAACCCACCTCCGACGATACCGGCATTAAAGACAGCATTTTGCGAAGTGATGGAAGCGGTCGCCAATACCTTCACATGAAAGCAGGTGGATCTGTTAAACCATCCTCCGTTGAAACTGTGATGGCGAAAGAACATTTCATTTACCAGGAGGGACAGGCGGTTTTCAAATTTGCCGTGAAAGGCATGGCTGACGTGAGCTATGAACTAATGCAGAGAAATAATTTAACTGCAGATGATATTGCATGGCTTGTGCCACACCAGGCCAATCTCCGCATTATCGACGCAACCGCAAATCGCATGAACCTTCCTAAAGAGAAGGTTATGATCAACATCCAGAAATACGGCAACACCACCGCCGGCACACTTCCTCTTTGCCTGTGGGAATGGGAAGATAAACTTAAAAAGGGCGACAATATTATTCTCGCCGCATTCGGAGGAGGCTTTACGTGGGGCGCTACCTGGCTCAAATGGTCATACTAAACACGCACCCATTCACGTTTTACAGTGTAACTTCGAAGATTAAAAACCTGTACATGCGTGCCTCGCTACTGCTTGCCTTTCTTTCACTTGCCCTGTTTTCAGAAGCCCAACTCAACAGGCATATCATTAAATTCACTGATAAAGGCAGCAACCCGTATTCTATATCTGATCCTTTAAGCTACCTTTCTCAACGCTCAATTGACAGGAGGTTACGGTATAACATTGCAATCGACAGTACTGATCTTCCGATTACACCACGATATATTGATAGCCTTCGTGCAGCAGGTTCAGTTGAAATTCTTGCATCTTCAAGATGGCTTAACCAGGTTGCGATCCGAACTTCGGATGCTGCGGCGCTTGCGAAAATTTCTACTTTGCCCTTCGTTGAATCATCAACAGCGATCGCTCCCCGCATATCTGTGATCACGGCCCCGGGTAAATTTGAATCAACTGATGAATTGCCTGGGTTGGCCGGCAGAACAGCAAACATAACCGGTGATTCCCTCGCTTATGGATATTCTAATGGCCAGGTGAAAATTCATAATGGTGATTTTCTTCACCGCTTAGGCTTCCAAGGAAACGGAATGCAAATGGCGCTTCTTGATGCAGGATTTTACCGCTACCTGTCCCTGCCTTCATTCGACAGTATGAGGCTGAATAACCAGGTGCTTGGGGTTTATGACTTTGTAGATATGGATGGCAGTGTGAACGAAGATCATTATCATGGAATGCAGTGCCTGAGCACCATCGCGGCTAATCTCCCCGGCCAGTTTGTGGGAACGGCTCCGGCTTCTTCCTTCTATCTTTTTAGAACTGAAGATGCAGCAACCGAATATCCGATCGAGGAACACTTTCTTGCTGCCGGTTATGAAAAAGCAGATAGTGCGGGAGTTGAAGTGGTTTCAACCTCGCTTGGCTATGCGCTATTTCACAACCCGGTTTTCGATCATACATACAGCGACATGGATGGCAATACCACGATGGCAGCCAAAGCCACTAATCTTGGTGCAAAAAAAGGAATGCTGATGATGGTATCTGCCGGCAATGAAGGCAACAATCCCTGGCATTATGTGGTTACACCCGGAGATGCGGATTATGCTGTAACAGTTGGAGCGGTTGATACCACCGGAGCCGTCGGGAGTTTCAGCAGCTACGGACCTTCATCAGACGGAGACGTAAAACCTTCTTTTGCAGCGGTGGGATGGAATGCAATTGTGGCCAGCGTGTTCGATGGTATGCCTACATATTCTTCCGGCACTTCATTCGCCTGCCCAAACCTCGCGGGTATTGCAACATGCCTGTGGCAGGCATTTCCGGAAGTGAGCAATATGCATTTGTTTGAGGTAATGAAAACTTCTTCAAGCAGGTTCACACAACCAGATGACCGCGTAGGATATGGTATACCCGATGTAA
The DNA here is from genome assembly GCA_023433345.1 of Bacteroidota bacterium. Classification (GTDB taxonomy): domain Bacteria; phylum Bacteroidota; class Bacteroidia; order Chitinophagales; family Chitinophagaceae; genus Ferruginibacter. Next base: position 37,763 of record JAEZDA010000086.1, on the reverse strand, counting down.
AAAAGGCCTTTGTGATATTGCAGAAAGAAAGTTTCAACTATTCTTTGCAACAAGGTGATTGCAATGTTTCTTTTGATCTCACATTAAAATCTGGCGAGGGCATAAAAATATTCCTGGAGCGCAAGGCGCCGGGTGAAAATGAATATTCTGTCGTTTCCCAGCACGAATCGCAGCAGGCTTTTGCTTTGGAAGCGATCAGTTTTAACAATGATATTTCATCCCTTGCACAAGGAATGATAAATTATAGAATGGGGGTTCAAATCGGTACAGATACTACCTTCTATCTTGATTCGGCACAGGTATTATATTCCAGTTCCTGTTCTCCGGTAACAACTACATCGATCAACCTTTCTCCAAACCCGGTTATTGATCAGCTTAATGTGGTAATTGAAAATCCGGAAGCAGCAGCTTATTCTATAATCGTATACAACAATGTTGGTCAGAAGGTCCTTAACAAAAGGGGAAGTGTGCTACCCGGGCGCAATCTTGAGGCTTTAAACACTTACAAGTGGAGCCAGGGAACTTATGTGGTGGTTGTTTTCATAAATGGGAAAAAGAAACTAACAAAACAGGTTGTTTTAATGCGATAATTTGAATGAGGAAGTGAAAAGAGTGTCCGCCCGCTTTTCATAGCCCTTAACATAGCCCTGATGCAACAACTTTATTTGTGGATGTTGTTGCAAAAGATAGTTCACCTGCGCTTCGTTCTCCTGTGAAAACACCGAGCAGGTTATATAAACGAAAACACCTCCCGCATCAAGATGTGGTAAGGCATTTTTGATGATCTTCCTTTGCAGTTCTGAATATTCCTTTATTTTTTCTTTTTTGAACTGATGTAACAACTCTGGCGTTCGCGACCAGGTTCCGCTACCGGTACAAGGCGCATCACACAGTATAACATTGTATTTGCCCGGCATCGTAACAGGAGTGGTGAGATCTTTTACGGCAGAATGAAAAACGGGAACTCCTGCCTCTGCCAACCGCAGTTTGAGATTTTTCAAAATTCCACTCCTGATATCGGTAACGGTTAGCCGAAGATTTTGACCCAATTTGTCGAAGGCGAGGATACTTTTTCCTCCGCTTGCGGCGCAACAATCCCACACATCAACAGGAAACCTAGAAAAAAGATCCTCTTCCAAAAAATCAAGTGTATGCTGTGAACATAAATCCTGAATAACCGCGTTCCTGTTTATTGCAATTATACCATCCAGTTTTGTTCCATTGGCAAGGAGAACTGAATTTTCATCAGGCTTTTCGAATGCTAAACCGGCCTCTGTCAGTTTTCTTACAACAATATTTTCTTTACCGGGCCGTATTCTCAGGAAGAGCGCGGGTTGATGAAGCATCGATCTGCAGAATTTTGACCGGTCGATGCCGGGAGACAATTCACTCAAAAAAGGAAACAGGTTTTCCTCATCAGCCTTAAGCAGCGCCAGCTTTTCTGATAAAGAACAGGATGAAAGCCCGTTCAGCCCCGTATCCATTTCTTCCAAAAAAGGATGTGGAGCTTCGGTTAGGAGGAAAAAAGATTTAACGATCCTCGTTTCAATATCTCCATCTAACAAATTACCAGCCCTGAAAAAATTATAGCAGAGGGCCGAGATCGTTTTTCGATCTGTTGAACCAAACTTCTTTTTGCCTGAAAAAAAATTCTTTAAATGAATTGCAAAAGGAGTTTCCCCTTTATAACCTTCAATTATTTGCTTTGCAATATCAAGGTAAGACCTGTAGCGGCTCATGCGGATCACATTTCAAGCAGGGCATCAAGGGGATCTTTACCGAACAGTAGTAGTGAAGGGTTTTCCAAAAGTTGTTTCACCGTTACCAGGAAGCCCACAGACTCACGGCCATCGATTATTCTATGATCATAACTTAAAGCAACATACATCATAGGCCTGATAACTACCTGGCCGTTCACAGCCATAGGCCTCTCCACGATGTTGTGCATACCCAGGATGGCGCTCTGAGGGATATTGATAATGGGAGTACTCATCATTGAGCCGAAGATACCGCCATTGGTGATTGTAAAAGTACCACCGCTCATTTCTTCGATGGTGAGCTTGTTATTCCTTGCTTTTGTAGCAAGGTCAACAACAGCGTTTTCTATTTCTGCCATTCCAAGGCTTTCCGCATTTCTTATTACAGGAACCACAAGACCTTTTGGACCGCTAACTGCAATCGATATATCGCAGTAATCATGGAAGATGAGGTTTTCACCATCTATATACGCATTTACCGAAGGGAATTTCTGTAATGCATAACAGCATGCTTTCGTAAAGAAACTCATAAAGCCCAGGCCTACACCGTGCACTTCTTTAAACTTATCCTTGTATTTTTTCCGCACTTCCATTATGGCGCTCATATCCACCTCATTGAAAGTGGTGAGCATGGCAGTAGAATTTTTTGCTTCAACAAGGCGGCGTGAAATCGTTTTGCGAAGATTGCTCATCTTCTCGGTCTTTTCTTCCCTGCTGAAAAGAACAGCGCTTCTACCGGGATTTTCAAGAGCGGCCAGCACATCCTGTTTCATGATGCGCCCATTGCTGCCGGAAGGTTTTATTGATTGCTTGTCGACCTTTTTATCTGCAATGATCGCTGCTGCAACCGGGGTGGTCTTTACGTTTTCGTCTACCCGTGACTGTGAGACTGGTGCTGCCGGCTTCGTTTCTGCTGCTTTTTCTTTTGGAGCTACCTCTTGTTTTTTATCCTCTGTTTTCGGCTCAGGTTCCCCTGCTTTCTCCGGCTTTTCCGCCTCAGTATCAATGGTACAAACAGTGTCGCCGATGGCGAGTGTATCGCCTTCCTTAGCTACATGCTTAACAATGCCTGCTTGTTCTGCATTTACTTCAAAGGTTGCCTTTTCGCTTTCAAGCTCCGCCAGAACCTCATCACGGTCGGCCCATTCGCCATCTTTCTTCAGCCATTTAACCAGAGAAACCTCATTGATACTTTCCCCAACCGTCGGAACTTTTATTTCAATTGCCATGAGCCGTGTTTAAGAACCACAAATTTGCGTAAAATCACCCAACTTTAAAAACGATATTAAAATGTATAAAAAAGAGCCTCACAAAGAGGCTCCTTTTTAGCTGACAAATGAATGTTGTTTATCCCATATAAGCTTTCAGCAATTTGCTTCTTGATGCGTTTTTCAATTTTGTTATCGCCTTATCCTTTATCTGGCGAACTCTTTCACGGGTGAGATGAAACCGATCTCCAATATCCTCAAGGCTTAAAGGATGATCGATGCCGATGCCGAAGAAATATCTTATCACGTCCTTTTGCCTGTCAGTAAGCGTGTTGAGGCTGCGTTCAATCTCTATCTTAAGAGACATCTTCATTATCATATTATAATCCGTTTCCGGAGCATCATTATTCACGAGCACATCGATCAAGGTGCTTTCTTCTCCATCTGCGAGGGGCTGATCCATACTTACATGCCGCGCTGCCACGCCTAATGTAGCGCTCACTTCTTCCGTATCTATCTCGAGAAAATTGGCAAGTTCCTCAGCAGTTGGCTCACGTTCAAATTCCTGCTCAAGTTGACTGTATGCCCGGCTAATTCTGTTCGTAAGGCCTACTTTATTTAAAGGGAGTCGTACAATTCTGCTTTGTTCCGCAAGGGCCTGAAGTATACTTTGCCTTATCCACCAAACCGCATAGGAGATAAACTTAAATCCCCGGGTTTCATCAAATCTCTGAGCAGCTTTTATCAACCCAAAATTTCCTTCATTGATAAGGTCGGGTAAAGTGAGCCCCTGGTTTTGATATTGTTTAGCAACAGATACCACGAACCGAAGATTGGCCTTAGTTAGCCGCTCTAAAGCTTGCTGATTGCCTTCGCGAATCTGAACGGCGAGTTTCACCTCTTCTTCCGGGGTTATCAATTCAACCCGGCCGATCTCCTGGAGATATTTTTCGAGACTCTGACTTTCACGATTGGTGATGGATTTAGAAATTTTGAGCTGGCGCATACTCATAAGGGTGCATTTAAGGGGTTATTGTTTTAGTTAAGGGTATCGTCGAAAAATCAACATGTTTAACTTATGTTAATTTTATTAACGTAATTTAACTTAATTCTAATATGTTCCAAAAAAATTATTTTTTGCCCAACTCCGTCTTGGAGCGGTTATTCTGTCACTTAGGTTAAGAAAGATTAAAAAAGACCTCTAAATATTTTGCTGCGTGGATTATTTTTCTATAATTGCAGCGATTCAAGGATTTTATATTAAGATGAGTAAGAAAGTACTTTATACGCTGGAATATCCCGTTAGATGTTCTCCCGGAATTTTATTCGAGTTTTTGAGCACACCTTCAGGATTGCAGGAGTGGTTTGCTGATGTGGTGGACGAAAGAGACGGTGAATTCGTTTTTACCTGGAACGGTACGGAAGAAAGGGCTGATGTTCTTGAAAAGGAAGAAAATAAGTTCATTCGCTTTCGTTGGAATCATATGCACAAAGACGAATACTTTGAATTTCGCATAGATCGCTCTGAGGTTACCAACCAAACCATTTTGGTGATAAAAGATTTTGCCGATAAAAAAGAGGTGAAAGATCAAAGCCAGCTTTGGGAGTACCAGGTGAAAGACCTTTTTCATCGCATAGGAAGCTAGGCAAACAATCCGCTTAGTTTATCATAGGCCTCTGCGAATTTTGATTCTGCATCATTCCATTCAGTTAACGGAACAGCGAGCGCAATCTTTATGAAAGTGTGGTGTTGCAATATGGCGATGGCCTTATCCTTCCCGAGTTTCTCCACAGAAATATAACCAGGCTCTGATATCTCATGTTGCCAGGGATCCTGATCTGTACACAGGTAAAAATGTTTTGCACCAGCAAAAATGTTTCGCATTATATTTTCCTGAAACAAGGTTTTATATTTACCGGAAAGCTGCAGATGCAGGGTAAAATCATGTGCCCACCAGAACATTGTTCTTATTGCGAACACGTCTTCTTTTCCAAATTCACGAGGATAGTCAAGGATCAGATAAGGCAGGCCCTTATAACGCTCACCACGGGAAATTTTAGGTGATGTAACCGCATGCCCGTCAAAATCCGGCACATAGCGTTGCATCGATCTGCATATAACTGCAGGAAGTTCTCCCAGCTTGCGTGCCATCTTATCAAGAATGATCTCCTTCATCCTTATCCAGCTTTCATCGGAAACCAATTGAAGTTCATCATGGGAAAGGAGTAAATTTGCAGACTTCGTCATAATTAAAAGATAGGCATTTATTCAGAGGAAGCACGCATGATAAAGAAACTGGACAAATTAATTTTGAAGACCTTCCTCGGCCCCTTCATTGCAACTTTCTTTATTGCATGTTTTGTGTTGATGATGCAGATCTTGTGGAAATATGTGGATGACCTTGTAGGAAAAGGCCTGGATTTTTTAACCATCGGGCAGTTTCTCTGGTATGCGAGCGCTTCTCTCCTCGCCCTCGCAATGCCCATTGCAATTCTTATCTCTTCAATTATGACCTTCGGTAACCTTGGAGAATCCTTTGAACTCATCGCAATAAAATCTGCAGGTATTTCACTGCTCCGTTTTATGCGGCCACTGATTGTGGTGGCAGCTTTTTTGAGTTTTGTAACTTTTCTCTTTGGCAATTATGTGATACCATATGCCAACCTAAAATTCATCACACTTTACAATGACATCTTTTATAAGAAGCCTGCATTTGACCTGAGGGAAGGCGTTTTCTTCACACATATTCCGGATTATGCAATAAAAGTTGGTAAGAAAGATCCGGATGGAAAGACAATAAGGAACGTGCTCATTTATGAACAAACCAACCGTTTGCAAGACAATACGATCATTGCTGAAAAAGGTGAAATGAGAATTTCAGACGATCAGAACTTTCTTGAATTTAATCTCTATAACGGCAACCGTTACCAGGAGCGCGGCACACCTGGCGATAGCACAACAGAGTACACCCGGTTGAATTTTAAGGAATTCAAAAAGCTTTTCGATTTGAGTATTCTTCAAAAACAGAATTCCAGCGACAGCGCATTCAGGAACAGCCATAAAATGCTTAGTGCGCGGCAACTTCAAATTAATATCGATTCGCTCAACCGTCGTAATAATTACCTGAAGAAAAACGATGAGGAATTGTTTAACGGCTTGTGGCATTATCCAAAACTGCCGGACAGCGTTTACACCATGTATATTAAGGAAGGAAATCCAACTATTCCCTCAATATCAGACAGTGCAAAACTCCGGCTGTGGCAACCAGCTTACAATAGGATTGCGGAAATTAAAAATGTTCTCAAATTCCGAGAAACTGCGAGGGAGGACGTGAAAAAGGAGTTACAAATGAATAAGGTGGAATGGCATCGGAAATATTCTATGTCGCTTGCCTGCCTCATCCTTTTTTTTATCGGCGCACCGCTGGGTTCTATCATCAGGAAAGGGGGATTGGGGATGCCGCTGGTTGTAGCGATCATTTTCTTCCTGGTTTTTCATCTGCTCAATATGTTTGGAGAAAAGTTTGTCAGGGAAAACATCACAAGCCCCTTCACTGGTATGTGGCTTGCAGTGATGGTGTTAACGCCGGTCGGCGCCTTTCTCACTTATAAAGCTATGCGCGATTCTCAATTATTCAATAAAGAATTTTACCACCGTACCTTTACCCGTATCCGAAAGCTGCTTGTGACACGAAATTGAATCAACATCATTTCACAACTAAAAAAATTTTTATGGCAATTAAAACGATCAATCGCAGAAATTTTTTAGGTACAAGTTTCAAGGGGCTTGCCATCGCAGGCATTTCTGTTGCAAGCGCCGGGCAGCTACTTTCATCATGTTCATCCAGCCGCAAAATAACCCAAAAAGGCGGCGGTATGGGCTTTGATCAGCAACCGCTTCCATATTCCTACGACGCACTTGAAGATGTAATTGATGCAAGAACTATGGAAATTCATTACACGAAACATGCTGCGGGTTATTCTAAAAATCTGAAAGAAGCGGCATCCGCGGAAAATGTTGCATCCGGAACGACAGTTGAAAATATTCTCTCCCAGGTATCAAAATATTCTGCCAAGATGCGGAACAATGCGGGCGGGCATTTCAACCACGAATTATTCTGGAAAGCAATGCGCCCGAAAAGAAACAACAATGCTCCCGACGGGGTGTTAATGGCTGTAATAGAAAAACATTTCACCTCTTTTGAAAATTTTAAACTTCAGTTCGCCAATGCCGCCGCCGGGCAATTCGGCAGCGGGTGGGCATGGCTTTATATGGATGGCGACAAAGCACTGAAAATCGGAGGAACTCCAAATCAGGATAATCCGCTTATGGATGTAAGCTCCGTAAAAGGTTTCCCGTTATTGGGAATCGATGTTTGGGAGCACGCATATTATTTGAAATACCAGAACAAGCGCGCAGATTATGTGGCAAATTGGTGGAACGTTGTAAACTGGAACTTTGTTCAGGAAAGATGGAGTTCAGTTTAGCTTATACTAACCGTTACGGATACGCGAAATTAATTATACATCATTAACCAAAACAACCATGCAAATTTGGAAGGACTATCAGGAGAAAAATAAGGACAGGTTTTTAAACGAGTTGCTTGAATTGCTTCGAATACCAAGCATCAGTGCGAAGAGTGAGCATAAAGATGATATGCTGAAATGTGCTGAAGCTGTAAAGCAACGTTTGATGGATGCTGGTGCTGATAAAGCGGAAATTTATCCTACCGCAGGCCACCCCGTTGTATATGCTGAAAAAATTGTTGACCCTTCAAAACCAACAGTACTGGTTTACGGGCACTACGATGTGCAACCGGCCGATCCGCTGGAACTATGGAACAGCGGCCCTTTCGACCCCGTAATTAAGGATGGGAAGATTTATGCACGCGGCGCCTGTGATGACAAAGGCCAGTTTTATATGCATGTGAAAGCCATGGAAACGCTGATCCAGACCAATTCCCTTGGCAACAATATAAAATTCTGTATTGAAGGCGAGGAAGAAGTAGGGTCTCCGAACCTTGGTAAATTTATTTCGGAGCATAAAGAACTTTTAAAAGCTGACTGCATTCTCATATCCGACAGCGCGATGATCAGCCTTGAAACGCCAAGCATAGACATCGGTATGCGTGGGCTTAGCTACATAGAAGTTGAGGTTACCGGGCCTAACCGTGATCTTCACAGTGGTGTGTATGGAGGAGCGGTAGCTAACCCGATCACCATTCTCGCAAAAATGATTGCGTCATTGCATGATGAAAATAACCACATCACCATTCCCGGGTTCTACGATGATGTGGTGGAGAGCTCAGATGAAGAAAGGAAAATGCTCGCCCGGGCGCCTTATGATGAAAATGATTTCAAAACTGATCTTGGCGTAAATGAGTTGTGGGGAGAGAAAGGCTATACGACCAATGAGCGTACCGGTATCAGGCCCACCCTTGAACTGAATGGCATTTGGGGAGGATATACAGGCGAAGGCGCGAAAACCGTGTTGCCTTCCAAAGCCTTTGCAAAAATATCAGCGAGGCTTGTCCCCAATCAATCATCAGACAAGATCACGGATATCCTCATCAGGCATCTCGAAAAGATTGCCCCTCCTTATGTGAAGGTTAAGGCAGAACTGCATCATGGAGGTGAACCATATATGACTCCTATAGACAGCACAGCCTACAAAGCTGCTGCAAAGGCCATGGAAGCTACTTTCGGCAAAGAACCTATTCCGGTGCGGGGTGGAGGGAGCATTCCCATTTGTGCTTTGTTTGAACGGGAACTTGGGGTGAAGATCGTTTTCATGGGCTTTGGCCTTGACAGCGACAACCTGCACAGTCCTAACGAAAAGTTTAACCTGGAAAATTATTACAAGGGAATTGAAACGATCCCATACTTCCACAAGTTCTTTACCGAAATGAAGTAACGGTACCGTATAGACGAAATAAAGCCCGGTATCATTCCGGGCTTTTTATTTCCCCTTAGGATAGTTAATCACGTTTCTCCCCAGGTAAATGTTGCGACGGTATTCAGTGATCTCACCTGTATTTCCTGCTTCAATAAGCAAACCTCCGTTATTTTCCTGGGAGGTATGCCTGGCTTTGCGGGTGAGATTAGGATCGTTTGGAAACACGAAATCCGGCAGCGTGTAGGCGTTAATGTTAGGTTCTTTAACAATGCAATGGATGTGCGCCATCCTTTTCGTTCCGGGATAAGCTCCCGGGCGATTTGTGTAAAAGCTATACCGACCCTGTGCATCTGTTACTAGCCAGGATCGCAGATACCCGTTAATAGAATCTGCACCACTTTCTCTTCCCGTTTTTGGATAAATTCCAGAGGTGTTTGCCTGGAAAATATAAAGTAAGATACCCGGAGCGGGTGTGCCATTAACATCATGCACTATTCCGGAAACGTGGATACGATTTATGCTGTCCCTGAGAAAATCCGGCAGGGTATCGGAATAGCTAAGTTCACCCGGCGGAAATTCATCGTACCCGTTACAGTTAGGGCCGCACGGGCCTCCTGCTGTATGGGGCCGGGTAAGCACGAAATATTGATAATAAATGTGATGCCTGAAGGCGGGTACAAAATTGTACAACGCTATAAAAACCGTCCCTGCCAACACCAGTAAAAGAATTAATTTTTTCATCGGTTGAGGAATTAAATACCAATCGTAGCAACGCAAATAAACAGATTTTTACTACTTTTGCAACCCCTTGTCGAGGTAGCTCAGCTGGTTAGAGCATCGGATTCATAACCCGAAGGTCGGCAGTTCAAGTCTGCTCCTCGATACAAAGCCCAATTGCATGATAGTGCATTTGGGCTTTTTTAATTCCATTCTCCCGGTTCGCGCATTAAAAAGCTTGCAGGTTAATTAATTGGAAAGGTTCTTGTATCTCCCAAAAGTGCGCATCAATCATAAAGCTGTAAACATGAAAAATAAAGAGAGCCAGGCGAGTAAGGAAAAAATTAAAAATGAACCTCACAAAGAGGAGCCCGTACAAAAGGGCTATAACGAAAAGAACATTCATCAAAGCCAGGGAGCCTTCTTCCCCGACAGCCGCAGCGCAGATAAAAATGAAAATAATGATGAGAAAAAGAAACCGTGACGGAGCTCTTGAAAGCATCTGGCAACAATCTGCTTCAAGTAACCTGCAGGTAAATACGCTCGACACGAACAGGATATATGATGCAGTGGTTATCGGTGGAGGCATCACCGGTGTTACCACAGCTTTTCTGCTTCAAAAATCGGGAAAACAAGTAGTGCTGATAGATGCGGCAAATATAGGGTTTGGAACAACGGGCGGAACCACTGCACATCTGAGCACAATACTGGATGCCACATACGATGAGATAATAAAAGACTTCAATGAGGAAAAAGCTCATCTTGTTGCGGAAGTTTTAAGGGAAGCGATCAAATTCATCAGCGACACATCAAAAAGCCAAACTTCAGAAACATCTTTTTCTGCCCTGCCTGCTTACTACCTCGCAAGAAACGATGAGGAAGAAAAAATGCTGGACGATATTGTCACCAGTGCAAAGAAGGTGGGAATGAGCATGGATTATGTATCGGAAAGTGAGTACCGAATGAATGCCACCAAAGTAGCAAAAATTGAAAACCAGGGACAGTTCAATCCGATTGCATATATATTGTCTCTCGCCTCTTCATTTCAACAACTGGGTGGAATTGTCATTGAAGGTTGCAGGGCTACCGGTTTAGAGGAGGGAGATGAAATAAAAGTAAACACTTCTGTTTCGTCTATCCGTTGCCGTAACGTAATCTACGCTACGCACATTCCTCCCGGCGTGAACATTCTTCATTTTAGAAATGCGCCATATCGCAGCTACGTGTTAGCCGCAAAGCTGAAAGACGGAAACTATCCCAAAGCACTCGCCTACGACCTTGAAGATCCCTATCACTATTACCGCAGCCAGGAAATAAACGGGGAAACTTACCTGATTGTTGGCGGAGAAGATCACAAAACCGGACATGAAGATGACACATTGATGCGCTTTGCTGCACTTGAAGAGCATGTTCGCCAATATTTTGATGTTAGAGAAATTAGTTTCCGATGGTCTTCACAATTTTTCGTGCCCACTGACGGACTTCCTTATATCGGCATGCTTCCCGGGGCAGGAAAAAATGTTTACGTGGCAACAGGCTTCAATGGCGACGGAATGATGCTTGGCACTGTTTCAGCATTTGTAATTTCTGACCTGATAAATACCGGCAAGAGCAGGTATGGAGAGCTTTTTAGTCCTTCGCGTGTTAAGCCGGTCGCGGGCTTTGAAAACTTCGTGAAAGAGGCGGCTGATGTAGTTGGCAATTTGATCGGCGGGAGGTTTAGTGCAAAACAGATCGATTCGGCAGCAGAGATGAAAAATGGTGATGCAAAAGTGGTGAAGCTTGACGGGCAAGTACTCGCACTTTATAAAGATGAAAAAGGTGAGCTTCATTCTTTAAGCAGTGCATGCACACATATCAAATGCACTGTAGGCTGGAACAATGCAGAAAAAACGTGGGATTGTCCCTGTCATGGATCAAGGTTCACTTACGACGGTGTGATGATTAATGCACCTGCAAGGAAGGATCTTGAAAAAATAAAAACGGAAGATTAAGTAATTCGGGCGCGCCACGGAATTTCATGAGCACCGAGAGTATGACCAGTAAACCTGGCTAGCATAAAGAGATAATCGCTTAGCCGGTTAAGGTATTTTACTACCAGTGGGTCAACCTCTATTTCTTCTTCCATCATATGAACACATAACCTTTCTGCGCGCCTGCACACACAGCGGGCGATATGTATTGATGAAACGGTACTATGCCCGCCCGGGAGAATGAAAGATTTCATTTCCGGTAGATTTGCGCTCATCCTGTCAATCTCCTTTTCCAAAAACAAGATGTCTTCTTCGTGAAGATCGGGTAGCTTCATTTTTACTGTTTTTTCTGAATCAGTGGCCAGCAAAGAACCGATAGTAAATAACCTGTCCTGGATTTCACGTAAAACGGTCACCGAAATATCATCCTGCACAAGATCTGCAACCAGGCCAACATATGAGTTCAGCTCATCAACAGTGCCGTAGGCTTCTATACGGATATGATTTTTTGGAACTTTTCTTCCGCCGATAAGGCTGGTTTTACCAAGGTCGCCGGTGCGAGTATAAATTTTAAATGCCATAAGCTTACTAACTTTCAAATGTTATGCAGTAACTATTGGTTGGCTGTTGAGAATATCAGTTTCGATAATCCCATCTCTTAAACGAATAACCCTGTGCGCGTATTGGGAGATATCCTCTTCATGAGTTACGATGATCACCGTATTGCCGTCTCCGTGAATAGCGCCGAGGATATCCATTATCTCGTATGAAGTTTTTGAATCAAGGTTTCCGGTAGGTTCGTCAGCAAGAATAATTGAAGGATTGTTTATCAATGCACGTGCAATGGCAACTCGCTGACACTGGCCACCACTCAGCTCATTGGGCTTATGATGCATTCTGTCTTCCAACTTTACTTTTGATAGTACTTCAGCCGCACGATCGAGTCTTTCTTTGCGGCCAATACCACCATACAAAAGAGGAAGAGCTACATTTTCTGCGGCGGTTAAGCGTGGCAGCAAGTTAAACTGTTGAAACACGAATCCGATTTCGTTGTTTCGCACTGCTGCAAGATCATCATCTTCCATCCGGCTTACGTCCTGGCCATTAAGTATATATCTCCCTGCTGTGGGTGAATCCAGGCATCCTAGGATATTCATCAATGTAGATTTTCCTGAACCGCTTGGCCCCATTAAAGCAACGTATTCATTTCTGAATATGTCCAGGCTTATGCCTTTCAACACAGGTAATTCCTGCCGGCCAAGATAATAGCTCTTATGAATATTTTCCAGGTGAAGAATTCCTTCCATTAAGTAATGTTTTGCTTAATTGTCCGTGAACAAAAATAAAGCATAAAAAAACGATGAGCATTTTATTTTAGATAGTGCGAAACTATAGTCAGCCGCCTTATTTATTATCTTCGCCCATTATTTTTTACGATGGAGCATGTTGAAGGATTGGTAGCGAACGCACCTAAGGATATTGTAATGAGTGGCATACGGCCAACTGGTTTTCTACACCTGGGAAACTACTTTGGAGCAATGCGTAATTATGTAAAAATGCAGGAAAACTATACCTGTTTTTTTATGGTGGCTGATCTTCATTCGCTTACCACTCACCCTGATACAACAACGTTGAAAGATAATATTTACCGCGTGTTGGCGGAGAATATTGCATGCGGCCTGGATCCGGAAAAAGTTAGTCTTTATTGTCAAAGCCATGTATATGAAACTTCAGAATTGTACCTGTATCTGAACATGCTGGCTTATAAGGGTGAATTGGAAAAAACCGCAACTTTTAAAGACAAGGTTCGCCTCAACCCTCAAAATGTAAATGCCGGGCTTCTCACCTACCCGGTGTTAATGGCAACCGACATATTACTTCACCGGGCCTTGTATGTTCCTGTTGGCAAAGACCAGGAACAGCATCTTGAAATGGCAAGAAATTTTGCGAACAGGTTCAATGGCAGGTATTCAGAGGTTTTCCCCGAACCGCAGGCGTTTAATTTTAACGAGGAATTAATTAAGGTTCCTTCACTCGACGGCGGTGGTAAAATGAGTAAAAGTGAAAATCAAATGGCTACATTATACCTCGCTGATGATGACGATGTAATTAGAAAAAAAGTAATGAAGGCTAAAACAAATGAAGGCCCTTCCTTGCCAAACACTCCGAAGCCGGCAGAGATAGAGAATATTTTTGCATTAATGAAACTCGTGTCCCATTCTTCAACCCTTGAGAAATTTGAAACCGATTACAATTCCTGTAACATCAGGTATGGGGATATGAAAAAACAACTGGCTGAAGACATGGTGAATTTTATTGCACCGATCAGGAAAAAGGCTGCTGAATTATTGGCGGATCCTGCATACCTGCAAGCTGTAATGAAAAAAGGAGCCGAATCAGCACGGGCGAGCGCCGCTAAAACTATGGATATTGTGCGGCAAGCGATGGGCTTGAATTATTTCTGATTTTTATTACCGGAAAAAGTATGAGGGAAAAAGAAGTTTCCCTACTTTCAACAAAAGCATTTTCAAAAACATCAAAAGGGACGAACCGCAATGGCGAGTATTAAAAAACCAAAACACATTGCTGTTGCAGGCAATATCGGCGCAGGTAAAACAACACTTACCGAATTATTAAGTAAACATTACAAATGGATACCGCAGTTTGAAGATGTCGATCATAATCCTTACCTGAACGATTTTTATGAGGACATGCCCCGCTGGAGTTTTAACCTGCAAATTTATTTTCTGAACAGTCGTTTAAATCAGCTGTTGGAAATTCAGCGCGGTACCGAAACGATCATTCAGGACAGGACAATATATGAGGATGCAAATATTTTTGCGCCCAATCTTCATGATATGGGCCTGATGGGCAAACGTGATTTTGAAAATTATTATCAATTTTTCGAAACACTAAAAAGCATGGTTCAACCGCCCGACTTATTGATCTATCTGAAAGCGTCAGTTCCAACTCTTGTAGGGCAGATTCAAAAAAGAGGCAGGGAGTACGAGGAGAACATAAGGCTCGACTATCTTAAAAAGCTGAACGAATTATATAATAACTGGATCGACAATTATAAGGAGGGAAAACTTCTTGTTATAGATGCGGATGTAAATAAATTCGCGGAGAATGAGGAGCACCTGGGGCAGGTAATTTCAAAAATCGATTCAACACTCTTCGGTCTTTTCTAATCGATCAGTTGATTTTTCATCGCATAGAATACGAGACCTACCGAGTTTTTCACGCCAAAACGTTCCATCAACCTATCCTTAATTGCTTCCACTGTTCTCGCGCTGATATCCATCTTCGCCGCTATTTCCGTAGCAGTGAATTCCATACAAACGAGTGTCAGCACTTCTTTCTCACGGTCGCTCAGAACTACTTCTGAAGTGAGGCTGGGGTTAAACTTTTGTTTGCTGTAATTTTTCTTGATCAGTACTTTGTTTACAAAAGGATTGAGATAGAAACCGGTTCTTACCACATCCATGATCGCACGTTTTATCTCGGCTGGTTCAGTGTTCTTCAACAGGTATCCAGCAGCTCCACAGTCCATCAGGTGACCAACGAACCTTTCATCTTCAAACATGGTGAGAATGATCACCCGGATGTTAGGATAATTTTTTGAAATCACTTTTGTTGCATCGATGCCATCTTTAACCGGCATTTTAAGATCGCACAAAATAACATCAGGCATTGATTCAGGTATCTTTTCAATAAGGTCCTCACCATTATCAGCCTCCATCACAAATTTGATATTGGTATAGGTGCGCATTGAAAGGATCACGCCTTTGCGAAAGATCTTGTGGTCATCTGCAATAGCAACCTTTATGATATTGGGAAGCATAGTCATGGTAAAAATAAGCACATCTTTTTAGAATGTGTCTTAGTAATTCATATAAAACAGATGCTATATGTTGAAAGGCTTTACCTGGCGGTGTTTGCCTCATTCTTTGGAACTTCCAGGGTAACTTTATAATATGTTCTGCTTGGATCAATTTCAAAGTAGATCCTTCCCTGCAAAACGTTTATGCGGCTTGCGATGTTTTTCAACCCGAGCCCGTGAGCATTCTGATTCAATTTGTCAAATTCACCCTGTACAATTCCTTTACCGTCGTGGTGAAGCCTCAGGTAAATGAAACTATCATTAGCATTCTGTGTAAGATGAATGAAACCTGCATTGCTGTGTTTAAGTATATTATTCACAAGCTCCTGTATGATGCGGAAAACAAGCAATTCCGCATCTACCTTTAGCCTTTGCCTGTAATCGTGAAATCGCGCGCTTGCATTTACCGTTCCGCTTCCGCTTATTTTTTGAAAGAGGTCTGTCGTTGCGCTTTCAAGTCCGAAATTTTTAAGGGTTGGCGGCATCAGGCTATGACTGATATTCCTAATCAATAAAATAGCATCATCGATAATTTGTTTTGCACTCAGTATGCTTTGCAGTTGCTGTGCCTTTTCCTGGTTGATGAGGTTTTCGTTCAGATAAAGGCGCGCCGTTGCCAGCAGCGGGCCCGCATCATCATGTAGATCTGCGGCTATGCGTTGACGTTCCTCCTCCTGAAAGCGAATTGAAGCATTTAAAAGTATCTGTTGTTTCTCTGCTTCCATCTTCTTCATCAGCAGTTGATACCTGATCACTTTTCGCTGATGAAAAATCACAAACACGATAATACCTATAGCCAAAATTACCATCGCCAATGTTCCAATGAACATTAAACGCGGTATCCCCTCATTCTGCACTTGCAAGAAAAACATCAGCCGGGTTAGGTTTAGGTCTTATTAAGGTTTGTTAGTTTGAAATCATCAAGGATTACGTCATCGGGTAACCTAAATCTTCCGTTATTTTCCACTTCTTTTCCATTCATGTTGCTTCCGAACATTGCAAAAGCTAAGATAACATTCTTGGATATAGTCACAATTGTGTATATCAATTGCATTTGCCTTAAAATCTCCGGATCCTTTGTTTTAGTAAGAAAACTACTAACGAAAAAATTTCCCGTAAAATAAGTAAACAGACCAACACATATCCAAAAGGTGCAAATCTGATAGACAGGATAGAAAATGATCGTTTTCATCCTTTCATAAAAATAGTATATGATAAGAAGGATGAAAACAAAAAATTCAAATACCAAAACCGAATTGCTAAAAGTCCCAGGACTGGTAACGAATTTGTATACCCAAAAAATGAAAAAAGGAAAAATTACAAGGACAGAGATTGTCTTAAATAGTTTTCCGGAAAATACGCTTTGAAAAAAAAATCCTAAACAAACGAACTCAGCTAAAACAAAAATATTTACCGTTTTTTGGTAGGTTTCCGCTGACCCAATCACAAAATTTGTAAAAATCAAGATCGAAGCAAACAACCCGAGGATTGATGCATAAATAAAAAAAACCTTTAACTCCCTGCTAGTTATTTTCCTAAGGAAAAATAAGCACGAAATTAAAGGTAAGTACTCAGTTAATAATGTAATTAAAACAATCTGTTGCAGAATCAGTTAGTTTAAATACAAATTTAGCTAACTAATCCTAAAGTCAATTACATTGAACGAGAGAATAAAAGAGTCAAAGCTCCGATTAATACGCCGATCATAAAATCATTTTTGTGGTTAAGAATTCATTCCAACTGTAAACTTGGCTCTTTTCCCCGGCGATCGCAAGAGGTAGAGAAATCATCGTAAAAGCCCGATTAAATAAAATGCAGTGTCAGCGAGCATTTCACCAAATTTTCCTGATTCAAACCACGTAAAAATAAGGTAAATCTACGAATGTAAAATAGTATTTTTACTATTCTATTTGGGCCGGTTCCATTCGTAAACTTACGATAGGGTAGAATTATCACGCATTTGATTGTATTTCAACGTATTATAGATGTCCTAACAAAAGTTCAAAATCAAGGGTATTGAATATCAATTCGTTTTAAAAGTTCCTACAATTCGTATAATTACCTAAGAAGTAAAGTAGAAGTACCTTCACAAAGTCTTGTATTTTTACGGTCAAACTTTTTATATTCACCTGATTGCCAAATATTTTTTATTCGAGTTTAGGGAAAAAAGGTCCTTGCCGGATATTTCCCCGGGAAATTATGTAATTTCAGCGCGCTACTAACCCCAAGATCACAATGTCAACTGATAACCAGATCAAGATCGCTATTGCGGACGACCACAAGATTTTCCGAGACGGTATTAAGATGGCCCTTTCCGGAAAAGAAAACCTTAAGATGTTATGGGAAGCGGAAGACGGTAAGGAGATGATGCATAAGATCTCTATCAAAAAACCCGAGGTTCTGTTAATGGATATTCGCATGCCGGAGATCGACGGAATAAATGCCATCCAGCTGATCCGCAAAGAGTATGAGGACATTAAGATCATCGTGCTTACAATGTACGATGACCAGCAAATGATCAGTAAGATGATGGAGATGGGCGCAAATGCCTATTTAACCAAAACCACTGATCCGGAAGAAATTTATGAGGCCATTCTCACCTGCATGAATGATGATTTTTATTTCAACGACCTGGTGAACAAAGCCGTTATGGGGAAGCTCATGCAGAAAAAAAATGTTCGACAGCATTATGGAGCAAATACCCCGGTATCATTTAACGAGAAAGAAATAAAAATTCTCAAACTGTTGGCTGAAGACAAGACCACTGAAGAAATTTCCAAAATAATTTTTCTCAGTCCGCGTACAATTGAAACCATACGGCAAAACATGAAAACCAAGGTTAACGCGAAAACCATCGGCGGACTAATCATGTACGGCATGCGCAATAAGCTGATCGATTGATCAGAAAGTTACTATTCCGTGCTTTACTGCATAGATAGCCAGCCCCACCCTGCTTTTTACATCGAGCTTTTCAAAAAGTCCGTCTCTGCAGCAATCTATTGACCGCGGCGACATATTCATTTTACCGGCAATTTCTTTATAGGTGAGGTCGGTACTGGCGAATTTTAGGAACTCAATTTCTTTCTCATTGAGTAATGATTTTTCCAGCGAGGTCTGGCTTTCATGATGTTTCTGAAACATTGAAGCAAGTTTCCCCGTAGTATTATTAGAATAATAATAGCCAGAATTTGCCACCGCGAGTAAGGATGCTTTTAATTCGGAAGGATGAATGTCTTTTTTCAAAAATCCCCGCACACCCATTTGCAGCAACCGTATTAGCGCGATCTCTGAATCATACATGGTGAGGATCAATATTCTTATGTCAGGATAACGGTTATGTAGTAAACGGGTGGTTTCAAATCCATCCATCATTGGCATGTTAAGATCTAACAACACAAGGTCAGGCATATAACCTTTCTCGATTTCTTCAAATAATTCCGCCCCGTTCCCTGCGGACGAAATAACTGTGAACTCGTCAAAAGAATTGATGAGGTTGGCTAATGCATCCCTGAGTAGTACATGGTCATCTGCCAGAAGTACTTTGAACTTCGTCGGTTTCATATAATGATTTTTGAAGTGTAATAATGGTTCCTTCCCCGGGGGCAGTTTCGATTTTTAGAATGGAATCGATGATCTTTGCCCTCCGCTGCATATTGGCGAGCCCAATACCGCATGCGTCCGCTCTTAACATTTTAAATCCCTGCCCATTATCGCGGATAAGCATATTGAAATTATTATTTGAGTAATCCAGCTCAATGAAAATTCTCGTAGCAGAGGCATGCTTGATAATGTTATGCAAGGCCTCCTGCACAATTCTGAAAATCACTAATTCCGTTGAAGATTGAAGAAATACTGGTTCACCCGTTACCCTGGATTTAATTTCGAAGAGGCCGGTTTTTGCAATTTGACCTACCTCAAACTCAACAGCCTTGATAAGGCCGCTTTGCAATACTATCTCCGAACTCATACTCCGGCTCATATCGCTCAAATCAGTTATTACTTCGCTTATTAGCCTTATTGATTGATCAAGCTGATTCGCTAAATGTAAGTTCCCGTTTAATGGCATTGTATTTAAGTGCAGTTTGGCCAGTGTGAGCTTTTGACCAACATTGTCATGTATCTCGCCCGAAATATTAGCGAAGGTTTGTTCCTGGATTTCGAGTTGTGCTTGCAAAATTTCATTCTCTTGCCGCATTTTAAGTTCTTCCAGGTTCTTAAAATGAGCAATTTGTTTCTTTTGAGTTCCGTAAAGGAAATAGATTACCATTCCAACCAAGAGAAGGAAAGCTAATGAACAAATCACTACAATTGCTATAACTATGTCTGGGTGCGAAGGGAGCATACTACACCTTTACAAATGAATATATACAATACCATTATTGAAATGCATGATACTATCTGCTTATAACCAGAAATCACTTGCCTAACCAAGGGATAAAAATTATCTAATCCTAAGAGTGGAACTATAATAGTATTGGAGGTAAATACGCCGCTTATCACCCAAAATTCGGGGCAGATCCAAAATGGTTTATGTGGAATATTTTGAAAAAGATCAAGAAAATAGACTGCAGAAAGAGTCAGTAAACCAAAATGGATAAAGAAGAATCCTGAAACATTAAAATATGTCAATTCATATATTATTGCATAAATAGTCAATAAATAAAAAAAGCCGAATACCAACTTACCGCAGATGCTATTGCCTTTCGATTTCAAAGTTTTTAAGATAAAAATTCCAAAGAAACAGAAATAAAAAATTGCGGAAAGAACGTTCAATATTAATACGGAGCGAGAAGATACACCAATATAATTTCGGAAGAGCATAAGGTTTATCAAAGTGAAAGCAGCGAGACAATACCAAAATAAATTCTTAATAAAGAGAAATTCCTTAACTCGAACAAATAAGCGAATTGACAGGATTAAACTAATAAAGACGATTAGGTAAACTAAATAGATTGCCACTTTCACTCCCATACCTCTAATATCATCCATCCTTTTAATTTGTCAAAGGGATTTTCAACACTCCTTAGCGGGATTTTTCACAAAGATTCTTAAATAGTAAAAACCCCACCGCTGGTAACGGGTAATTCCCCTTAACCTTTGCGAAAAAAATAATTTTAACTTGCACTCTACGTTTAAAGGATGCGAAAAAATCCTGCGAAATACCTAATTTCACCCTAATATGAAAACGGATATCAGTCAACCCATCAGCGTAATTATAGCAGACGATCATGTGTTGTATCGCGCCGGAGTTAAAACCTCCCTCAGCTCCAAAAAAGACGTAAAAGTTATTGCAGAAGCAGATAACGGTCAACACTTGCTGAACCTGATCAAATCCATCCCCTGCGACGTCATCTTGCTTGATATCCAAATGCCAATAATGGGCGGAATCGAAGCTTTGCCGGAGATAAGGAAAATTCTACCCAACGTTAAAGTTATTATGCTCACCTTCCTGGAAGATCAAAGTATGATCACAAAACTCATGGAACTCGGAGCAAACAGTTATCTCCTTAAAACAAGTGACGTTGAAGTTATATATGAAGCGATCAAAACCTGTTTTCAGCAGGAATATTACTTTAATGATCTCACCAACCAGGCTCTTCTTACAAATCTCAAGCAAAAAGTAGCTCCCACGCCTCAACAACTTGTACAGGCGGACGCCCAGCTTACGGAAAAAGAAACAACGGTGCTAAGATTAATGTGTGAAGAAAAAAGCACTAAAGAAATTGCAGACATTGTAGATCTCAGCCCGAGGACAGTTGAAGCCATCCGTGATAAACTGAAAGTGAAAACCGGTGCAAAGAGCACGGCAGGCCTGATCATGTACGCTGTTCGCCATAAGATCATTGACGAGGTGTAGTTCGGAATTTTCCTTAACCCATTTGCAGTGTCTTTATCTTTATGCAATGCCATGCATAAACTTCAATGGAGAAATAGTTCCCGCTGATGTTCCTTTGGTTTGCTCTGCTAACCGCGGACTCCGTTATGGCGATGGTTTATTTGAAACGATGAGGTGGGCGAAAAACGGCCTTGTTTTAATGCAGGACCATTTTGAGAGACTGCTTAAAGGATTGCATGTGCTGCAATTTCAAACTCCTGAACATTTTACCGAGAGTTTTTTTTACGATCAGGTGAAAACACTGGTTGAGCACGAAGTTTTAGCTGAAGCGCGTATACGCTTTACCGTTATAAGAGAGGGTGGCACCATGCGAGAGCCAGGAGGATTTATGTACTTTGTTGAGGCATCAAAGCTGACCGTTAACGAAAGAGATTCTTTAGAAAACGGGATAAAGTTGTGCGTGTACCCAGATGCAAAAAAAATGGCGGACATACTTTCTCCGCTCAAACATAATAATTATTTGCTGAGTTGTATGGCAGCAATGTATGCGCAAAGCCATGGATTTGATGACAGCATTATCTTAAATCAGTATAACAGGTTTTGCGAAACATCAATTGCTAATCTTTATTTTATTCATGGCAATTCAGTTATCACCCCTCCTTTAATGGAAGGATGTGTTGGAGGTGTTATCAGAAAAAACTTGTTGAAAGCTTTACCGGAACTCGGCTTCAAAGTATCGGAAGAAAGGATTGATGAAAGCATTTGGAAAGGATCCGATGCTGCCTTTGTTACCAACTCTATTATAAACATGAAAGCGGTTTCGTCTATTGAAGGCTTTAAGTTCAATCTTCAGCCTGCGCTTGATTTAAAATCACTTATCTACCAAAAAACCGAATTGTTTTGGTAATTGGAGATAAAATAAATGTCTTCTGGTTTCGAAGAGACCTGAGGCTTCACGACAATCATGCACTTTATCGTGCCCTGAGCGCCGGCCTGCCCGTTCTATGCATCTTTATTTTTGATAAAAATATTCTAGACAGGTTAGAGAACCGATCAGATCGGAGAGTGTCATTTATCTACCAACGGATCCTCTCATTGAAAAAAGAAATTGAAAAAACTGGCAGCTCGTTATTTACCGGCATCGGGAAGCCAAATGAAATTTTTAAAAACCTCACCGATCAGTGGAATATTAACGCAGTGTATGCAAATGAAGATTATGAACCGGAAGCAATAAACAGAGACGATGAGATCGGCCAGTTGTTAAGCAGAAAAGATATTGGTTGCCACTTTCTAAAAGACCAGGTTATATTCTCAAAACATGAAATTATTAAACCTAACGATGAGCCATACACGATTTTCACTCCCTATAAAAATAGATGGCTATCAGCGTTAGTAGTAGCGCCCGCATCAATAACACCATTTCCTTCGGAAAGCCTGACCGAACATTTTCTAAAATTGCCTCCCTTTGCAGATTTACTGCTTGAGAAAGCCGGCTTTGTTGAAGTTGAACCCGAAGTAAAGCCATTAAGCGATGACCCGGATACGCTGAAAAAATATGAAGATAATCGGAACCAATTATACCTTGAAGGAACCTCACATGCGAGTGTTCATCTTCGTTTTGGAACTGTAAGCATTCGCCAGCTTGTACAAAAAGCTCTGAAACATTCACAAGGATTTCTCTCTGAACTTATCTGGCGGGATTTTTTTCAGTCCATTCTTTTTCACTTTCCAAAAGTTGGCCGGGGATATTCATTTAAGCCAGCCTACGACAATATTGAATGGCGTAATGATGAAACGGAATTCAAAAAATGGCAGGAAGGAAAAACAGGATTCCCTGTGGTGGATGCAGGAATGCGGCAACTAAAAGAAACGGGATTCATGCATAACCGTGCAAGAATGATCACTGCATCCTTTCTCTGCAAACACCTGCTTATAGACTGGAGATGGGGCGAAGCATGGTTTGCGGAATATCTCCTTGACTATGATCTTGCTGCAAATAATGGTAACTGGCAATGGGCCTCCGGAAGCGGTTGCGATGCTACTCCGTATTTCAGGATCTTCAACCCAACTATTCAGCAGCAAAAATTTGATCCGGATCTTATCTATGTAAAAAAATGGGTACCGGAATTCGGAACTGCCCGATATCCACAACCAATGGTGGATCATGATTTTGCCAGGAAACGGTGTATTGAGGTTTATAAGAAAGCACTTAATTCCTAAAATTTTTGATGTAAGAGCAGAACCTATTGACTTCCGGGAAAATTTTTCCTGTGCAGTTCTAAAAACTTGTTTACTGCGCCTAGACCTTCCTCGCCAAGATCAGAAGAAAAATCATTAACATAAAGATTGATATGGTCTCTCATCACGTCTTCCTTCATCTCCATTGCATGAAATTTTATAAACTCCGAAAGTTCAGGATACCGAGCCCGGGAATATTCAAGACTCTTTCGGATCAGGTTACTGATCGTTTCACTTTTGTCTCCAATTGATTTTTGTGCAACGATACCGCCGAGAGGAATTGGCAAACCGGTTTTTTCCTCCCATGCTTCACCAAGGTCGCATATTTTTTTCAACCCCAGCGACTGATATGTGAAACGATTCTCATGAATGATAACGCCCGGGCCGTGGCCGCTAAGAACGTATTCCTGCACTTCATCATAGCGAACAAAACATCTCCTTTTCACTTCAGGGTAAACCATACTGAACAACATGTGAGCAGTAGTGTGCGCTCCCGGAATTGCAACCTCTGTACTTTCATCAAGCTGGTCATCCATTTCATTATTACGGATAAGCAAAGGACCAGCTCCCCGGCCCAGCGCGCTACCGGCTTTCAACAGGCTATAATTATTCAAAACAAGAGGGAGCACACCGTAGCTGATTTTAGTAACAGGAAGTTTTCCCTGCAGGGCCCATTGATTCAAGGTTTCCACATCTTCAATTACAGGTGTAAAAGTAAGATTACCGGTATCAATCTTTCTGTTCACGAGGGCATCGAAAATAAATGTATCATTTGGGCAGGGCGAGAAACCTATGTCAATGTTTTGCTTCATAGCTACTGATTAATTCAGAATAAAGAAGGTGCAGAGCTTCATTTAATGCGGTGATAGATTCTTCAATTTTCCATTTACTTTTATCCCGTTCTCCGACAAAATTGCTGATTGACCTTAACTGTAAAAAACTCACTCCTTCAGTTAAAGAAACAAAATGGAATGCTGCACCTTCCATTGACTCTATATCCGCCTTATATTTCGCATACACTTGTCCGTTAGTATGCGCATCATCAGTAAGAAAGTCGGAGGATGTCGATTTAACTTTTCTCCAGGGCAACCTGTCAATTAAAGGATTACTATTAATCAAACTGCCATTAATAAATGGCTGACCTTCTTTCCATAAGCCTGCTTCGAAAAGTGAGGTTAGTTCTCCCTTCTCCATGATGCCGCTTCCCCCAAAAACCTCACTTTCTACCGCTACTACAGACGACAGCGGAATGCTTTTATCGAAGGCTCCTGCAATGCCTGCCTGAATGACAATATCATAATTCATCTGCTGCAGGCGTTTGGTAAGATGATAGGTGGTCATTACTGAACCTACGCCCGTTATAAGATGATCGGCCCTCGGGTTTCTTCCCATGAATGGAAGTATTTCCCGCTCAGTAGCGGCAACTATTAAAATTTCCATGCTTTGCAAAATTAGCTCAATTGAAATTGGGTTTACAATAACTTAACTTTGCAAATATTTTTCTCCGATGGTATATATCACAAGGATTGAACATTTTAATGCGGCACATAAACTCTATAATCCGGATTGGAGCAAGGAACAGAATGATGCCGTTTTTGGAAAATGTGCAAATGAAAACTGGCATGGCCACAATTTCGAACTTTACGTAACAATTAAGGGAGTGCCTAATGCGGGAACAGGGTTTGTTTATGATGCTAAAAAACTAAGTGTGATCATTCGCGAACATATTATAGAAGCGCTTGATCATAAAAATCTGAATGTTGATGTTCCCTTTCTTGCAGGCAAACTTTGTTCAATCGAGAATATTGTGATCGGGATATGGCAGCAACTCATCCCCCTTATGCCCGAAGGTGTGCAACTGCATGCACTAAAACTTTGTGAAACACCTACAATTTATGCAGAATATTTTGGCGAGTAACGGTTAAGCGTAAACGATAATTTAGATCGATGAACAAGGTATCAGTTTTCAGGAAAGAAAGATTTAATGCGGCCCATAGGTTGTTCAACCCCAAATGGGACGACCAGCAGAATCTGGATGTTTTCGGCAAATGCAGCAATCCTCATTTTCACGGGCATAACTATGAGTTGATCGTAAAACTCACGGGTGTTCCCGACCCGGTAACAGGCTTCGTAATGGATCTGAAAGCACTGAGTGATATCATTAAAGCTGAAGTGACGGACAGATTTGATCACCGTAACCTGAATGAAGATTGTGTTGAATTCAAAAGTGTCAATCCTACCGCAGAAAATATTTCAATTGTAATATTCAACCTCCTTCGTCCGCATATTAAAGATTCGCTGGAAATGCAGGTTAGGCTTTACGAAACTGAACGTAATTTTGTTGAATACCCGGCCCAATAATAAAAATAAACATGGCATATAAAAGGTTGGAAACATACGACGAAAAAGAAACTGGAAATTTAGTTCGGAATTATTCTGAGATCATAGCTTCTCTTGGTGAAAACCCGGAACGCGAGGGACTTTTAAAAACGCCGGAACGTATCGCAAAGGCGATGCAATATATGACGCAAGGCTATGGAATGGATGCGAATGCAATTTTGGAATCGGCAAAGTTTCATGAAGATGTGAGTGAAATGATCATAGTAAAAGACATTGAGCTTTACAGTATGTGCGAACACCACATGCTTCCTTTTTTCGGAAAGGCCCACGTAGCGTATATTCCAAATGGTTTTATAACCGGCCTCAGCAAGATCGCCCGGGTTGTAGATGTATTCAGCAGGCGCCTGCAGGTACAAGAAAGACTTACAACACAAATTCTCGAATCAATAAAAGAGTCGTTACAACCACTGGGTGTAGCTGTTGTTATCGAAGCATCTCACTTGTGTATGATGATGCGAGGGGTGCAAAAACAAAACTCAGTGACAACTACGTCCGCTTTTTCCGGGCAATTCGAAAAAAATGAGACGCGTAGTGAATTTTTGAAACTTATCAGCGCAAGACTGCATTAATCTCTTTAGAAAAAATTTTTGATGAAACACGCATACATTTTCCCGGGCCAGGGAGCACAATTTCCCGGGATGGGGAAACAACTTTTTAGTGGCGATACTTCAGCCAGAGCGATATTTGAAGAAGCGGATAGCATACTCGGGATTTCAATTTCCCAAATAATGTTTGAGGGCAATGAAGAAGAATTGAAGCAAACGAACATTACGCAACCTGCAGTTTTTATTCACTCAGTGGCCTCATTTAATACTTTGAATGCTACTCCGGATATGGTTGCAGGTCACTCTTTGGGGGAATTCTCAGCCCTTGTAGCTAACAAAACACTTTCCTTCCGCGAAGCTTTGAAGTTAGTAAACATTCGCGCAAGCGCGATGCAGGCTGCGTGTGAAGCTACTCCATCTACCATGGCTGCGGTACTGGGGCTTGCGGATGAAAAGGTAGAAGAAGTTTGCGACAAGGTTTCAACCGAAACAGGTGAAGTAGTAGTACCTGCTAATTATAATTGTCCCGGGCAACTTGTTATAAGTGGTTCTATAAAGGGAATCGAAGTTGCCTGCGAGAAAATGAAAGAAGCCGGTGCAAAGCGTGCTCTGATTCTACCGGTGGGCGGCGCATTTCATTCTCCGCTGATGCTTCCCGCTAAAAAGGAGCTTGAAAAAGCTATCAGGGAATCAGAATTTAAAAATCCCGTTTGCCCTGTCTACCAAAACGTGGTTGCTGCTGCAGTATCTGATGCAGAGCAAATAAAAATAAACCTAATTGAACAATTGACCGGAGCAGTTAGGTGGACGCAGTGCGTACAGGCAATGGTGGCAGATGGAGCGGTGCAGTTTACCGAATGTGGACCGGGGAAGGTGCTTCAGGGGCTGGTGCAGAAGATTGACCGGAACAGTCAAACAAATGGGGTACAATAATGAAGTAGGTGATTTATCTATGCCCGGACGATTTTAACCTTTAAGCGCGTTAGCAGGTAAATTACGGCCTTCCTCCCACTTTTCCCCGATGATAGTTATTGCATCAATATCATCTTTCGGTTTTGAAACGTTGCCGGAAGGTTGATTACATCATATTAGGTACTGCCAAACACAATCTATTTCCGTGTTTTCACCCTAAATCTGCGCATCGGAACCAATAACTGTACTGGAGGCGCTGCCAGGTAAAGAATCCAGAGATTTGATTTTGTATCCTAATTATCACCAATGAGACTAAAGGCCATGGGCTTCAGTGCTAACGCGGCTAAAGGTTAAAACCGGAGTGCCCCTTAGGGGCCCGAGCTAAAAAATCACAGCGCTTCTATGAAAACCTGCACAAAAAAATCGCCGGCATCTTTGCCGACGATCAATTTTATATCTCCAATCAAAAACCTAAGTCTCCTGCCCAAAACACTTCAATTTCCACTAATCCCTTTTCCACACAAAAGCACGGCTGTATTTCTTTCTTCCCTTAAATACCACAAAAGAATAAACGCCTCCTGAATTTTTTCCAAAAGGCACCAGGACGCTATTCGTTCCCTTTTCTAAGGTCACCCTGCTCCGGCAAACATTCTTTCCATCAATTGAATAAATGCCGGTTTCGTATATTCCACTTTTATCAACATTAACCCGAACCCGAAGATCATCTCCGCTCCCTACAATACGGTTTATCGAAATACCGGGCAACGGGGCATCTACAACTACGCCCGCAGCTTTTAAGAGCAAACCAGACTGACTCATAACCCTTACCCGATAATGCATCTTCACCATGCCCGCAAATTCATCGACAAAATTCAATACAGTTCCCGAACGCGCCTTTAAAAGCCACCCGGCCGACTCCTCCTGATAATTCATACCATCAGTGCTGCTTTCGAGAATCAACTTCACCGCCGGTTCACTGAATATAACTTTATAAGAGAGCTGATTATTCTCACCTACCCGTGAGCCGCTGAATTCAATAATAGTTACTCCAGATTGAGATGGACTCACAATCGTTGTTACTGCATCATTGGTAATTACAGCAGGATTAAAATCAAAAAAGATGTCTGCTTTATTTACAATGGAATTACCGACAGTTAAGTATTGCGCTGGCTTTATTTTGAAAAGAACATAGCCATTGCTCCCTTGAACGTTATGGATAGCAGGTGGAAGAAGGATGCTGTCGAATTTGTATTCGAGCACATTGTTTTTCAAACTGGCCGTATAAATATGGCTGCTGCTTAAGAGTTGCAAAGAAGATAGATCAAGTGAAGCCGGAAGTGAATCAACAACCCGCACGTTTATGGCTGTATCGTTGCCAAGATTCTGAAACCTTACCAGGTAATAAAGACTTTCATTAAGCTGGGTTGGCAGCAAGATCGGGCCATTGAGGCAGGTTTTATCATTTGGATCATAAGATCCCGTTATTTCCTGTTGTAAGATAAAATTATTATCCAATGGTGTTTCGTCTGTTCCTGAACCCGAGATCTCAACGGCGAAGGTCAATGTATCACCGATGTTGTTCACAGGTGGAGCCAGCAATTCAAATGAAACCGATATCTCAGCCGATTGCAGAGGCATCAGGTTTGAATAGACCCATGTAATTGTGCCAGGAACATGCGAAGTGGGCTGAACACTACTGCTTACAAAAGAAAGAAGTGCGGCATCGTACTGGTAAGTGATAGTTCCCGAACTTACCTGGGTGCCGTTATTTTGGTAGTGCACACTCTGAGACATCTGGAAACCGGGATTCGCCTCGCTTTGAGCAGCAATTAGAACCTCAACATCATTTACCTGTATCACTGGTTGTATGCAGAACTCAACCGATTGTTGCAAGCCATTGGCCGTGTCGAAAGTTATACTATGGCTTGGTGGAACAAAGATGAAATATGGTGAAGGTGGTTGGGGAGTAAACAGGTAAGTACCTTCATAATCATAATGATTAAACCTCCCTCCACCGCCGGTAAAACGGGTAAGTGAATCTCCGGCGCTTCCTGAAACTTTTATGGCAACGTTTGCGAATCCCGGAGAAGAAGAATTGCAGCCTGAGCCGAATTGGGCAAGTCTTACAATCCCCTGCACACTATTTATCATGCCCTGCGGAAGGAACAGGCAAGTGGAATTTACAATCAGGTTAGGAAAATGGGAAATACCCGCCCGCAAACTATCCACCTCAAAATCGTCCGCGCACACAAATAAGGTATCCGCAGGAGCTCCATAGCCATCGATATCGAAATTGGCTAACTGAGTTCCATTTTTAACGTTAAGATAGAATGATCCGGGAGGAGTTGTTTGATTCCCATAATGGATTATCAGAGATTGTAAATTAGCGGCGGAACTCAAATCGATTGACCGGGTGATCAACCCCATTAACTCAACAGAAGTTAATGCTGTGCAGTTTGTCATATTCAATACGCGGAATGAAGCATTGCTGCTCCTGAAGGATTCCATTCCGGAACAATTTCGCATATCAACAATATTAACCACACCGTCTATCCATACACCGCCAAGGTTGGTGCAGTTTGTAATGCTTACGCTATCAGCCTGAACTCCATGGAAAAAAACAGTGCGCAAGCTGTCGCAATGATCAAACCTGACATTATTCAGGTTCACCATGTCCATTTCCAGGTTTGCAAGTTTTGGATGGTTTGAAGCCATTAATGTGCTTATAGATTGAAAGCTATTGTTGGAGGAGCTATTGTATCGAAAATGTTCAAGAGAAGGAATGGTGTTAAGATCCAATACCGCAACATCGAGCGTACGATCTAAAAAAAGACTTTTCAAACTATCGCAGTCCGAAAAATTGAAAGAGGAAATTCGGGTGCAATTAGAAATTTGCAGGGAAGTCAATTGGCTTAACCCGGAAAGATCAAGTTCAGTGATCGACAAATTTGAAAGATATGCATCATTAAGGTTTACAAAACTTCTTATGCCTTCAACGCTGAAAACCGTATCCATGGTTCCTGGTGAAGAGCTGATGTATAAGGAAGATACAACCGAGGCTTCAGACACCTCGATCTCGCCGTTGCTGTTTGCATCAACACCCTGGCCTATCAGAAGCGATTTAAAAACCGGATCAGGTATATTAACTGTCTGGGAAAAAGCCGTCGCGCAAGAAAGAACAAACAGGAAAAGTAAAAACTTCTTCATGCCCAAAGATTTAGATAAGAGAATACTAATTTAAACCTTTTTAAAATACCGGGTTATAATCAATAAAAAAAGCCTGCATCTCTGCAGGCCGTATATTGTTAAAAGAGAAACAATATTAATAACTCAATGCAAAATACCCTTCCGTTAACTGATACGGAACCGGCAAGGGTGTCATAACATCATCTGCAACAAAACTAAAGTTTCCCCTTATCCTGTTTGTAGAAGTATTATGCTCAAGAATTGTAAGCGTACCACTTTCCGCCATTGCAATAGTTGATCCCGAACTGTAAGTTCCCTGCGCAGATATCATATCAATCTGGTAAGTACCGGGAGTGATGGTTTCGGAAAAAGTAAGCCCGACAGATTCTCCCGCGTTGCTTGTGGCATTTATCAGGAGCGAGCCCATGGCAGACATTGCCATCACATTTGAAGAGACAAAATCCACATTGTTCACCTTTACCTTAAACGTATCTGCACCAGCAGGCGGAGGGTTAGTGGCAGGCGGGCCATAAGAAATATTGGTAAACTCACCATTAGTGATGGTGCGTTTCAACCCGTCCAGTTGGCGAAACACTTTCATCTGGAAATTACCGCTGATGGTTTTACGGATAGTGTCAATAGCGGTGATGTTTATGTTGCCATAGGTACTGTCCGTTAACCACTGATCAGTTCCGAATTCAGCCAGGGGAACGATCGTGCTGTCCATATAAAAACCCCTGTTGTCAGACGTGTTCTGCAATTGGTAATTGTGAACCCCTGAGTCTACAACCCTCAAAGTGATAGATTGTCCATCCCCTGAGCTTCCCACCAATAAGATCACACCGTTCTGCCTTGAGGCAGATTTTACCTGGGTAGCGATCCACTGTTCCCCATCGATCTGCGCGCGGAATGAACCCTGGGCGCCACCGAACTGCCCGCCGGTTTCCTGTGAGTACTCCTTCTCACATCCTACCAGCAGCGTTAGGGTCATCAAAACCAGGGCAAAACCCGAAAGTATTTTTTTCATATAATTTTATTAAACGGCAGTAAATATAATTAAACCGTTAATGTAGACAATACACTATTCATAGAACGCACCGCATCCGCGCTCTTTGCAAATGCCGCCATTTCTTCCTCATTCAATTTATAATCCACGATTCGCTCCCAGCCATTCTTTCCTACAATTACGGGAACCCCGATGCAAATATCCTCCTGGCCATACTCTCCTTCCAGGTATACACAGCAGGGCATCATCTTTTTCTCATCCCTTACAATAGATTCCACCAGGGCCGCTCCTGCTGCACCAGGCGCATACCATGCTGAGGTTCCAAGCAAACCGGTAAGAGTTGCTCCGCCAACCATCGTATCGGCCGCTACCTTTTTCAGGCTTTCCGCATCAAGATAATTTGCTGCCGGTGTGCCACAATAAGTAGCAAGCCTTGTAAGCGGGATCATCGTCGTATCTCCGTGACCGCCCACGACAGTTGCCTGCAGATCGTTCGGAGAACAATTCATCGCCTGGCTGAGAAAGAAACGGAAACGGCTGCTGTCTAATATCCCACCCATTCCGATGATGCGGTGCTTTGGCAATCCGCTCGATTTCAACGCGAGGTAGGTCATGGTATCCATCGGGTTGCTGATCACAATAATGATCGCTTCAGGTGAATACTTCAAAATATTTTGCGTTACTGATTTTACAATTCCTGCATTGATACCGATTAGCTCTTCACGTGTCATCCCCGGCTTACGGGGAATTCCTGACGTGATCACGGCAACATGACTACCCGCTGTTTTCGAATAATCATTTGTACTTCCAACGATCTTTGTATCAAAACCTTCTATCTCTGCAGTTTGCATAAGATCCATCGCCTTTCCTTCTGCAACCCCTTCCTTTATATCTACCAACACGAGTTCGTCACACAATTCTTTACGCGCGATATTATCCGCACAGGTAGCGCCCACAGCCCCTGCTCCAACAACAGTAACTTTCATAATTATTATTTGTTTTTGCTGAATAAAAAGATGCGCAAAGGTAATGAGATAATCGATTTACGAATTACGATTTACCTACCCCACTTCGCGATTCAGGCATTGACCAAATAGGAACTACCAACTTCTAACTACAAACTGCCATTTAGGGCGTTCCCCCGACGCACGCGACCGCGTGGACGGGGTCGGGCTGTCCGCTGCAATCTTTTTGCGATGCAAAAAGGATATCCGCTGCCATCCCTAACGCAGGCCGCAAGGCTGATTTACGATGTACGATCTACGAATTACGATTTACGAATTACGATTTTACGAATTACGATTTTACCCGACCCATTAATCAATTTAACCAATTACAACTGCCGCCCCACGACCAAATAATTTACCATTTACCACTCACGCCCCATCACTCACAACCCATCACTCACAATTCATTACTCACAACCCACAACCCACAACCCATAACCCACAACTCACAACCCATAACCCCCTACCCAAAACCCGCTCAAAATTCCCAAAGAATACAACCATATTTATGTAATTTCGCAGCTCCAAAAAATAATATATGGCAACAACAGCGGACATCCGTACCGGTTTAATTATTAAAGTTGATGGTTCTCTCTATTCTGTAGTAGAGTTTGGCCAAAATAAAACAGCACGTGCTGCAGCAAAGGTTTGGGCTAAAATGAAAGGCGTTGACAACGCAAGAACAATTGAAGTGACCTGGAACAGCGGCGAAACGATATTCCCGGTAAGAGTGGAAAAAAAACCCTACCAGTTTTTATATAAAGACGACACCGGTTACAGCTTCATGGACACTGAAACCTTCGAACAGATCACCGTTCCTGAAGAAATGGTTGACGCGCCAAAATTCTTAAAAGACGGTCAGGAAGTGTCAGTTCTTATCAACGGCGAAACCGACCAGCCTATGGGTGTTGAACTGCCCGATAAAATTGTACTTCTCGTTACATACAGTGAACCAGGCATGAAGGGCGACACTGCCACCAGAACCCTGAAACCCGCTACCGTGGAAACAGGTGCTACCGTAAACGTACCCCTGTTTGTTAACGAGGGTGAACTTATCCGGATCAATACCAAAACCGGAGATTACCTTGAAAGGGTTAAAGAATAATATTAAAATAGAGGCCGGAATTTTTCCGGCCTTTTTTTAAAAAGGGTGATTTTGAGCGGTTTTTTATCAAAAACGGGCTGAAATCGACCAAAATCGAGTCTTTTTCGGCATAAATTTCACCCAACTGCTTGCGGGGGAAATTTCATTCCCTATCTTAGCTCCCCGCAAATATCCACTCAATTCAAACTGAAAAAATGGACATAAAACAGATCCAGGAACTGGTGAAACTGATCAATAAAACCTCTATCGGCGAAATAACCATCGAGGAAGACGGACGAAAGATCACCATCAAGCAGAAAAAAGATCCGGCACAACATATAGTTGCATCCGCTCAACCTGTTCAAAACCCGGTTCAGGCACCTGCACCAGTCGCTGCGCCGGCAACTGCCCCACAGGAAAGTCAGAAAAAGGATGCTCCCGCGGCAAAATCAGCTACAGACAATCTTCTCACAATTAAGAGCCCGATGATCGGCACTTTCTATCGCCAGGCTGGTCCCGGTAAACCACTTTTTGTAAATGTGGGCGATGAGGTATCTCCCGGAAAGGTTGTGTGTATAATCGAGGCAATGAAGCTCTTCAACGAAATTGAAAGCGAGGTTAAAGGAACCATAGTAAAGGTGCTTGTAGAAGATGCAAGCCCTGTGGAATATGATCAGCCACTCTTCCTCGTAGAACCAAACTAATTCTCCAAAAGGATATCAAAGTTTTTTTCCTCCGGGTTAAGGCTTTGAAAAATATCAAACTAACTACATGTTCAAAAAAATATTGATCGCCAACCGGGGAGAAATAGCCCTGAGGGTATTACGTACTTGCAGGGAAATGGGAATTAAAACGGTTGCCGTTTATTCCACAGCCGATAAAGACAGCCTTCATGTGAAATTCGCAGATGAAGCAGTTTGCATCGGGAAACCCGCCAGTGTAGACAGTTACCTGAACATGGCCCATATTATGGCGGCTGCGGAAATAACAAACGCAGATGCGATCCACCCAGGGTACGGATTTCTTGCGGAAAACGCAAAATTCGCCAAGGTTTGCGCCGATCATAATATCAAGTTCATCGGTCCGACACCCGAGATGATCAATTCCATGGGTGACAAGATCACCGCAAAAGAAACAATGATAAAGGCCGGCGTGCCGGTCGTACCGGGTGTGGAGGGATTATTACGTGATGCAGACCATGCCCGCGCAGCTGCTAAAGAGATCGGATATCCTGTTATTTTAAAAGCAACCGCAGGCGGTGGTGGTAAGGGCATGCGGGTAGTATGGGAAGAAAGTGAGATCGAAAAGGCTTTTGATACCGCGCGTACCGAGGCTGCAGCAGCATTTAAGAACGACGGTATATACATGGAGAAATTCGTGGAAGAACCACGTCATATTGAAATACAAATTGCCGGCGACCAATATGGTAATGCATGCCACCTGAGTGAAAGAGACTGTTCTATTCAGCGGAGACATCAGAAGCTTGTTGAAGAAGCCCCTTCCCCATTTATGACCGACGATCTTCGAAAACGCATGGGTGAAGCAGCAATTAAGGCGGCGCAGGCTATCAACTATGAAAGCGTGGGCACGATAGAGTTTCTGGTAGACAAACACCGGAACTTTTATTTTATGGAAATGAACACCCGAATTCAGGTTGAACATTGTGTTACAGAAGAAGTGATCAACTACGATCTTATTAAAGAACAGATCAAGATAGCGATGGGCGAAAAGATCGTGGGTAAAGAATACTTTCCTCAAATGCACGCGATAGAATGCAGGATCAATGCTGAAGATCCATATAACGACTTCCGCCCCTCGCCAGGAAGAATCACCGTGCTTCACCAGCCGGGAGGCCATGGAGTTCGGGTTGACAGCCACGTTTACGCCGGATATGTAATTCCGCCCTATTATGACAGCATGATAGGAAAACTTATTGCGGTAGCTCAAACCCGCGATGAAGCCATCAATACTATGAGCAGGGCCCTTAGTGAATATGTTATTGAAGGTGTAAAAACCACCATTCCTTTTCACCAGCAGCTTATGCGTGATGAAAATTTCAGGAGCGGGAATTTCACCACCAAGTTCCTGGAAACATTTAAAATGGAATAAATCGGGGCCACTTCGGTGGCCTTTTTTATAATCATTTTCTGTGTACGCAGAATAACGATTTTTGCAGCTGTTTAAATCAGGGGATTATTATCATGGAAGTTTATTTGAAAGCCTATAGCCTAATGTGCACCGCAAGGGCCATGGCGGAAACCTACGAAGCAAACCGGCAGATATGCAAATATGTACATAGCACCTCGCGCGGCCACGAAGCCATACAACTTGCAACGGCATTTCAACTTCATCCATGCGACTACGTTAGTCCGTACTACCGCGACGAAAGCATCCTTCTCGGCCTTGGGTTCTCGCCCTATCAACTAATGCTGCAGTTGCTTGCAAAGGGCAATGATATTTTTACAGGAGGCAGGGAATATTATGGGCATCCAAACTATAAAGGCGAAGACAAGCCCGGCATCATTCATCAAAGCAGTGCAACAGGCATGCAGGCAATTCCAACAACAGGAATAGCACAGGGATTAAAGTTTCTCGAAAAAACCAATTCTCCAAAACTGCAGAGAACGGAAGACGGCAAATTGCCGGTTGTGGTTTGTTCATTGGGAGATGCTTCGGTTACAGAAGGCGAGGTTAGCGAGGCTTTCCAATTCGCTGCACTCCATAAGTTACCGATCATCTTTTTAGTTCAGGACAACGATTGGGGTATTAGCGTAGCCTCGAAGGAAGCAAGAACCTGCAATGCATACGATTTCATTTCGGGTTTCAAAGGAATTGAGCGTGTAAGCGTAGACGGTAGTAATTTTTTCGATTGCCAAAAAACAATGAAAAAAGTTGTTGACGAGGTGAGAGACAAACGCAGGCCCTACCTTGTTCATGCCAAGGTGCCCTTGCTCGGCCATCACACCAGTGGAGTAAGAAAGGAGTTTTATCGCGAAGATGCTGAACTCGCCGACCATTTTACCCGTGACCCCGGACCGATCCTGAGAAAAAAGCTCATCAAAAAAGGCATTCCGGAAGATGTTCTTCTGGAAATTGAAGAAAAGGCAATTCTCAGTGTTAAGGAAGATTTCGACAAAGCCGTATCTGCTCCTGAACCTGATCCTGCTTTAGTTTCGGAACACGTTTTCGCGCCAGCTGCGGTGATCACCGAAAAGGGTGAGCGTCGGCCCGAGGGAAGAGAAAAGATCATGATGGTTGATGCCGCACTGTTTGCAATAAGAGAGATAATGGCGGAATATGATGATGCTTTGCTTTACGGCCAGGATGTAGGCCGGAGGCTTGGCGGCGTATTTCGTGAAGCTGCTACACTTGCAGAGCAGTTTGGCGATCACCGTGTTTTCAATACAGCTATACAGGAAGCTTATATAATCGGATCCACGGTGGGGATGAGCGCGGTGGGACTAAAACCTATTGTTGAGGTTCAATTCGCTGACTATATCTACCCGGCCCTTAACCAATTGGTTACAGAAATTTCAAAAAGCTGCTACCTGAGTTGCGGAAAATATCCGGTGCAAACACTTATTCGCGTACCAATTGGCGCGTACGGGGGCGGTGGGCCATATCACAGCGGCAGCGTGGAAAGTACACTCTTAACGATAAAAGGAATAAAGGTGGTTTATCCTTCCAATGCGGCCGATATGAAAGGGTTGATGAAAGCTGCATTTTTGGATCCTAATCCGGTTGTGATGCTTGAACACAAAGGATTGTATTGGAGCAAAGTGCCGGGAACTGAGGATGCGAGACAACCTGAACCATCCAGCGATTACACCTTACCGTTAGGAAAGGGAATGGCGGTATTGAGGGCTCAAAACAATTACGTTGAAAGTGGTGAAAGTTGTTGTATAATCACCTACGGAATGGGGGTTTACTGGGCAAAAGCTGCGGCAAGATCTTTCAGTGGCCAGATAGAAATAATAGATCTGCGTACGCTTTATCCGCTGGATGAGGAACTCGTTTTTGAAACTGTTAAGCGACACGGAAAATGCCTGGTTTTAACAGAAGAACAGCAGAACAACTCTTTTTCGGAAGCATTAGCAGGCAGAATTTCGAAAGCA
>JAEZDA010000114.1 GCA_023433345.1 Bacteroidota bacterium | reverse complement strand
TGCAGATCTATGGCACAAAAGATAATATAACGCCCTACAAAGGAAATTTTACCATGAAATCTATGGACGATGTTTCGGAGTTCTGGGCGAAACAAAATGAATGTGATTCAACTCCCATTATTATTCCCATACCTGATACCGACCCGGATGATGGCGCAACCGCCGTGCGATATATTTTTAAGAACGGGAAAAATGAAAATGTTGTTGAATTTATAAAAGTTACCGGCGGAGGCCACAGCTGGCCTGGTTTCAGGGCTCCATCTTCAAAAGGTAATGTTTGTATGGACTTCAATGCAAGCCAGGAAATATGGCGTTTCCTGAGAACTTTCCGGAACCGGCGATCTTCTAACATCCCATTGGAGTGAATTTCCTTTTTGCAGGCTGGGTTCGGAACTTTACTTTTGCTGCATTCGCCAGCAAACAAGCTTCTAAATGAAAATCTACAGAAACAAAACACTTCGCAAAGTCATTATTCCGCTGCTGAAAAAACTCAACCTGGGCGATATCAGAATTAAACACCATTTTACCGGCACTAAGTTTAAACTTGACGCCTTTACCCATAAAGGATATTGGTATCATGGCAAGAATCGTGAAAAGGTTCAAATGGAACTGTTCGCTGCGGTGATAAAAGAAGGTGATGTTGTTTTTGAACTGGGGGCGCATATCGGGTATATAAGTCTTTACTTTTCAAAGCTGGCAGGTTCGAGCGGGAAATTGTTCGTATTTGAACCGGGCGCAAATAACCTTGTTTACACAAGAGAAAACCTCTCAAATTCCAGGATCAAGAATATCGAATTGGTGGAAAAAGCGGTTTCAGATTCTACTGGCGTGGCAACTTTCTATCTTGAAAATATTACCGGACAAAGTAATTCACTGGTTAAAGACTATCGCGTTACCAAAAAAATTCAGTCGAAAGCATTTGTGGAAGTTCAGAAAAATGCAGTGCAGGTAGAAACGATAAGGCTGGATGATTTTGTGAGAGATAGAAATATCAATAAGATCGATTTTGTAAAAATAGATATTGAGGGAGCAGAATACCTGGCAATTCAGGGCATGTCCAACATCCTGGACAACCAACGACCTACAATGATGATCGAGGTCACGGAAAACCATGAAGCGCTTTTTAAATTTCTAAATCAAAAAAACTACATCATTGTTGATGAATTTGGAAAGATAGTTTCTGAAAAACCTGACTTTTACGGAAACCTGTTCTGCATTCATGAATCAAGGAAACACCAGGTAGATATCATTCTTTCCAGGATCAACAAATAAAAAAGTTCCTTTCAGGAAAATGGAAGTGCGGTTGGCAACCGACCGTTGTTATTATGCATCGCTAAACTCACCCCGGGCTTATGCAAGATCCATACATCATTTATAAGGACCATCTTCAGAAGATTGCAGATATAAAATATGCTTCAGCAGTTCTTCAGTGGGACCAGGAAACTTATTTGCCCCCGGCTGGCAACGAAATAAGAGGCAGGCAACTGGCAACACTCAATGAAGTTGCTCATTCCATGTTTTCAAGTGAAAGTACAGGCAAGATAATCCGGGACGCATTGTCCTCCGGGGATCTTTCACCAGAGCAACGAAGAAATGCACAACTAAGCCTGGAAGACTATGAAAGGGCTGTTAAACTCAGCCCCGCCTTCGTAAGAAAGATGAGTGAGGTAGTGAACAGGAGCTTTCACTCCTGGATTGAGGCCAGGGAGAAAAATGATTTTAAAATATTTGAAGCGCCCCTTCAGAACGTTATTGAAGTGAAGCGTGAAGAGGCAGAACAACTTGGATATGAAAAGCATCCTTACGATGCCTTAATGAATGACTACGATAAAGGCTTGACATCAGAAAAGGTTGACCGCCTGTTCACTGATCTTCGGCCCCAACTTAAAACACTGCTGGATAACATTTCCCAGAAACCACAAGTTGACGACACCTTCCTGCGCGGCAATTTTGAAAAAAATAAACAGTGGGATCTCGGAGTGGAATTGCTTAAAAAGATCCATTTTGATTTTGGCTCGGGAAGACAGGATATAAGTGAGCATCCTTTTTCCACCAGCTTTAACGCCGGCGACGTAAGACTAACGACCCGCGTAGACGAAAATGATTTCGCCAACATGACCTGGAGTTGCCTTCACGAAGGTGGGCACGGATTGTATGAACAGGGTCTTCCAAAGGATCAATACGGCTTACCACTCGGCGAGTATTGCAGCCTCAGCATTCATGAAAGCCAGAGCCGCCTTTGGGAAAATTGCGTGGGGCGTAGCTTTCCTTTCTGGACGGCAAACCTGCCTATTGTTAAAAAATACTTTCCAACTCAATTCGAAACTATCGACACGGAAAAATTCTACAAGGCCATAAACAAAGTGGAACCTTCCTTAATTAGAACCGAAGCTGATGAACTTACTTATCACTTTCATGTGATGATAAGATATGAACTGGAGAAGAAGCTGATAGGAAGAGAATTGGAAGCAGCGGATATACCGGCCTACTGGAATGAACAGTATCAAAAATATCTGGGAATTAAAGTTCCCGACGATAAGCGCGGCTGTTTACAGGATGTGCATTGGAGCCATGGCAGTTTCGGATATTTCGCAACCTACAGTATCGGCAGCTTGTACGCAGCACAATTTTATAATACCATCAGGAAGAGTCACCCGCATTTAGATGAAAACCTGCATGAAGAAAATACCACCGCCATTTGGGCCTGGCTGAAACAACATATTTATGCCTTTGGTCGTTATTATCTTTCGGAAGATTTATGTACTTTGGCTACAGGGGAGCCATTGAATGCTTCCCACTTTATTGCGTATGCAAAGGAGAAATATTCCGACATCTATTTATAAGTACCTGAAACGTGGGCCGGGCTTTGGGTGGATGCTCACCATCTTCCTGCTGGTGGCCGCCACGGGATGTAAAAAAGGAACACCCGAAATTGCTGAAAATGTTCTCGAACAATATTTTGAGCTGAACATTTTGAACAATGACTTCATTGTAAAATATGCGCTGGACACTTCTAACAATATCACCTCTCAATACCAGGGATATGTTTTTCGCCTTTACCGCAACACTTTGTACGATGGCCCTATGACGGCAACCAAAGATGGAATTACTTACAATGGCACATGGTCGAGCAATGAAGACTATGGCAAGCTTGTTATCGCTCTCACTCACCCTGACCCCACCATCTTCCGGTTTCTGAACCGCCAGTGGAGATTTACCCGAAAGGCAATTCCGCTGATGGAGCTTGCACCATGGGGCAGCACCGATCCCAAAGTATTACATATGGAAAGACAATAAATATGTTCTTTCTTGACATAAGGACAAAATAAACGATATAAAACTGCGTTTATACTCTATCGGCGCAAGTCGGTTATCCAATTATTCATAAAAAGCCCTAACCTTATGTCCTTTCAAACACTGGTGAAAACCAGCGTTGTATGTGTTTTTTTGGTATTTTTTCACGCCAATTCAACCGCCCAGCTACGCGCCGGTTTTTCTTCAAACGTCACCTCGGGATGTGCCCCCATCGTTGTTCAGTTTACCGATGAATCTACCGGAAACCCGAACTTCTGGAAATGGGATCTCGGAAACGGAACTATCTCCTTTCTGCAAAATCCGTCAGCAACTTATTTCACGCCTGGCAACTACACGGTTAAGTTGTTAGTGCAGGATGCCAACGGGCAGGATTCGATCACCCAGGTGCAGTATATTCACGTTTTCGCAAAACCGACAATAGATTTTTCGAGCTCTGTTACAACAGGGTGTTTCCCGCTTCCGGTTCAATTCAACGACCTTTCTTTGGCTAACTCTGGCACCATTGTTCAATGGCAATGGGACTTTGGCGATGGTATAAGCAGCACATTACAAAATCCGTCTCATACCTATCAATCTGGTGGAAACTTCAACATATCGCTGCGCGTTACTAACTCTGAAGGTTGTGTAAATACTATAACAAGACCCAACTTCATACGAATTTCTCAGGGAGTTACGGCAGGCTTCACGCACAGCAATCCCGCTAACTGCAATTTCCCCGTAAACATCGAGTTTCAAAACACATCAAGAGGCACTGGAAATTTAGCATACACCTGGAATTTTGGTGATGGCACTACTTCAACAGAAGAAACTCCTTCTCATAATTATAAT
Organism: Bacteroidota bacterium; assembly: GCA_023433345.1. Lineage (GTDB taxonomy): Bacteria > Bacteroidota > Bacteroidia > Chitinophagales > Chitinophagaceae > Ferruginibacter. The sequence goes on along the minus strand of JAEZDA010000114.1, from coordinate 9,247 downwards.
TCAACGGGAAGTTTTACCGTGAGTTTAATTGTTGCCAACAGCACGGGCTGCCGTGATACCATAATTCAGAGCGATGCAATTGTGATCGGGGCAGTTGATGCAGATTTTACGGTTCCGGCAACAGTTTGCGTGAACACACCATTTACATTCGGAAACACCTCCTCACCATCAGGCGTAGACGCTTTTTGGGATTTCGGAGACGGAACAACGTCAACAGCAATAAACCCTTCAAAAACATACACGGTTGCAGGAAGTTATGTGGTAACCCTCATCAGCAATTCAGGCGGATGTGCTGATACAGTTAGAAAAAATATTACTGTGATGCCACAGCCCGCTGCGGGATTCACTGCCAACCCGGTACAAAGTTGTCGCGTACCCGTTAACGTTACTTTTACCAATACGAGCAGCAACGCGCTAACCTATAGCTGGAGTTTTGGTGACGGAACTACTTCAACGGATCCAAACCCTACTCACCAATACACTTCTGAAGGAAATTTCACCGTTACCCTTATCAGCACAAATGCTTCCGGTTGTTCCGACACTCTTGTTCAACAACAAATGATCGACATTTCACTTCCACAGGCAGCTATCAACAACCTGCCCCAGGAAGGATGCGCACCTTTGGAATGGACCTTCGAATCAACCGTTAACTCAACGGATTCTGTAGTTGGTTACTGGTGGAATTTTGGAGACGGCACCACTTCTACGGAGCAAACTCCAACACATTCCTTCACAGAAGGTATTTATGATATTACGCTTGCAATTACCACACTGGCAGGCTGTACTGATACTGTTACAGTAAGCCAGGGAATTAAAACCGGCAACAAACCGGTAGCAAACTTCAGTGCAGATCCTCTTCAAACATGCGCGTGGAGAAGTATAAAATTCACTGACCTCACCACAGACACTGCGGACACATGGCTTTGGGAATTCGGCGACGGCGGCACCTCAGCACTTCAAAACCCTGAATACAAATACAAAGACACCGGCTACTTCACGGTTAAACTTATCGTTTGGAACCTTGGCTGTTCAGACACCCTTGAGATAGAAAACTTTGTGTACATCGATCCGCCAATTGCGAAAATGAGGATTGATTTTGACTGCTTAACCCCGATGACACGCACCTTTACTGATAAATCTGTGGGTGCAGACCGCTGGCTATGGAGTTTCGGTGATGGCAATACTTCAACCGCGGCCAACCCGGTACACACATATCTTACGCCGGGTTCTTTCCGCGTAACACTTGTGGCATTCAATAATACAACAGGCTGTTCAGATACTACAAGCCGAACCATCCAGGTAATGGATGAACAGGCATTGTTCAACGTATCAGACACAGTTGTTTGCCGCAACACACCTGTTACTTTTACAGGCCTTGCAAACAGAACATTTATTTCAGGCTTCTTCTGGGATTTTGGCGACGGGCAAACCGGCTCAGGAAGCCCTGTATCTCATACCTACCGGAACCCGGGCACCTACACAGTTAGCCTGTTCATTAAAACCGTAGATGGCTGCCGCGATACACTGGTAAAATCTAACTACATAACTGTTAATGGCCCTACAGCAGCATTCGGTTCAACAGTGCCGGGCAGTTGCAAGATGAGCCCGATAGCCTTTCTCGACAGTTCGGTGTCGGATGGTATTCATGCAATCACATCCTGGACGTGGAATTATGGTGATGGAGCAACAGAAACATTGAATTCCTCCCCATTCATACATACTTATCTCACTCCTGGAAACTTTACCGTTGCGCTTACAGTAACTGACACTGAAGGTTGTAAGGACAGCGTTTCGAGAAATAACCTCATAACCATTTCAAACCCGCGTGCGGCCTTTTCATCACCCGATTCACTAACATGCCCGGGGAGAACTATCCGCTTTACAAGTCATGCTTCCGGACCGCAACTTCAGCATTTCTGGAATTTCGGTGATGGCAATACGAGCACGCAGCGAAACCCGACACATGAATATGCAGCCGATGGAAATTATGACATCACACTTGTTGTAATTGACATGTATGGTTGCAGGGATTCAATAACAAAACCTGCCTACATTAAAATAGTTACGCCGAATGTACAATTTGCAGTAAGTGATACTCTGGGTACATGTCCGCCACTGGTTGCAAACTTCACCAATCAATCAACCAACTATATAACAATGGTGTGGGACTTTGGAGATGGAACTTCAACCACACAACAAAACCCTTCTCACTTCTATGCCACGCCGGGTCATTATGTTTCAAGCCTTACACTAACAGGGCCGGGTGGGTGCACTTCCGTAAAAACTCAAAACATTGAAGTGAGAGGCCCGCAAGGAACATTTACCTACCGCGAAACAGTAGGTTGCGAGCCGCTTTCAGTAACATTCAGGGCTGTTACCAGAGACCGCGTGTCGTTCATCTGGGACTTCAATGATGGCAACACACAGAGCACGCTGGATTCTGTGGTGACACATACTTATACAACGCCGGGCTTCTACATTCCGAAAATGATATTGATAGATGCAGGTGGATGTGTTGTACCGATCCGCGGAACAGACACGATATGGGTGAAGGGTGTAAATGTTGTTTTTGATATGAACCAGGTACAGTTCTGCGATTCAGGCGCTGTAAGATTCAACAACACGTCTACAGGTACAGAACCATTTGCGTCATACTTATGGACTTTCGGAGATGGCAATACTTCAGACCAACCTTCTCCAAGGCATAATTTCACTCAGCCCGGAGTTTACTTTCCTAAGCTGAAAGTAACTACGATAAGTGGTTGCAGTAAAGAAATGATCAGCCCGGTGCCGGTAAAAATTGTTGCCTCACCAAAAGCGGTTTTTGCACAAAGTGCGAACGGCTGCACTCCACTAACGGCAACGTTTAGCGGCAGTTTAAGCGTGCCCGACACATCTGCGTTAACCTGGCGCTGGAATTTTGGGAATGGTCAAACTTCAGATCTCCAAAATCCTGCATCGCAGCAATATACTACTGCCGGCACCTATAATATAAACCTATATGTAACAAACAGCAGCGGATGCATCGATACTGTTACAAGCACCATTCAATCTTACAGAATTCCTGTTGTAAGTGCAGGCGATGATATGTTCGTTTGCGAAGGTACCGGGAAGGCCATCACGGCCACAGGAGCTGCAACTTACTCCTGGTCGCCCGCAACAGGCTTGAGTTGTGCTGACTGCCCGAGTCCGATTGCAAACCCAACTATTGATATGACCTACACTGTTGTGGGAACAAGCGATGAAGGCTGCAGCAGTTCAGATGTTGTAAATGTTAGTTTACAACGTCCTTTCCATATGACATCTGTACGCGGTGATTCGATTTGTGCTGGCGGATCGAGAAAGCTTTCCGCATCCGGCGCGCATTCTTATACATGGAGCCCTTCTGCAGGCCTTAACAATCCCAACATCGCCGAGCCGATAGCAAGCCCTCTTATCACAACAAGATATATGGTTGTAGGAAAAGATGATAAGAATTGCTTCACAGATACAGCATACGTACCCGTGAGAGTGTTCCCGATACCAACTGTTGAAGCAGGAGAAGACAAAACAATAAATGTAGGCACTACTATCGACCTTGTGCCTGTGGTATCTGCGGACGTTACACGCGTCACCTGGAGCCCGACAGGCAGCATTTTCAGAAACGATTATCCTGCCATTACCGTTAAGCCCCGCGAAACGACAGAATACACTGTTGACGTAACTAACGCCGGAGGTTGCATGGCGAGAGATCGCTTAAGGGTGACAGTATTATGCAACGATGCCAATGTATTTATCCCGAACACATTCTCGCCAAATAACGATGGTGCAAATGATGTATTCTATCCCAGAGGACGCGGCTTATTCAGCATAAAAAGCATGAAGGTGTTTAACCGTTGGGGAGAGATCGTTTATCAGAAGAATGATTTCATGCCTAATGACGTAAACGCGGGCTGGAACGGTACCTACAAAGGAAAACCATTGAGCCCTGATGTATACGTTTATATCATTGAGGTGATGTGCGACAACAGTACGGTGCTTCCTTTGAAAGGCAATGTTGCATTGTTGAAGTAATTGTTAATAAAAATTCAAACAATATCCTGAACCATCCATAATAAACAACGCACAGGCACGTTTTATATCCAGAGACTGTCATAGTGCGGCAATCTGAAAATCCATGAAAAAGACCATTTTATCCTTAGCCCTCGGCTTAGCTGCCTCAGCTTACATGCCGGCCAGCGCACAGGATGTACATTTCTCACAAATTTTTGAAACTCCCTTGTTGCGCAATCCCGCTCTTGCAGGACTGTTTTCAGGAGATGTGAGATTACAATCCGTTTATCGCACACAATGGAACAGTGTAACAACGCCTTATCAAACTGCTTCCATTCACGGTGAATTTAAAATACCTGTTGGCCAGGGAGATGACTTCCTTACCATCGGCGGGCAGGTTGTTTATGATAAGGCAGGAACTGTTGCTTTAACCTCTACCCAGCTTCTTCCGGCTCTTAACTATCATAAATCTTTGAGTGATGAAAAGAACCAATACCTTTCAATCGGGTTCATGGGAGGTTGGGTACAGCGCAGGGTTGACATTTCCAAGATGACCACCAACAGCCAGTTTGATGGAAATAATTATAACCCAAGCCTGGGCACAGGGGAAGCATTAACAAACCCCTCCTATTCTTACATGGATGGCAGTGCAGGTATGAGCTTCATAAGCCAGATCGGAGAAAATGAAGACAACAATATATTCGTCGGCCTTGCTTACCACCATTTTAACAGACCTAAAAAATTATCCTTCTATAGCAGCAGCGATGTTGAAATGCTTCCTCGTCTGGTTGCTTCCGGCGGTGTTCGCGTAAGTATCTCCGAAAGTTCTTTTGTAACCTTTGAAGCTGACTATTCAAAGCAGGGTTCGCACACCGAAACGATCGGCGGCGCTTTGTTTACGTGGAAATTGGGAGATTACGACAATCCCCGTTACCTTTTTCACGCGGGAAGTTATTTCAGGTGGAAGGATGCCATTATTCCTGCAGCTAAACTTGAATTCAGACCGCTGGCCGTGGCAGTTAGCTACGATGCGAACATTTCGCCTCTTAAAATGAGCAGCCGCGGACAAGGTGGTTTCGAACTTTCGCTCACATACCAGAAGTACATTAATTCATACAATAGTTCCAGCGAGGCAGTTAGGTGCCCACGCTTTTAACAATCCAACAAAGAGTCCTGTAGAAAGATTTTTTGTTTTTATGGATTGTTTGGATAACCGGGGCTTCGCAGGGATGCGAGGCCCCCTTGTTTTTTAAAAACCCTTGATACAGAAACAATTAAATGCTAAAAAATGCGTTCTTATAAAGAAATTACCTCATTTGGCATCAAATTAGCAAAATATTCCTTGGATAATTGATACAATAATCTATTTTTACGGTAGTCATGAAAAAACTTTACATTCTAATTTTAACTCTGGGAATTGGCTTCAGCTCGTCTGCACAAAAGCAGTCTCTGAATGCACCTGCTCCGGTTAAGATGCTGAAGTTTTTTCCTAACCCTGCCACCTCTGCTATCAACTTTGATTTTCAAAGAGACTACAACAATAACTACACGCTCCAGATCTACAATTTCATGGGCAAAAAAGTATTCGATCTTAAAAAGCCCTCCTCCTACACCCGTGTGAGCCTTGAGAATTTTTACCGCGGTATGTATGTCTATCAACTGCGCGATAAGAATGGCTTTATTGTAGATTCAGGAAAATTCCAGGTGATTAGATAGGTCTGAACATTCCCATCTCCTTTCTTTTAACATTTGTAACGGTTTGCAATGCCAATTTGACTGCAAAATGTGCTTGGCAAAACATTTGTCTATGCTACCTTTGCACACATTTTATAAATGCTCTAATTATGGAAAAAAACAACAGCGCTGAAGCGGAATTTAAAGACATGGACATTAATGCGGATGCTGACATTCCCGGGAACACTCACCTGAGTAACCAACCCGATGAACAGGGTGAATTTGCCAAAGTTTCGGCTGAACTTGAAGAGCAGAAAGATAAATTCATCCGACTTGTGGCGGAGTTCGAAAATTATAAACGTCGCACCTCAAAAGAAAGAGTTGAACTCATTCAAACTGCCGGAAAAGAGGTGATTGTATCTCTTCTTGAGATATTGGATGATTGTGATCGCGCCGAAAAGCAAATGGACCAGGTGGAAGATATAAAGATCGTGCGTGAAGGCACTCTTCTGGTATTTAATAAACTTCGGAATATACTTCAGCAAAAAGGGCTTGCAGCCATGGAGAGCATTGGTTCTGACTTCGACCTTGACAAGCACGAAGCCATTTCAGAGGTTGATGCAGGAAAGGAAAAGAAAGGAAAGATCGTCGATGAACTTGAGAAAGGTTATTATTTGAATGATAAGATCGTTCGCTTTGCAAAGGTTGTAGTAGGAAAATAAAAACGTATTGAAATTATAAACCTCACAGGTTTAGAGTATTTTTTATGAAAAGAGATTACTACGAAGTTCTGGGTGTAAGCAAATCTGCAGCACTTGATGAAATTAAGAAAGCCTATCGCAAGGTGGCGATGCAGTATCATCCCGACCGGAACCCCGGCGATAAGGCAGCCGAGGAAAAATTTAAGGAAGCTGCAGAAGCCTACGAGGTGTTGAACGATTCCGATAAAAGGGCGCAATACGATAGATTTGGTCATAATGCATTTGGCCCGGGCCGAAACGGTGGAGGATTTGGCAATATGAACACTGAAGATATCTTCAGTCATTTCTCCGACATATTCGGCGATGATGCCTTCGGTGGATTTTTTGGTGGAGGTGGAAGACGCAGTTCGAACAGTCGAGGTCGTGGCTCACAAGGATCTAACCTGCGCGTTAAGCTGAAAATGAACTTTGAGGAAATTGCAAAAGGTGCAACAAAAACCATTAAAGTAAAAAAGCACGTAAAGTGCAATACATGTGAAGGAAGCGGTGCCAAAGATAAAAGCAGTATTCAAACCTGCGGTACATGCGGTGGAAGCGGACAAGTGCGCCGCGTACAAAATACTTTTCTTGGCCAAATGCAAACCGTTACCACTTGTTCAACTTGTAACGGTGAGGGACACACGATAACAAACAAATGCTCTTCCTGCAGGGGCGATGGCCGCGTGTACGGAGAAGAAACAGTTGTTGTGGATATCCCTGCCGGCGTGCAGGAAGGAATGCAGCTAAGCCTCAGCGGCAAGGGAAATGCCGGTGAACGGGGCGGCTTTGCGGGAGACCTGATCGTTCTTATCGAAGAAGAAGCCCACCCGGTTTTGCACCGCGATGGCTTGAATGTGGCCTTCGACCTCCATATTCCTTTCCCGGATGCGGTTTTCGGCACACAGGTAGAAGTGCCCACGATTGACGGAAGGGCGAAGATCAAAATACCTGCTGGTACGCAAAGCGGAAAAATATTCAGGCTGAAAGGAAAAGGTTTCCCTCACGTGAACAGTTACGAAAAAGGTGATCAACTTATACAGGTGAATGTATGGACTCCTCAGCAAGTAAGTAGCGAGGAAAGATCGATGCTCGAAAAAATGCAGGAATCTTCAAACTTCCAGCCCAAGCCTGAAAAAAACGAGAAGTCATTTTTCGATAAGGTGAGGGAGATGTTCAGTTAAGGATCATTCCTCGTCGCCTTTCTTCTTCTTTTTCTTTTTCTTCCTGTCGTCGTAGAGCTTCCTGGCCGTTTCTATAAGTTTCAGGTATTCTGATTGGAGAAAGTTATCCTTATCTGCAGAGGCACTGGCAAGGTCAGATACCATTTGCCAGTCTGACGTTGCGAAAGGAGAATTTTTAAGCTTCATTGCAAATAAGGAAACAGAAGCGGCAAATTTCATAGCCTTATTCGCTTCATCAATATGAAGGTAATTGTGCGGTACCCTGCAGCCAATACTTCTCGACAAGGTATCGCCCGAGTTTGAATATCTCACGGTTATTTGTGCAATATCTTCAGACACAGAAGATGTGGTTGTCATTAGGTTAAGATCGGTCGGAGTTATTTGGAAAGTCGCCATGGTGCTGTTTCCGCTGCCCACCTCTCCTCCTTCGAGTTCAACAGAATTATTCGCCAGTGCTTCCTTTTTATTATCAAACCCGATCAGGCGGTATTTCTTCACCATTGCAGGGTTGAACTCAATATTTAATACCGCATCATCGGCGACCGCATAAAGTGTTTGAGTAAGTTCCTGCACCAGCGTTTTTTCTGCCTCGCTCACATTGTCGAGATATGCGTAGTTTCCATTTCCTTTTTTAGCGAGAACCTGCAATTTTGAATCCTTTAGATTTCCCATTCCTACGCCAAGACAGGTGAGATAAACACCCGATTGCCTCTCACGGGAAACCAATTCATCAAGTGCTTTCTCTGTAGTTTCACCCACATTAAAATCGCCATCGGTGGCGAGAATGATGCGGTTATTTCCTTCGGGAATGAATGTGCTCCTGGCAACCTTGTAAGCCATTCGTATAGCAGATTCACCGGGCGTATCTCCCTGTGCGGTTAATTCTTCGATCGACTTGATGATCTTTTCTTTTTCTGACCCCGGCGTAGGCTGCAACCACACACCAACAGAACCTCCATAAATAACTATTGAAACGCGATCTTTCTCCCTTAGATTTTTTACGAACAACTGAAACGCCGCCTGCAACAACGGTAGCTTGTTTGGCATATCCATACTTCCGGAAACATCAATAAGAAAAACAAAGTTGCTCGGCGGTATTTTTTCGAGATTCAATTTTTTTGCACTCACATTGAGGTAAAGCAGTTGATCTTCCGCTTTCCAGGGACAGCTCGTTACCTGGCTTTCCACTTTAAAGGTTTCCCCTGCAGCGGGCTCACTGTAATGAAGGTTAAAATAATTTACAAGCTCCTCAGCCTTCACCGCGTCTGGCGGCACAAGGCTTCCCATATTTAAAAAGCGCCGCACATTGCTGTAAGAAGCTTTGTTTACATTTAAAGAGAAGCCCGTGTTTGGGAAGCGTTCGGCATTTACAATATCATTTTCAACGAGTGCAAAATAAGTTTCATCAGAAATGACCCAGTTAAGGCGTGAATCCTGTTTCTTATCTTTTGTAACCGAAATTAATTTTTGCTTATTCTTATTGGCGTTTGCAATAAGAACCTTCATTACAATATTCTGCCACTGGTTGTGATCCACCGGGGTAGTCAGTTCTTCATATCCTTCACGGGAAAATGTAAGCGTGTCTTTCGGGGAGCGGAGAATTATTCCGAAGCTGCCGTC
>JAEZDA010000084.1 GCA_023433345.1 Bacteroidota bacterium | reverse complement strand
TGTTTCAATAACCTGTATAACGGTGTGCCGATACTTTTCGTGTAGTCACTCAGGTGGCTGAGATCCCTGCAAATGAAGGACAATTGCGCTTTCCGCGGATCGATCCCTTTCAATCTGCATATACGTTCTACTGCCTTTGGTTGAAATATGTCGCACCCTAACCCATAAATTGTATCAGTGGGATAAATGATCACACCACCGCTTTTCAAAGTTTCCACTACCTGCTTAATAAGGCGTGGCTGCGGATCTTTTGGATGAATTTGAAGAAGCATACAGGAAAAAATAGCATAAAACAGGCCTAATGTATAAAAACAAAAATTAATCGGGTACTTTTGCTGCGTTTTTTACATTCAAAACAAACTATATGTCACTCATCACCTTAGGCACAATGGCCTTCGATGCAATTGAAACACCATTCGACAAGGTTGACAGAATTGTTGGCGGTTCCGCTACTTATGTTGCCTATGCAGCAAGCAATTTTGTGAAGCCGGTTCAACAAATTTCAATTATTGGAAATGATTTCCCTCAATCTGAAATTGATTCCCTTACATCGCGGGGGGTGCAGATGAATGGAGTGGAAGTGGTGCCTGATAAAAAATCATTTTTCTGGAGCGGAAAGTATCATATTGATATGAATTCCAGAGATACCCTGGTTACTGACCTCAACGTGCTGGCAGATTTTAACCCCGTTGTTCCCGATTCCTATCAGGGTGCTGAATTTCTAATGCTGGTAATCTTATGCCTTCTCTCCAAATGAGTGTGATAGACCAGCTTAAGGTTCGTCCGAAACTTATTGTTATGGACACAATGAACTTTTGGATGGACAACTCTATGGAAGACCTTTTAAAAGTGTTGAAAAAAATAGATGTCCTTTTAGTGAATGATGGCGAGGCCCGTCAGCTAAGCGGCGAGGTTTCGTTGGTAAAAGCTGCAAAGAAAATTCTTACAATGGGACCGCGCTTCCTTATAATAAAAAAAGGAGAGCACGGCGCATTACTATTCCATCAAAATCATGTTTTCTTCGCACCCGCATTGCCCTTGGAGGATGTGTTCGACCCCACAGGCGCAGGAGATACATTTGCAGGAGGCTTCATCGGTCATCTTGCAAAAACGAAGGACATCAGTTTCGATAATATGAAGACTGCCATTATAGTTGGAAGTGCAATGGCGAGTTTCTGTGTTGAAAAGTTTGGTCCAGATCGTTTAAAAGAAATTTCAAAACAGGATATTGACGACAGGCTTAGTGAATTTGTGCAACTGGTAAATTTTGATATTGCGCTGGTTTAATTTGTTGAAATGATTGAGATCATTCTTTTGTTCATTCTATCCAGGGAGAACGGTAAGTTGGCGGAGCTAAAAGGACTGAATGGAACACGCTGGATCATTTACACTATAATTGCCTGGATGATCGGCGAGTTTATAGGGCTCGTAATAGCAGTGATGATGTTTTCGCCGAATAATATTATAAGCATTATACTTACGGCCCTGTTATTTGGTTTGGCAGGTTACCATTTTACGCGATCTCATCTCCAAAGGCTGCCAGACAAAAATGAAATCGATTAAATAAAAAAGGGTCAGCTATTTTTAGCCGACCCTTTTCTTTATATTTTTCCCGGAGTTTACTTATCAATTCCTTCCAGTGCGAGGAAGAATGCATATTCACGCGCCCGGTCTTTAAGCGCTTTAAATCTTCCCGAAGCTCCGCCATGCCCTACCTCCATATCAGTATGCATCATTATTTTTGAACTACCGGTATTGTATACGCGAAGTTTTGCGATCCACTTCGCCGGCTCAAAATACTGAACCTGGCTGTCGTGCAGGCCGGTTGTGATCAACATGTTCGGGTATTCCTTTCTTTCAATGTTATCGTATGGCGAATAGGATTTGATGTAGAAATAAGCATCTTTGTCAGCTGGGTTTCCCCATTCATCATATTCATTCGTAGTCAGGGGTATGCTGGGGTCACTCATGGTAGTAACTACGTCTACGAAAGGAACAGCCGCTATCACGCCCTTCCAAAGATCGGGACGCATGTTTACCACGGCTCCCATCAGCAATCCGCCCGCGCTTCCGCCCATTGCGTAAAAATGATCTTTCGAAGTAAACTTATTGTTCACCAGGTACTCTCCTGCAGCAATGAAATCTGTGAACGTATTCTTCTTCTTCATCATCTTCCCGTCTTCATACCAATACCTTCCCATCTCCTGCCCGCCACGAATATGTGCAATAGCAAAAGCAAAGCCCCTGTCCAACAAACTCAATCTCGTACTGCTGAAAGATGCATCCATACTTGCGCCATAAGATCCATAGCCATATAAAACCATCGGAGATGATCCGTTTTTTATAAAGCCCTTCCGATATACGATCGATATTGGTATCATCGTGCCGTCTTCAGCCTTTGCGTAAACCCTTTCCGATTCATAATTGTCCGGATCGAAATCACCGAGCACCGGTTGTTGCTTCAAAAGCGTCTTTTTCCTGCTCGTCATGTTATAATCATACACAGACGATGGCGTTGTGAGCGATGTATAATTAAACCTGAGCAATTCGGTGTCATAGCCGGGATTTTGACCCAGGCCCGCAGCATAGGTAGCTTCACCAAAGGAGAGAAAATGAGCATCACCGGTTCGCGTATCTATTATGTGCAGTTGCGTGAGGCCATCTTTTCTTTCTGACACAGCGAGGAAATTCTTAAATACATCAAACCCCTGGATCAGCACCTTATCGTTGTGCGGCACAAAGTCTTTCCAGGCATCAACACGCGTATTGTTTTCGGGTGTTACAACTATCTTGAAATTTTTTGCATTAAGGTTTGTGCGGATGTAGAAGCTGTCTCCCGCATGATCAACATAATAAAGCACATCCTTCATGCGCGGCTGAAATACTTTGAAACTTGTTTCAGGCCTGGCAGCGTCTATGTACAACATTTCAGAAGACATGGTTCCACCGGAATAAATTATGATGAACCGGTCTGACTTTGTTTTTCCAACGCCAATATAATTTGAGGGGTCTTTCTCTTCATAAACAATGAGATCGTTCTTCACTTCGGTTCCCAGCTTGTGCCGCATGATCTTTTCCGAAAGAAGAGTAACGGGATTTTTTGCCGAATAAAAAATGGTAAGATTGTCGGCTGCCCATACCGGATCTCCTTCCGTACCGGGAATCACATCGGGGAGGTCCTTTCCTGTTGCGAGGTTCTTTACATGAATGTTATATTCTCTCCGCGACTTTGTATCAACCGCATAAGCGAGTAACTTATTATCAGGACTTACTTCAAAACCTGTAGCAGAATAGTAGTTGTGGCCCTCTGCCATTTTGTTTACATCCAATAGCACTTCCTCTGCAGCCTCAAGGCTTCCCTTCTTACGGCAAAAAACGAAATAATCCTTCCCTTCTACAACTCTTGTATAATAGTAATATCCATTTTTAAAATAAGGAACGCTTTCATCTTTTTCCTTGATGCGGAGTTTCATTTCCTTGTATAATTTTTCCTGCAGCGCTTCAGTACCTGCCATCATATTTTTGAAATAGGCATTCTCCTCTTCAAGGTATTTAACCACCTTGGCGCTGTCCTTTCCCTTTTTGAAATAATCATTCATCCAATAATAATCGTCTACTCGTTTGTCGCCATGAGCGATCATTTCTTTCGGATGTTTCTCCGCCACCGGGGCGGGAATTTCCGGCCAGGGATATTTTTTCATCTGCATATTACTTGTTTGGCTGTTTGCACCACCTGCGATAAATGCTGACATCAGCAGAGTGATCAGGATCTTTTTGTGCATAATGACGGGTTTAATTTGTTATAAGGTTTCTCCCGAAAGCACTACCGCTTTTTTAAAGACAGCCTTACTTCCGGAAGGATTCAGTAGTTCAATAAATATAATATAAACACCCGGAAGTAAAACTTTTCCATTATCACCTAATCCATCCCATTTCCAAAACCCCCGGGCACCGCACAAATCGTTTCTGCACAGAAGGCGAACAAGATGCCCGCCTGAATCAAAGATAGTGAGGTTTGCAGTGTAGCCATTCTCCGCTAATCCATAATTAATAAAGGCAAAATCGTTTTTACCGTCGCCGTTAGGGCTAATAATTTTGGGATCAACTTCTATCTCTGCCGATTCCGCCAGGCTGGAACGATGTTGTGAATTTTCCAGCCCGGGAGTTGCAAAACCATGAGTGGAAGCTGCGCTATGCCAGTTGCGATTATCAACGGATGCACCGGAATATGAAATCCTTTCCAGCGAAATGCCCTCATCATTCGTAATCAACGGAAAGTGCCAGTCTTTATCATAATTAACCTCATCAATATAATCTCCTGCACTGTTTAAAATCACCACTTCGCCTTTGTCGTCAGGCATTGAAGGAGTGAACAGCGTTATGAAATTTTCACTTGGTCCGCAAACATATTGTCGCCTGGTAATTTCGGAACTCTCAGTTATAACCATAAACTGCCCGGGAAGAAAAAGTATTCCTTCGCGGGAGATATTTACAACGCTGTTTAGTTCACCTGCGTCATTCCTGTTAGCGATCATCAGATCCTTCATAGAAAAAACCTTGTCTGAATTGTTATACAGTTCCACAAAGTCAACCCCGCCTGATGAAGGATTGAAAAGTATTTCATTTATAAGTATTTCGCCGGCAGTGGGTGTTTCGGGAATACCAAACCTTATCGATTGTTCCGGGGCAACATTTGCTGAGCAGTCTTTCACTCCGGAAACCTTTAATTCATAAACCTGGTTTCGTTCTAAAGGAGAGGGCAGCACCAATTCCGCGCGGTCCAGGGCGGGAGCTTCAACGCTAATTGTAGCCGGCCTGATCCCCACCGGATCAATATTATAATAAGCGTTAACCGCGCTGAGGCTGTCAATGGTTTCGTTAAATATTACCGAGATACGCGTACTATCGGTTACGAATACACGAACAGCGTAGGGAGAAGTTTCATCAGCGGTGTTTCCTGCAACGGAATTTATCTTACCTGGTGTTCCACCGAAGGCTGACTCGCTGCCCTTCCAGTTTTCGCTTGCAACACAATAATTTCCCTTGTCGATCATTTCCAGCGAAAAACCACCCTGCTTTTTAAAATCGCTTCCGTACCAGCTGTCCGAATACTTTACTGCATGTATCACCTTTCCTTGCGGAGAATAAATACTCAGTTGATCGCCATCGTTATTCAAGGAAGGGAAGCCCGGCAGACCAAGCACAGGCGTAAACACATTAAGTTCTGCAGCCCTGTTCGCTGCGCATAACACTATAGTGCTATCTGCAGGAAGAATGTACGGAGGCAGTGTAACACATGTTGCGGATTTGCAAAATCTCCATCGCGAAAGTGAAATTGGCAGACCTGAATTATTTGCCACTTCGATCCATTCCGCGTCCGGGAGGCGTTGCGGTGGAGACGGATCTGCCATGATCTCATGTATAATGACATCTCCAAAAGATGGTTTGAAATAAACAAAAGGAAAGCTGGGTGTTACCATCATGTTACCACTGAGATCTGTGATACCGGTAACGGATAGACGAAGTTCCTCCCTTATGGGAAAAGGGTTGAAGAAGGTGAGCTTAAAAATATTGGGGTCGAAGGGATGCGTATCCACGCGTTTCGCGAGGCCAACAGATCCGCTCACAGAATAATTCAAAGGCGATAGGGCAGTGATTGGTTCAACCGGTTCTGAAAACTCTACATCCAGGGTTGAGTCTGTTGAGGCTAAAACATTTACAAATGCCGGAGGAATAGTGTCAGGCATAAAAGGTGTAACGATAATATCATCAAAAAAATGCTTGTTGAAAAAGCTACTGCTCCCCTGGCGAACAAGTATGCCAAAGTAATTTGTAACAGTGTACACAGAATCAACTGCGCTGCCTTCCGCGAAAAAGTTTCCGGTTGAACCGACATCCCGAAAAAGCATGAAGCGGTTGGAGGAGCCTCTGCTGACTCGAATCGTCAATTCATTTGTACTTCCTGCAACAGATCCGTCCACCCCGTCGACCAGCTTCACCTCGCCGGTGGCATCTTTTCTATACAAGCTAACCTCATCCTGCGTGTAACCGACGCGTACAAAATAACCTGTGTTACCGGCGGCCACAAGATCCTCATTATTTGAAAGGATATAAACGTCAACATAATTCAATGAGGATGTTGAAAAATCCAATCTCACACGAAAACTCCATTCTGCGTGTGCAAGATCGTTAGGAGTTGAAAGAAAAAATCGATGATCGGCAGTGGCGCTTGAACTTTGCAATTCACCCATATTTATAACAAAGCTTGCCGTATTGCCGTTCCAGGGCGGATTGGCGGAAAAATCACCGTCATCGAAATTTTCGGAAACCTGCGCCATGGCAGCATTAGCGGCCATAAGGGCGATCACTAGAAACCATTTCATATTGTAAGGATTTAAAAGCTAAATCTAAAAATTACAAGGGCTGTTAGAGTAGATTGGGATATTAGTACCCTTTGGATGTAATTTTGGGGTAGGCGTACATAAAGGCGCGTATAAATATTATATTCCCATGAAAGTAGCAGTGGTTGGAGCAACCGGTTTGGTAGGAACCAAAATTCTTTCCGTACTGGCTGAGAGAAATTTTCCCGTTTCGGAACTAATACCCGTTGCTTCGGAAAAATCTGTGGGGAAGGCTATTTCTTTTAAAGGAAAAGATCTGAGAATTGTTGGCATGCAGGAAGCCATCCGCATGAAACCGCAACTGGCACTGTTCTCAGCAGGCGGCAGCACCTCCCTTGAATGGGCTCCCAAATTTGCCGAAGCGGGTATAAGAGTGATCGACAATTCAAGCGCATGGAGAATGGATCAAACAAAAAAACTGGTAGTGCCTGAGGTTAATGGTGACGTTTTGGAAGCAGGTGACATGATCATTGCCAACCCGAATTGTTCAACAATCCAATTGGTAATGGTTCTGAACCCTCTTCATAAAAAATACCATATCAAAAGAGTTGTTGTAAGTACATACCAAAGTGTTACAGGCACAGGGGTTAAAGCCGTTGATCAATTGATGAATGAAAGAAAAGGGATTCAGGGCGATAAGGCCTATCCTCACCAAATCGATCTTAACGTTCTGCCTCATATAGACGTTTTTCTTGAAAATGGTTATAGCCGTGAAGAGATGAAGATGGTGAACGAAACAAGAAAGATAATGGGAGACGATTCTGTTCAACTAACGGCAACGTGTGTACGCGTACCTGCTTTGGGAGGTCATAGTGAAAGTGTAAACATTGAATTTGAGAATGATTTTGAATTGAGCGAGGTGATCAAAATACTAACAAAAACTGCCGGTGTTATCGTACAAGACGATCCGTTTAACAACATCTACCCGATGCCTTTGAATACACAGGATAAGGATGACACCTTCGTAGGAAGGATACGACGGGATGAAAGCCGGGATAATTCACTAAACTGCTGGATCGTTAGCGACAATCTCAGGAAAGGAGCGGCCACAAATGCGGTGCAAATTGCGGAAACACTGGTCAAGAAAGGTCTATTGTAAGAACTGAACAGTTATAAGATTCAAGATCTGGATTAAACTCGAAAAGCAACAGGTGCCTGATCTGCCAACAAATAAGTTTAGCGATCTAACGGTTCCGGGCGTTTCAACTCTTCTTTAATTAATCGTCCACGTCTCTCTGCCGCGAAGCAATGCATCCAAGTTACCTTCTCCCTTCAATGCAATGCTTTCTTCTATCTGCATTCTCATCACATCTTCATAACAGGCTCTTTCAGCTTCATAAAACACTCCAAACGGGCGCGGAAGATGCCCGTCTGCAAAAGGGTTGTCAAACATGCGACTTAATATCTGGGCCTTACCAAGATCCTTTTCATCATGGATCCATAACTCATCAGCAGGTACAGCTGTTGCATCAACCACAACGGGCGAGAAACCGTCCAGTTTAATGCCGCGCTGCCTGTTCTCACCGAACAACAATGGCTGACCATGTTCAAGAAAAACAACTTCCATCGGCTTTGAACTCTTCTCTGTAAATATTTCAAAAGCCCCGTCATTAAAGATGTTACAATTCTGATAGATCTCGAGGAAGGAAGCTCCCTTATGACCTTGCGCGCGAAGCAACATTTGCTGAAGATGCTTTGGATCGCGATCCATGGTTCTCGCCACGAAACTTGCATCGGCTCCCATTGCAAGTGCAATAGGGTTGAATGGATGATCAATTGATCCGGAAGGTGTGCTCTTTGTAACCTTTTGCTCTTCAGAAGTTGGTGAGTATTGACCCTTGGTGAGCCCGTATATCTGGTTGTTGAATAACAATATATTTACGTCAAAGTTTCTACGCAGAAGATGAATAGTGTGGTTACCTCCAATGCTTAACCCGTCACCGTCTCCGGTAACGATCCAAACGCTCAACTCCGGGCGTGCGGCTTTCAATCCACTGGCTACCGCGGTGGCCCGTCCATGTATACTGTGCATTCCATATGTATTCATGTAATAAGGGAAACGGCTGCTGCAACCGATGCCAGAAATGATCACGATATTCTCGCGAGGAATGCCCAGGCCTGGCATTATTTTCTGCACCTGTGCCAGAATTGAATAATCTCCGCAACCCGGGCACCAGCGCACTTCCTGATCTGTAGCGAAATCTTTTGGCGTGAGCGCCACCGGTTCTTTTATATCTGTAGACATCACTTAAAATTGAGATGCAAAGTTAAGAAAAGGACCGCTGAGCAAACAGTAATTTAACACGATCCATCATTGCTTTTCACCGGCCGAATTCAGGAAATCTTTAATGCCTGCAAATATCTTCTCTGCCATCTTTTGCCTGAATGCGGCGTCAACTACCAACTCTTCTTCTGCGAGATTGCTGAGAAACAATCCTTCAACAAGGGCGTTGGGGTATTCAGTCGGGCTGTTGAGCATGAAGTTAAACGAACCCGTTATGCCTCCCGGTTTTAAACCAAGTTCCTGCATCCGTCGATAGATCCTCTCATTCAGGCCTTTAAAACCCGGATAACGATAGAACATCATCGTTCCTCCAACATTCAACGGATCCAAAGAACTGTTCAGGTGAACACTTATCAAAAGGTGGGGCAAACTATCGCGATAAAACAATATGCGCTCTTTATTGTCGAAAAACTTTTCGGTTGTTCTTGTCATAATTACCCGGGCACCCTCCTGCTGCAAAAGTGCCTGCAGCTTCAGGGAAACATCTAATACAAGATCTTTTTCAATCACACCGGTTAACCCCTGCGCACCGGTGTTGCGACCACCATGACCAGCATCGACGGCTATCGTAAGATCTTTCAATTGCAGAGATTTAGGCTGATGTCTGACACGAATGACCAGTTGGTTTCCTTCATAATAAATTGAGTGGCCCCAATGTTGCCTGTGTTTCAACTTAATTTTTATTCTGAAAATTTCATCAGATACCTGTTCATAATCGAGATCAGCAATTTCGTCTACGCCTTCCAGTTGGGTGATCCAATTGGTGTTGTTTACCGCGCCAAATACATCAACTACAATTCCGGAAGGATTGGTTGTATGAAAAGATTGATAAGGCAATCTTCTTTCCAGTCCGATCTTTACATAGTCTGCACGATCATCTCCGCTAACCATCCATTTGCCGGTAAGTGAAGGTTGCAAACTTATCCCGACGGGCATAAGTTCTACCAGGTCGTCTTCGATATATGCCGTGCGCCCTGGTGCAAGCCTTATACGATAGTCTTTCCCGATCTTTCCTGTTACTTCAAGCGGTATCATACTGTCTATGTAACCGATCTTTGCGCCTCCAAGGCGGTCATCACCTAAACCATACTCGAGGTGGGCGAGCCTTCCCTTTGTTCGAACCACTCTTGAAGCAAACGGAGACATTACGCTTAAACCTGTTTCGGAATTTTTTAAAACGCTATCGCCCGAGGGCGCGATTAATTTTACAGGAATAGATCTATGGGAAAATGAATCTGCAGGTTGAATAGTATAGCTTCCGCGATAAATGCCCATCAGGCTACTGTCTCCACCGGAAGGCATCTCATGAAGAATTTTACCCATCGCCATAACTGTACTTTTTGGAAATGCCCTCACTTCGAAAGAAACACGATCGCCCGCTATCAACTGCAGGTCACCTTCCGGATAAACTTTTATGCTCTGAATGCCCGGCTTAGTTAGTGGCCTGGCAGGAGCCGGTGGGCGGAATGTAATTATGACGTTTTCCGATAAATTTTTGTTTCCCAGCCGCGATTCAACCTTGAAAACATTATCCCCGCTATCCAGTTCAGCACCGTAAGCAAAGGTGCCGGTTTTGTAAACTTTAACGGGTGTATCGTTTATCGTGATCAGGCAAATGGCACAGGTTAGGCCGGTGATGAATTGCCGGGAAGAGGCTGTTTCCCGCTTTCCTTTTGGTAACACTTCCAAATACAGTACTTCCTTTTTCTGAGCCTGGATACCATTTGAGTTAAGGAACAAAGCGAGAGCAAAAGTGATCGGAAGATTCGTTATCAACTTTTTTAATGCCTGGAAGATCATAATGTAAAAATAATTTCAGATAGAATTTTTGAGATATCGATGCCTTTTAAATTAAACAAGGAAACCATTAAATTTGAACAGCCAGCTCCTGTCTTTCAATTACCTACAAATATTCATAATGAACAGTTCCGCCCGCCTACAATTTTCTTTTTTAGTTGCACTGCTTTGCTTTTCGCTGTCAAAGGGAATCGCCCAACCCGGCGTATACCAGGTGAAGTATAAAATAACCGAAAAAAATGCATTGACCATTCTCAACAACAAACAAATAGTTGGCTATGCATTCTTTTATCAGATAGATAAAATGAAAAGCTCAGGATTATACAGGCTCGTTATTCTTGATGAAAACCTAAAAGAAATCGGGGCTAATGAATTTGAAGGTGGAAAAGACCTGGAACTTCTTAAGATCCTGTATGAATCTGAAAGCTTCTTCCTGTGTTTTGAGGATAATACAAAATACAATGGCTTTAAAAATTTCATCAAAGTAATTGATCTTAAAGGAAAGGAATTAGGATTGGTGGGATACGACCCGGATAAAGTTTCTTCGGGATTACTTGGTGGCATCGCTGCTTCGAAGATGAGTGAGGGCTTTGAAGGGATTGAAAATATAGAAAACAAAGGGATTGTTCGAATTTATCAGAGCAGAGCTAAAACCGGTGGTGTAGATATTCAATTCATCAACCCATCGGGTAAGCTTGTGTGGGAGAAGAATGTAACGGCGAATACAGGTGAACGCACTGACATGTATCTTTTCGGAACCACCCCAAATGCAATACTTATGGTTCAACTTGACCGATCTGCTCTGTTATCCCGAAAAGGTGAGTATTACATCACTGGTTTTAGCCCGGTAAGCGGGACCCAGCTATTTAAAAGATCCCTGAAGATGAACGGATATCATCATATCCCCCAAATGATAAAAAGAAATGCTGAAGGAAAATATATAATCGTCAGCAACTTATTGAACGAAAATGAAAAACTTCAAAAAGCAGGGCCCAAGGGTATAGGCTTTTTTCAGATAGACGACCTAACGGGAGAAATGACATTACTTAAGGAGTTTACTTACGAAAACGACCTGAACAATTTACTAAAAATGAAAACGAAAACAAGATCGGAACTCGGTTTTATTCATCTTCAGGATCTTATTTTCATGACCGGGGGCGAGATAGTGCTGGTTGGAGAATTTTTCAGCGAGAGTAAGGAATATAGTTACAAGTCTATTATTGATGATATGTTCCTCCTCCGATTGGATAAAAACTTCAACGCATCTTCTTTTGAAAAAATAGAAACCACCGGTTACTACGCGTCCAGTTTGGGCGCGGGTCCCTCGGGCCAGGTTGCAATGCTGCTGAAAGCGTTCAACGCTTTTCAATATCGTTATACCGATGAAGGGATGGACGGCAACCGTAAAATTATTGTGGCACATTGCGAAATAAACGATTTGGGGTTTGGAAAATATGCGATCGAAATTCAGGAGAATTCTGGCTATATCGTAAAAGAATTAAAAGGAACAAAAGAAAAAAATGTATCCTTTTATGTGAACAGAGCTAAACCAGGATTTGTTATGGTAACAAAATACGATCATAATGAGAAAGCCCTTTCGTTTTCACTGGAAAAAATCGATTAGCAAGCTGGAAATTGTATATATTTATAATTCGACAATCACCAGAACTAAAGATCCCTAACACGACGATTTTCCGGTAAATGAAACACCTCACACCAGTTATTTGCCTGTTACTCCTTTCCCTACTTTTGAGCTTAACTGCATTTACACAACAACCCTCTGAATATTTCTCTCCATTAAGCGCAAAGGAATATTCTGAAGAAATTGAAAGACTGAAAAAGTTCAAGGCTGAAAAAAAATACCAGGACAAATTATCCCAGGAGTACTACGACTTTTTTGTTTCCAATACCAATAAGGAAATACTGTTGCAGCTTGAAAAGGATCACATAGTAAAAGATTCATTGCTGCTTGGAAGATGTGAAGACATCATCAAAAAGATAAAGAGAGCCAATAATAATTACAACCTGGATAGCATCAGGATATATATTAACAGGTCCTTTGTGCCGAATGCAGCTTGTTACGGAGAAGGAACGATCATGATAAACCTCGGGCTCATCCTGCTTACAGAGAATGAACATGAATTGGCAATGGCAATAGGCCATGAAATAGCTCACCAGCTTTTATTGCATTCAGATCAAAAAATGAAGTCAACGATCAAAAAGTTTACTTCAGAAGATTTCCTTGATGAGCTAAAAAGCATCAACAAAAGCTCGTATGAAAAATACAGCCGCTTTAAGAAACTAATGGAAGGCCATAGCGTTGAAACCAGCAGGCACAGCAGGTTCAAGGAAAGCGAAGCAGACAGCCTGGGCGCGGCAATAATAACAAATGCCGGATTTGATGCCGTTACGGGCGCAAAACTTTTATTGAAACTTGATCTTTCAGATCAATGGCTGATAGCAAAAGATCTTTACAACATTAGAAACACCTTTGAGCCTGCAGCAATATCTACTGCGTACTTCACTTCCGGGTCACGCTATAAAGGACTTTCAAAGATTGAGATCACCGCAGAAAAAACCAAGCTGGCTGATAGCCTTAAAACCCATCCTGATTGTAGTTTAAGATACAAAGCGCTTACCGGCATCGACACCAAAGTTGAAATTGAATGTTGTGAAAAATTTTCTTCTCCTGGCAAGTCAATACAGGAACGAGCATTGTTTGAAATAATTCGTAATCTGTATGAAACAAATAATCTCACAGAAACAATTCATTTTTCCCTGATAGCTCTAAAAAGCGGTTACGATGCGAATATTTATAACCGTTTTATCGCACTTGCTTTTTCACGCATGTACCACCAGGACAGGTTCATGAAGCGCTTTGAATCAGTTAATGCACAAGCCCCTCCCAATTCAACGCTTAAAGAACTTCAGGATTTTCTATTTGCAATTAAAGCTGCGGAAATAGACCTGCTTGCTCTTTACTACCTGAATAAACTCGAAGGCAAATCGGAGGACGACCTGTTTGCAAGAATGCAATACAACCTTCTTGTAAAAAATTCAGGTGTTGCAAAGCCCGACTCGGCTGAAATAAAAGAATACGACCAAAACAAATACGCTTATATCTTAAAACAAATCTTAAAATGAAAATGAAATCGGCATGCCTGATCTTAGGCCTGATACTCGTGCAAGTGACCGCCATTGCACAAAGCACAGTTTTTGAAACCAAGTTCGAAGTAAACCTTCAAAGCACAATTGCTATTACCAATAACAAACAAATTGTTGGTTATGCTTTCTTCTTTAAGGTTGATAAAATGAAGAAGGCGGGTCTTTACAAACTTGTAATATTAGACGAAAACCTCAAGCAAATCGGGAGCAGTGAGTTTGAAGGAGGAAAGGATCTTTTTCTAAGCAGGGCGGTCTATGAATCAGACCGTGTGTATCTGAATTTTGAAGACAAGGATGAATTTGATGGATACAAAAAGTTTGTAAAGGTTTTTGACCTTAAAGGAAAACAAGTTGGCCTTGTTGGGTATGAACCCGAAAAAGTGAAGAAGGGTTTAACCGGCGCAGCGGTTGCTGCTCAAATGGAATCAATGTATGATGGCATCGAGAATGTTGAAACAAAAGGCCTTGTTCGTGTTTATCAAAGCAAGGCAAAAACAGGCGGGGTTGATATTCAATTTATCGGAACCAATGGCAAACTGAAATGGGAAAAATCTTTCACTGCAAGTCCGGGCGACAGGATCGACATGTTTCTTTTTGGCACAACGCCAAAGGCGATCATGATGGTGCAAATGGAAAGGTCAGGATTGGCGTCTGCGAAGGGCGATCTCTTTCTTGTAGGGATCAATCCTGACAATGGCAAGGAGACATTCAAAAAACCGCTAACCATGAACGGGTATAATTACGACCCGATGTTTCTTAAAACAACTGCTGACGGTAAGTATAAAATGATTGCCTCATTGCTGGATGAAAAAGACAAACTTATGAAGGCGCAGCCTGTTGGTATAAGCCTTTGTGAGATAAATGATGTTACAGGAGAAATTACGGTGAACAAAAACTTAACCTACAGTAACGATCTCAGCAAGGTGCTGAAGATGAAGAATGATGTTAAGTCTGAAGAAGGCTATATAAAACCTCATGACCTTGTGCTGATGAATGATGGAGGGATGGTGCTTGTTGGAGAATTTTTCCGTAAAACCGTGAGTGCGATGGGTGTGGCATCAGCAGTGCTGAGCCGCAATGCACAAAACATGTCTCAGGCAACGATAGACGATATGTTCCTTATGCGCATTGATAATAATTTCAATCCTGTTGCCCTCGAAACCGTTGAAAAGGACAAAGATCGTTTTCCGCTACCGGGTAACTTTATTTCAACTGGATTGGTGGCAAGGTATCTTTCTTCCCTGAAAGCCTTTGCATACGACTACACCGATGAGGGAATGGATGGTTCTCAGAAAACTATCGTAGCCAATGGAAGCAGGCCTGGTGCGGGCTACGGCGTATTCGCCATTAACCTTGGGGAAAAATCGGGCTTTACCATAAAAGATTTTAAATCTTTGAAAGAGAAAAATGTACGCTATTATGTTTCCCGCGCAAAGCCCGGCTACATGATGGTGACAAGGTATAATTCAAAAGAGAAATCAGCATCATTGTCGCTTGAAAAAACTGAATAACCGAAACTTTGCCTATATGAAAAAAGCCTCCGAATCCGGAGGCTTTTTTTTGCTGTCTTTAATTATTAAAAAGGATATTTATTTTCACTGATTATCTTCGCTGCTATGCGCCTCCTTGCCTCCTTGCTGTTGAAGGGAGCATATTTTGTAAAACGCTTCAGGCCAAGCAGCATCATACGCTGCTCGTCTCCTTCGGCAAAAGAATTGATCGCCTCTTTGCCAGATTTATTTACAATATCTAAAGCCTCATTTAAATAAACCCGCATTATATCAGCTTCAAACGCAGCCGCTTCTTCGCCCGATCTTTCGGCCTTCCTGACAGTTCTTAACAATGCGCTTTCCGCATGAAAGGTAACGATAGACATATCTGCGATGTTCATAAGAATTTCCTGCTCTTTGTCCAGGCTCATCATCAGCTTTTGAACCGCAGCCCCGGCCGTCATCAGTATTGCTTTTTTCATTTGGGCAATTGCTTTCTTCTCTGCAGCAAACATTCCCTCGTTTTCATTACCAAAATCTGGTATGCTCATCAATTCTTTACTCACCGCCATTGCGGGGCCCATAAGATCAAGCTTTCCTTTCATTGCCCGCTTCAGCATCATGTCAACCGTGAGTAAGCGGTTTATTTCATTGGTTCCTTCGTAGATGCGGTTTATACGGCTGTCGCGATAGGCGCGGCTGATGTTGTATTCGTCGCTGTATCCATTTCCTCCATGAATTTGAACTCCTTCATCAACAACATAGTCCAGCATCTCACTGCCATCAACCTTCAACATTGCGCATTCAATGGCATATTCTTCAGCCGCTCCCAGCAGGGCTTCATTAAAAGGCTTTCCTCCTGCCAAAAGTTCCGCTTCCTTGTCGTCTATCCATTTGGCGGTGCGATATAACGCGCTTTCCGAAACCCATGCGCGGATTGCCATTTGAGCCAGTTTGTACCTGATCGCTCCAAATTTAGAGATCGGAATTTTGAATTGTTCACGCGTGTTCGCATACTCGACAGCGTTAGTAATAGCCATTTTCGCACCACCAAGTGTGGCTGCTGCAAGCTTCAACCTGCCTATATTCAGAATGTTGAATGCAATGATATGTCCGCGGCCAATTTCTCCCAGTACATTTTCCACAGGCACCTTGCAATCCTGAAAATAGAGCTGAACTGTGGATGAACCTTTTATTCCCATCTTATGTTCCTCAGCTCCCTGCGTAAACCCTTCCATACCCCGCTCTACTATAAATGCTGTGAACTTGTCTCCGTCAACTTTTGCAAAGACGGTGTATATATCAGCAAAGCCGCCATTCGTTATCCAGCATTTCTGGCCGTTCAATATATAATGCTTTCCGTCTGCAGACAGAACCGCGGTTGACTTAGCGCCAAGTGCATCACTGCCACTATCCGGCTCCGTTAGTCCATAGCTTCCTTTCCATTCACCTGTTGCCAGCCTTGGAATGTATTTTTTCTTCTGTTCATCTGTCCCGAAATACAGAATCGGCAAAGTACCGATGCCTGCATGAGCGCTCATCGCAACGCTGAAAGAATATCCTGCCCCAAGCCCTTCGCTTACAAGGGTTGATGTAACGAAATCCTTCCCCATGCCATTCAACTCTTCCGGCACAGAAGCTCCCAGCAGCCCCAGTTCGCCGGCCTTTTCCATCAGCGAAGGCATCAAGCCTTCTTCCATTTTATCAATCCTGTCAATTACCGGCAGTACTTCCGTTTGAAGATACTGTATACACATATCCTTCACCATTACCTGCTCTTCAGAAAAATCTTCCGGCGTAAAGGTTTCTGTGGCATCACTTTCCTTTATCAGCCATTCGCCTCCTTTCAAAGGCTTTTGATTGGTTTCAGCGTTCATTTTTTATTCTTTTAAAATTTTCTATTTAAGGTTTTCGTAAACCATTTGCAATACTTCTTTTGCAATCTCTACCTGACCGTTAGTGACGCCTTCCAATGCTTCATTGAGCGTTTGATTAGCCACCTCCATGGTCTTGTCTTGTAAGGTCATTGCTTCAGGCGTGAGGTATATCATGTTGATCCTGCGATCATCTTTGCTGGGAACTCTTTTAACTAAAGACAACTTTTCAAGATTATCGACCAACCTTGTAATACTTGGCTTATCCCGGAATGTAGCATCACATAATTGCTGCTGGCTCATTCCATCTTCCTTCCACAAATGATAAAGCACGCTCCATTGCTCTATTGTGATGTCAACATTACTCTGCTTAAAATTTTTCTGAAGCCTCCGCGCGATGGCGGTGCTGGCTTTTCCGGTTATAAAGCTGTAAAGCTCGCTCTTCTTAAATTGGTTGTTTGACATACTGTTGTTTATGCAACTACATAAAATTAAACATTCAACTGGTTTAAAAAAATTATTTTTGGTACCGGCGGCGGTGCACATCAAGCTTCAGCGTTCCGATTGCTATCGGAATCATTTTCACTGCAGCGCTGGCATTAACATGATTATATTACTGGTTTTCCTGCTTCTTCTTGCGGCCCTGTATGCCACCCTTTTACTACTCTATCGAAAATCGTGGAAGGCAATACCATTCTATCATACAAAGGATTCTGAAAACTCATCTGAGTTTATTTCTGTTGTTATCCCCGCCCGGAATGAAGCTCATAACCTGCCGGCACTCATAGCAGACCTCCGCCTTCAAAAGCTCACTGCAGATAAGTTTGAGGTGATCATCGTAGATGATCATTCGGAAGATGCCACCGCTGAAATTGCGGAGAAAGCCGGCGGAAACATCAGGTTGGTAAAACTCGCTGACCATATAACCGAACCTGTAACCGCCTTTAAGAAAAAAGCTCTCGAAACAGCGATCTCATTCGCCAGGGGCAATGTAATTGTTACCACTGATGCCGACTGCCGCGTGCAATCTGAATGGTTAAGCATCATCTCGAAATATTTTAATTCCGCTGATTGCAATTTTCTTGTAATGCCTGTTGCATTTCCACAATCGAAAAGTTTCTTTCAAACATTTCAGTCCTTAGATTTTATCAGCCTGCAGGGAATTACCGGCGCAGCCTTGTATCGCAGGTGGCATTACATGTGTAATGGTGCGAACCTCGCTTATCGCCGCGATATATTTTGGAAGGTGAAGGGATTCGAAGGCATTGACCAGATTGCAAGTGGAGATGATATGCTGCTTATGGAAAAGTTTGCTGCTTTTAACGGAGATTCAATTCACTACCTTAAGAATGAGAAAGTAATAGTTGAAACTGCTGCATGCAAAAACCTGAAAACCTTCTTTCAACAAAGAGCGAGGTGGGCCGGTAAGTCCGCACATTATAAAAATAGCATCACGACCGCCGTACTGATATTGATCTATCTATTGAATGCACTGGTTCTCGTTTCACCATTCATCTTTCTTCTTCGTACAGGCGGCACCGTTAGCCCGGGAGCTTTTCTTGCAGCGTGGATCGCGGCACTTCTGATTAAGACAGTTTCCGAGCTCTTTTTTCTAGCTCCTGTTGCCCGGTTCTTCAACCGTGTTTCAACGTTGAAGTACTTTCCATTGGCTCAGCCGTTTCATATTTTGTATACTGTTCTGGCGGGCTTCCTCGGCATGGCAGGTAAACAAAACTGGAAAGGTAGAAAAGTGTGATTTATTACTCCCTGGAGAAAAATACACAAGATCAAAATTCAGTATTTTAGCCATGATGACTGCATTCCATCGTCTGAAGAAAAATAAGCCAGCCATGGTATCGCTCGTCTTCATAGTAATGATGGCAATTGTTGCCTTGTTTGCATACCAAATAGCTCCGGATAAAACGAGCAATGCAAATACACAGTTGCTCGAATTTCAGGGAATGCCTCCCGGATATTCTGCTGACTTTTTAAAAATAGAATACGAAACCGAGGATGAATCGCTTTTGAAAAAAATGTTCCTGGGAGAGAATTCCCGTAACGAATTCATTCCGGTTAATTCCTACTCAAAAGAAAGTGATGGCTATCGGGTTCAGCACTATATTGATTCAGATACATCCGATATACTCTTCTACCGCTTTTCTCCTGACACTAAACTCAGTGTCGAGAAGAAAACTTTTCTCCTTGGTACAGACACTTTCGGTCGTGATATCTTCAGCAGCATACTTATCGGATTGCGGATAAGCCTTGCCGTTGGATTCATTGCAGTGCTCGTTAGTCTCGTGCTCGGAATCAGTCTTGGTAGTGCAGCAGGCTACTTCGGTGGTAAAACTGACGCCTTTGTATCCGGGTTCATTCTTGTAATGTGGAGTATACCTACAATTCTATTGGTATTCGCATTTACCATGGCATTAGGTAAAGGTTTCTTCCAGATCTTTTTAGCTATCGGCTTAACACTGTGGGTACAGGTTGCGCGGCTTGTTCGCGGGCAGGTAATGCTGGTAAAAGGATATGAATACGTGCAGGCCGCAAGGGCACTGGGTTTTAGCGATATGAGGATCATCATGCGCCATATCATTCCGAATATCATAGGGCCCGTACTGGTATTATCAGCTTCAACCTTTGCGAGTGCGATAATGATCGAATCCGGCCTTAGCTTTCTTGGAATCGGCATTCAGCCACCCCAGCCCAGCCTTGGACTGATGCTTCGCGAACACTACACGTTCATAATTACAAACAAGCCCCTGCTCGCGCTGATTCCGGGCTTTGCACTCATGCTGCTGGTATTGGCATTTAATGTTTTGGGAAACGGATTGAGAGATGCATTTGATGTGAGAGATTAAACCACTGTTCCCACCTTCACCTTTCTCACAAATCCTTCTTCCAGAGAGATAAATGTTTCTGTTCTTTCAATTCCTTTTATGTTTTGCAATTCTCCATGCAACACTTGTTTAAGTTGCGAGATGTCTTTGCAAACAATTTCAAGAAACATGTTGTAACTGCCGGTTGTATAATTGAGACGTATAATTTCGGGTATGCGTACCAGTTGGGCTGCAACCTCATTATATAAAGAACTCTTTTCGAGAAATATTCCTACAAAGGCGGTGATGTCGTAACCAAGCCGTTTGATGTCTACATTCAGGCGTGTCCCTTTTACAATATTAACTTCCTGCAGTTTCTTCATCCTTACATGGATGGTGCCGCCGCTAACGGCAAGCTTTTTTCCTAATTCTGCATAAGAAGTTTCTGCATTTTCCATCATTTCATTTATGATCTGAAAATCCAGTTTGTCAAGTCCAACTTTGGATGCCATTGTATATTGGTTTTACGGCCTGAAAAAACTCCGGCATTTGCCGGTATATCAACCCACAACAGAAACATTAGTTAACGAGGGCAAGACCTTGCGCCACCATTTTTCCATTGTTGTTTGTAAGTCTCAAAAGGTAGGTGCCTGCTGACAATTTCTGAACATCTATCGAGAAAAGGTCGCCGGATACCGGGCCGTTCTTAACAACCTGGCCCAGGCTATTTATAAGCTGGTACTTTCTTGCGTCTGAGGATTCGTCTACCAGTTTTATAAACATGGTATTTTTAACAGGGTTGGGGAATATGGTAAATATACCGTGGTTTTCATTCTTTAGCAAAACAACATGGCTGAAAGAAGATCTTCCGTCGAAATCAACCTGCTTCAGGCGGTAATGAAGGTATCCGGCAATGCCGCCTGCCTGTATATCATCAAAAGAATAGCTTCTTACTGTGCTGCTGTTTCCCGCTCCCTGAACTGTACCAATCGTGGAGTAACTTCTTCCGTCCAGGCTTCGCTGCAACTCAAAATGCCTGTTGTTACTCTCCATCTGCGTCACCCATTTGAGCCTTGCATTCTTGCCCTCCCAATAGCCGGTGAAAGAGGAAAGTGTTACGGGTACTACAACGCAGGTAGTATTTGGTTGGAAGCCGGAAGTGGCGGGATCGAAATCAGTGCCATCCAAAAGGAAGGGAGAAAAACGAACATTCCCGCTGATTCCTGCGGCGATAACAGCCGGGTCAGTGCTTTCAAACCAATTGCAGGTAGCATTAAATTCCGCACTGTGAGAGTTCACAATGTCAAATGTATTTCCTGTAAAAGAATTGTAGAATGCACCGTTATTCACTGCCCCTGCATCATCCCCGGTGAGATTTATTGCAGTATTATTATTTTGAAAAAAGTTGTTGATAAATGAATTTCCTGCCGTTACGGGAGTGGCTGCAAGCCGGGCGCCATTGGTGATACAGTTTCTTATTGTATTCCGCTCAAAAACAGTGTTGCCCTTTTCTATCTGAAAGCCCTGCACATTGTTCTCCAGAACATTGCCCAGATAGTGATGACCGTCGCTACCGGTTACAACAATTGCAGCCTGGAAAGTACCTGTGATGTAGTTGTCAAAAATTTGCGACGGCGCCTCAAGGTTTCCGTCGAAGAACAGCCCATACCGGCTTCCGGAAATATGGTTGTTCTTTATTTCATAACTGTGAAGGCGAAGTGGTCCGTTCGCCCGGGTGGCAATACCGATCTGGATATCAAAAAAGTTGAGAGAGGCAACGGTGATGTTGTTAAGGATCTTAGTATTCAATCCGCGGCCCACAATTCCCAAAAGACGTGGCGCTACGATGTTTACAAAAAAACCGTCGATCGTAACATTGTCGATCGAGGGACCGACAAAAATTCCGCCCGTAAGAAATGATTCATTGATCCCCCTGTTTAGCGGCACAGCTACCGGGCCTGCAGGAACACCGGCCTTTGCTCCTCTTAGTGTAAGCGATTTGATCACGTACACTGAATCATCCACATAATTTCCGGCATCCACCCAAACAGTATCACCGGCAGAGGCCCTGGCAATAGCAGTATCGATCGTGGCGAATGGTAAAGCAGCAGTTCCCGGGTTTGCATCACTACCTAATCCGGATGTGTAAATGTCACCGACAGGGGAAGCATCGTTCACATACCAATTTTGGGCTGATGCATTATAGCATGAGAAAGAAACAATGATCATGCAGATAACTCTTACTACGAGTTTTCCCCGGTAAATATTTTTCATGCCGATAAGTTTGGTAGATTCAAAAAAAACAAAAGGTGCTATGCTAAAGTTATTGAATTTTCAAATAATATCTGCCGCCTGTTGAAATAATACGGGCCCATCAACTTTAATAAAACTTGAAGAATTCAACTTTACGGATTTCACGTTCAGTCATTGCAAAGGTCATACTCATTTTCCTCTACCACGCGTTTTTCTGCGATTCATTTATCCGCTCAGGCCGGGCGGCCGGTGTTGTTTTCCAGTTGGGGTCATATTTCACAAACATCCATAGCCAGATGGCGCGTGATAGTCGCATGAAATAAGGTTGGAGTGCCGCAAGGAGTATTCCATTCAATATCAGCCAATAAAAGATACGGTTATCCTGGGAGGAAATACCAATGAGCACGAGCCAGGCAACAAAGGTGGCTACACTGAAGGCTACGGTAATACCGTAACTCACGTAGCTTGATCCATAATAAAACCCGGGTTCGAGGTCGAAATACTGACCGCACTCCGGGCAGGTATCCGGCATGCGCATAAATCCTTTCTTATAGGGATTTGAAAAGGTGAACATGTTTCCCCGCCTGCATCGTGGGCATTTGCAGATGAATAGATTAAGATAACCGGGCTTTGGCGGTTGCATTGAGCAAAGTTACGAAATCGTGACTGGTTACACGATCACAGGATAAATCTCAACGAAATTCTCAGGCTCGTCGCGGGAAATAACTGCAAGATGATCTTTAGGTGTGTACTTATAAGTTGATGCCTTAGCCATAAAGGTGTCTGGAAGGTCTTCAAAGGGAAGGTCGGGGCTGATGAGATAAATAGTATTCAATTTATCTCCTACAAGTATTTGTACCTCAGTGTAACGGGTCTTTGTATGACCGTTGATATGGAACTTAATTTTTGCTGCGAAACCTACCACCCCGTCAGGCTGCATCAAATTAAAATCTCCAATGAACTTTTTTATTACATCACCGTTGCTCATATACTTCTTCGATACAAATTATGAAAATTATGCATCATTTCAAATACAAAGGCTGTTTTTTTGGTGAAATCATAATTATAGTGTGGAGCAACTTCCCAAAAAAGCCCACCTTTGCACCCGTATTATGGCACAGAAAAAATTGTACCGTTTTGCCCAGATCAAAACCTTTCCCAACGTACTGGAATACCCGCCGTCAATGAAAGGCCAATGGGGATCGTTCTTCAAGAATTCTAACCCCGTTGTACTGGAGTTGGCCTGCGGGCGTGGCGAGTATACAGTGGGATTAGCCAGGTTGCAGCCTGAAAAGAACTTCATTGGTGTGGATGTGAAAGGGAACAGGATGTATATCGGTGCAAAAACAGCACTTGAGGAGGGATATCAAAACGCAGCTTTTCTTCGCACACAAATAGAAATGCTTCCTGATTATTTCGCTGAAAAGGAGGTTTCTGAAATATGGATCACCTTTCCCGACCCGCAACTTAGAAAATCGAAAGCGAAAAAGCGGTTGACCCATCCCCGTTTTCTTCAACTTTACAACCAGATATTAAAACCCGGAGGCCAAATTCATCTTAAAACTGACTCACCTGTTCTGTTCAGATTTACGCTTGAGGTGATCAGACTGTGTGGTTGCACACTTTCCGAATCCATTGAAGACGTTTATGCTGATACAGAAATTTCGGATGAACTTGCAATAACAACGCATTATGAGAAAATGGATATTGCCCGGAGCAACAAAATTCATTACATAAAATTTTCACTTCCTCCCGCGATTGAAGAAAATGATGAAGCACTAAAACGATTCATTCATGAAAAAGAAAATGGATGAGGGTGATGAACCCTGGTCGAATGAAAACGGCTTTGTTGCATTGAGTGCTTCTTACTTATTGAGCCGTGGCTATTGTTGTGGAAACGGATGTTTGAATTGTCCGTATGATTATAAGAACGTTCCGCCTCCCAGGCGTCAGCAACTGCTGGAAAAACGGAAGCAGCGAAATGAAGAAAAAGGAAAATAAATCACTCCCATCCTATAAGCCTGACACGCGAAATTTTTTCCAGGATGTATATGATGTTGCGCGTCAAATTCCGAAAGGAAGAGTCACTTCCTATGGTGCCATCGCATCCTACTTGGGCTCGGCTTCTTCATCGCGAATGGTGGGCTGGGCGATGAGTGCTTCACACAATTGCAAGCCAAAAGTTCCTGCGCAAAGGGTTGTTAACAGAAACGGTTATCTCACAGGTAAACTTCTTTTTGCATCTCCGACACAAATGGAAGAGCTATTAAAAAAAGAAGGGGTGATGGTGAAGGATAATGCAGTAGTGAATTTTAAAGAGATCTTCTGGGATCCTGCAAAGGAGCTGGAATGAACCGATTTACGATGTACGATGTACGATTTACGATGTACGATTTACGATTTACGATTGGATTTACCGACTACCGACTACAGACTACAGACTATCGACTACAGACTACAGACTACCGACTACAGACTACCGACTACCGACTAATAATACGGTTCTATCATCCAATAAATAGCCACACCCGATACGGCCACATAAAACCACACAGGCCACGTAATACGCGCAAGTTTTTTATGTCGTGTATACTCGGCCGTTAGTGCCCGATAGGCCGTAAACAATATCATTGGCAATATCAACCCGGCCAACGGAATGTGCGTGGCAAGGAGGATGTAATATATCGTTCGGGCCGTGGTTTTTTCCGGTGGATACGATGTTGGGTCGGTGAACAAATGATGAGCGATATAACTCAACAGGAAAAGCACTGAGAGAATCATTGCGGCAATCATGAGGTTCCTGTGAAGGATATATTTCCTTTGCTTCACCGCAAGCAGCGCAAGGATCAGCAACAAGGTGACGCAGGAATTAATCGAAGCGTTGATAAATGCAAAGATGTGTTCATTGAAAGGAAGATCTACGCTGATGGAATATCTTCCCAGTAAAAGGACAGCAAAAAAAACGATAAGAGACACGATCCCTATCAGGATGCGGGCGCGCCTGTCATTCTTCTCTAATTGTTGTGCCGGTAATTCATGCATTTCTTTTTTCTTTTTTCCTGGTGAACAAAACAAACACAAAAAACAAAACACCTACGCCTGTTAGCACTGCGGGCAGAGCTGGAGCCAAAATCCGCGTTAGTGACGATTTACTTTTATCTTTCTCCAGCCTTAGTGCCGGAATGTCGTGCGCAAGTTTTGCGAGCTCCATCGTATCGAACCCGCTATACCATCCTCTTACCACCCTGTTAGTGTCCAGAAGGAAAAAATCCTCTGTATGAATGAAGGCTGTATCAATACCGGGGTCGGCAATATTCGCTTTCATTTCTCCCAATGCAAAATCATAGATGGCGGATTTTTCACCGGTAACGAACCACCAACTGTCATGGTTCACATTGAACCGGTCAGCAAATTTGCGCAGGTTTGGAACACTGTCATGCTCAGGGTCTACCGTTACGGAAATAAATTGTACAATGCCCGGATTTTTAATGTAACTGTCCTGAAGTTTCTTCATGCTCTTCGTAAGGCCCGGGCAAACGATCGGGCATCTGGTGAATACAAAATTCATCACGATCACCTTGCCTCTTGCATCGGATAGTTTCACCTGCTTTCCCATCTGGTTAGTAAAGCTCATGTCTTTTACCTTGTGCCAGATCGTATCATTATTGCCGTTGCTTTTCACAACCACGCTGTCATAAAAATATCGTCCTGGAAGATTCGCGGCATTCTTGCCGTAATGCCTGATCAGGAAATAACTTATCAGTGGAATTAAAAGCGCAACGAATAATGCAGGTACAACAGACTTTCTCATAAGGCTGCAAAAATAAAAAACCATCGTCCATTTTCATGAATGATGGCTTTAATGTTATGTTATGAAGGTTATGGAAACTATTACTAATCTTTCTTTCCCTTTTCGATCGCTGCGGGAGCAGTTGTAGTTTTTTCGATAGTGTATGCATTGGTATTTTTCAACACCCGAAAAGAGTTTCCATCCATAAGAAATGCTATGATAAACCAGATGAATAACATCAAAGGAACTACAACAGACATAATAAAATTCCTTATCTCATCGCCAAGGTGCATGAATACAGCAACGATGTAATAAGCTTTCGCAAGAGTAAGGATGCACACTGCCCCTTTAAAGAACATCACCAGCATTTCGCTTGGGTTAGGGCCTTTGTGAATGTTATAGATAGCAAGGCCGATACCCAATTCCACAATAGTGATCACGGAAAGGATCCAAAAGGTTTTCCATATCCGTTTGGTGCTGCCGTGGTGTTCAACCGGGAAAGCGATTTCGGGAGAAGGTGATACTGAATGATGCTGACTCATAATATTTTTTAGTTGTTTCTTTTATTAAATCAGGTAGAAGCAAAGGAATACGAACACCCATACAAGGTCTACAAAGTGCCAGTACAAGCCCGCTTTTTCGATCATTTCATAATGCCCGCGTTGATCAAAATGGCCAAGGCGAACCTTTATGTACATGATTATATTAATAACCACACCACTGAACACGTGGAAACCGTGGAAACCCGTGATGCCGAAGAAGAATCCTCCGAACAGTGCAGGCCCCGGAGTGGCCACCATTTGCCCGTTATGTTCAACCATGGGCCCATAAGCGTTTCTCAGCACGGTTGTCGGCCACTGCTCTATTTTT
Organism: Bacteroidota bacterium; assembly: GCA_023433345.1. Lineage (GTDB taxonomy): Bacteria > Bacteroidota > Bacteroidia > Chitinophagales > Chitinophagaceae > Ferruginibacter. The sequence goes on along the minus strand of JAEZDA010000084.1, from coordinate 55,760 downwards.
CCATTCACCAATACGTCCATAGAACCGGTGAGCATATGCGTCCACTCCCATGCCTGGCAGGCAAGGAAGGCGATACCACCGAGGATGGTGAGGATCATGTATTTCTCCACGCCTTTACGGTTCATTCTATGACCCTCATGCACTGCGAGTACCATTGTCACGGAGCTAAAGATGAGAATGAAGGTCATCAAACTCACAAATGCAAGCGGAAGGTTAGCATGACCTGCAAATGGAAATGCATTGAACACATGGTTAGGATCGGGCCAGTAGTTTGAACTTAACCGTACCGTACCGTAGCTGATAAGAAAAGCGCCGAATGTAAAGGCATCGCTCATCAGAAAGTACCACATCATCACCTTTCCATAGCTGGCATTGTAGGGGCTTTTTCCCCCGCTCCACCATTTTGTTCCCGCAGGAATTGTTCCTGTTGCCATATTAATCGAGTTCTAAGTTTTTCAAATAATCTGTCGCATTACCTGATCATCACCAGGAAAACCAACAGGTAGATCCAAAGCAGATCAACAAAGTGCCAGTAAGTGCCCGCGAGTTGAATTGGCACCGAACTGTATATTTTTTGCTTTCTGCTGAATGCTTTTAATACCATTATTAACAGTGCGACCACCCCGCCAACCACGTGCAGAGCGTGAAGCCCCACGATCACGTAAAGGAAGGAAACTGACACTGTTGCATTTACAGTTAAACCCTGGTTCCACATGTCCGTGAAGCCTATTGTTTGCATCACCACGAAGATGATACCCAGCAATGCCGTAATCACTAACAGCTGACGGTAACGTTTCATCTGCCTGTCGCGAAAAGCGCGCCCGGCGAGGATTACCGTAATGCTGCTTAAAATAATTGCCAAAGAACTAAACCAAAAAATCGGCGGGATCTCAAAGGTGATCCAGTTCGCCTGGTTTTTCTTAACGATGAATGCACTGGTTAAACCGGCGAACATCATCAGTATACTTCCAATACCCATCCACAAGGTAAACTTGTGCGGGTGAATTTTATTTCTCTGTTCCAACGCCACAGTATTCATACTTTTCAAAAATCAGTTTTCAGTGTTCTAAAGCTTGTTCGCATACATGCTTAAAAAAACAACCATCAGGTATATATAACTGCCAAACATTACAAATCTCGCCGCCTTCTTATCCATTTTTAAATACAGGTTCACACTCAGCATCACCATAAGCAAATTGCAGATGAGAACGATCCACAAACTAATGCTGCCGCTCATCGGGAAGTTTGCAACCCCGGGCAATTCCAGGTGCGGCAACAATCCTATCGGAATCATCATCATGCTGTAAATAACAGCCTGGAGTGCCGTGAATTTGGTCGGACCTTTATCGCTAGGAAGAAGCTTGAACCCTGCCTTGCTATAATCTTCATGTGCAACCCAGGCAATTGCCCAAAAGTGTGGGAACTGCCAAAGGAACTGGATGAAGAACAACACCCAACCTCCGGGAGAAAATTCATTTGTTGCTGCCACCCAGCCGATCAGGCAGGGAAGCGCACCCGGAATTGCGCCGATAAGAACCGCAATGCTGTTCACTTTCTTCAGGTAGGTGTAAACGAAGCCGTACAGAATTAAACTGAAGAGGCCTAATGCTGCGCTGGTGAAGTTGAAGAAATACCAAAGCATCATCACGCCTGCTGCTGCGCAAACACCGGCAAAGGTGTATCCTTCCTGAACAGTCATCCGCTTAGCTGCCACCGGCCTCCCCGCAGTACGTCGCATCATTGCATCCGTCTCGCGTTCGAGCACCTGGTTTATAGCATTGGCAGATCCTGTAATAAACATGCCTGCAATGAATAATAAAAGAACTGTAGGCAGGTGAAAAGTGATACCCGGTGCGAGAAGAAAAGAAACCACCGAACTGAACACCACCATGAAGCTTAAAGTGAATTTGATCAGTTGAAAATAATCTTTCGCTTTACTCGCCAATGCAAATGATCTTGAATTGGCTATGGTATCGTTCCTTTCCTCCATCTCTGTATCCGAAATTCCTGACCTGCCCGGCAGGAAAATCGTTACTATATTTTAATGAACTAATTAATGCTTACTCTCATCTTCAGTAACAGGAGTAACCTGTGTAATGAAGTCCTTTCCATCTTTACTGTAATCATAGGGCCAGCGATGAACTTCCGGAATTTCTCCCACCCAGTTTCCGTGCCCTGGTCGGATAGGTGTTGTCCACTCAAGTGTATTTGCACCCCATGGATTCAATTCTCTCACCTTCCTTCCCTTCCAGATGCTGTAGAAGAAATTGAAAACGAAAAGAAGTTGGGTAAGGAAAACCAGTATCACCACGATGCTTATGAATTGATTCAGGCCCTCAAACATTTTGAATGATTCCCAGTTTGAATAATCATAGTAACGGCGAGGCATACCCGCTAACCCGGTATAGTGCATAGGCCAGAAAATAAGATATGCGCCGATGAGGGTGATCCAGAAGTGAATGTATGCAAGCGTATTATTCATATATCTGCCATACATTTTCGGGAACCAATGATATATACCTGCAAACATTCCGAAGAATGCCGCCACACCCATTACAAGATGGAAGTGTGCAATGATGAAATAGGTATCGTGAAGCTGTATGTCCAATGCGGCATTTCCAACAAATATCCCCGTTAAGCCACCGCTGATGAACATGCTTACAAAGCCCAGGGCGAATAACATTGCAGGTGAAAAGCGGATGTTTCCGCGCCAGATGGTGGTAAGCCAGTTGAACACCTTAATTGCCGAGGGCACCGCGATAAGAAGGGTCAGCAGTACGAATATTGACCCAAGGAAAGGATTCATACCCGTGACGAACATGTGATGCGCCCATACGATGAAGGCGAGAATGGTGATCGCAAAGAAAGAAAATACCATCGCCATATAGCCGAAGATCGGTTTCCGGCTGTTTACCGAAATGATCTCGGAGGCCATTCCCATCGCGGGAAGAATTACGATATATACTTCGGGGTGACCGAGGAACCAAAAAAGGTGCTGGAACAAAATTGCGCTTCCACCTTCATTGGGCAATACCTTACCGGCAACAATGATGTCGCTCAGGAAGAAGCTTGTACCAAGGTTACGGTCGAACAGCAGCAGAATAGCGCCAGACAACAATACCGGGAACGACAATACCCCGAGAACAGCGGTAAAGAACAATCCCCAAATGGTTAAGGGCAGGCGCGTCATGCTCATGCCTTTGGTACGCATATTCAAAATGGTGGTGATGTAATTCAAACCACCAAGCAATTGTGAAATAATGAAAAGAGCCATTGATATCAACCAAAGATCCATACCGATCTTACTTCCCGGAGAAGCGTCCCCGAGCGCACTAAGAGGAGGATAGATCGTCCACCCACCACTTGCGGGACCAGTTTGCACGAAAAGCGATGCTCCCATTACTATTGATGCAGCGAAGAAGAACCAATAGCTAAGCATATTCAGCATCGGTGATGCCATATCCCTTGCCCCTATTTGTAAAGGAATAAGGAAGTTGGCAAAAGTACCACTAAGCCCTGCCGTTAGTACGAAGAACACGAGAATGGTTCCGTGCATGGTTACCAGCGCGTAGTAAAATTCAGGCGAAAGAATTCCGCCCGGAGCCCAGCTGCCCAGGAGATCTTCAAGAATCGGGAAAGCAGTATTCGGGAAACCCAGTTGCAAACGGAAGATCACGGAAAACAAAGCACCTACGATCGCCCAGATTATACCTGTAATAAGGAACTGCTTGGCGATGGTTTTATGATCCTGGCTGAAAACATATTTTGTGATAAATGTTTCATGGTGATGATGCTCATGATGGGCATCATGGCCGGAATGTAGGTGTGAATCGTGCAAGGAAACTACGCTGCTCATAATATAAATAAATTAAAAAACCTATTAGTTAATAACTGCTGCCTGCGCCAATGGTGCTCTTGCACTATCCTGCGTGCCGGCCGGTGCCGGGGCTGCAGGAGCTTTGTCAGGAAACAGTGAAAAATATTCCGGCTTCTGTGACGCAAGCCATTTCTCGTAACCTTCTTCTGTATCAACAACAACCACGCCCCTCATCGAAAAGTGTCCGTTACCGCACATCTGGTCGCAGGCGATCTCGTAAACGAAATTCGGATTTCCTGTTCTTTCCTTCATTTGCTCGGTAGTATACTTTGGCGTAAACCAAAGTGTGGTTGGGATGCCGGGAACAGCATCCATCTTTTGACGGAAATGCGGAAGACCAACGCTGTGAATCACATCCTGCGCATGAATTACAAGCTTCACCGGCCGGCCCACAGGGATACGCATTTCTGTGGTACGTATATCATCATGACTTTCCGGATCATTGAAATCTACTGCAAGACTGTTACCTGAAGGTTTGTTATAAAGTTTGAAATTCTTCTGTCCGAAAATTCCATCCTTTCCAGGATAGCGCATATCCCAGCCAAACTGGTGGCCCGTGATTTCAACAAGAAGGTGTCCTTTTGGAGGTTCACCGGTAATTTTAAACCAGAATTTTAAACCGATAACAATAAGAATTGTGAGTGTGATGGCCGGGATGGTCGTCCACACAATTTCGAGCTTATTGTTATGAGGAAAGAAGTATGCCTTGCGATTATCTTTTTCCTGGTATTTAAACGAGAACCAGAACAACAAAATTTGAGTGATCACAAACACAACACCGGTGATGGCAATCGTTACCATCATCATTGAATCTATTTCTTCACCTTCCACTGATGCAGATCCTTGTGGAAATAAGGTTTTGCCATAATAAAGATGGTTGCAGTACCATGCTCCGGCAAGGCCGATTACAAGGAAGGCCAGCATCAGGAACGCATTGATCCTGTTGTTTTGTTTACGCGATTTCTCCTCACCTTTCAGTATGCTCACATATTCGCTTGCCTTGGCAATTTGAAAAATCACCACAATGACCATGACAACTATGGCAACCACAAACAGATCTTTCATTTTTTATAATTTTTGTTTCTCTTCGTGAAAAGAGACGCTGCTCAGTTTTGTATTTTCTTTCGTTTCTTTTATTCTACGTATGGTGTATCATGCTCTCTTTCATGAAAGGATGATATTTAGCATTCAACGGATACTTTGTCAGGTATCTTCCGACTGTCCACATGATAAGCCCGATGAAAAGGCATGCAATACCAAATTCAAAAGGCATGAGCTGTGCATGGTCGCGCATTGTTCCCGGCATTACCATTTGGTAGAAATCTATCCAGTGCCCGAAAATGATCAGCACCGCCATAAAGGTGATCACCGTCCAATTACGTTTCGTTCCTTTCTTCATCAGAATTAGCAATGGAGCGAGGAAGTTCACTATCAGGTTAAAGAAAAATATTCCTTTGTACGGGCCGGCTTTTTCTGCTGTTCCGATCCTTTCGATAAAATATTTGGTTTCTTCCGGCTGGTTACTGTACCAGATAAGCATGTACTGCGAAAACCAGAGGTAGGTCCAGAAGATCGAGAATGCGAACATGAATTTTCCAAGATCATGAAGATGTTCTTCGGTGACATATTCCAACTGGCCGCGATTTTTCAACCAAACCACAAAAATTGCGATCAGCGCGATGCCAGCAACGAAAGTGCTCGCGAAAGTGTACCAACTGTACATCGTACTGTACCAGTGTGCATCAATGCTCATCAACCAAAGCCATGGCAACGTAGAGGCAACTGACAATGTAAATACAACCGTGAACAGGGAAGCCCATACCGTATTATCCCAAATCCATTTTTTGGATGTTTCATAATCCATCGGACCTTTATCAGTTTCATGGCTCAGGCTTCTCATTTTCTTACCAAGCAGCCACCATAAAACAACAGTTACGATTGAAAACACTGAAAAGAACACGGGGTTCAGAAAGCCTTTTTTGCCATTTAAGATCGGATCATTTGCAACCGCTTCCTTGTCGATCCAATGATAGATATCTGTACGGCCGCCCCAAACGATCGACAATACAATAATCAGGGTGAGAACGCCCAACACCGGCACTGCGCTTGAGATGGCTTCCGTCACGCGGCGGAATGCGATCTGCCATCCGCCCATTGCCATAGTGGTAACACAGAGGAAGAACATCGCTGCATTTACCACCAGGAGGAAGTACACACTGTTTTGGAGAAGTACTGCCCAGAAGCGTGTGCTGTTTACATTTTCACCGTGACCTGCATGTGCAAAGGGATGATACATTATAAACCCGTACAGCAAAGCGATGATACCGGCGATAATTAAACCAAGTGTCCACTTCTTATAACTGCCCGGTAATTCAAATTGATGATTCATCTAAAAAGTATTTTTCTGTGTTATCCTTTTTTTGTTGTGTCTGCCGGCGCCGGTGTTGCTGCACTTTCTGCGGCAGGCTGAAGTGTTCTTATATAATTGATCACCATCCAGCGCTGGCGCCTGTTAAGCTGGGAAGCATAGCTCCCCATCAATCCTTTGCCGTATGTAACCGCATGAAACATCGTTCCGTCCTTCATTGCAACGTAGTTAGGAAGGGTGAGATTAGCCACACCGCCTACCTTACCGCTTGTTGAAAGAGGACCATTTCCGGAACCCTTGTCGCCATGGCAAATTGCGCAATTGATCTGCCATAAGCGTTGTGCTTCCGGCATTTCGATGATGCTCATATCTTTCAACGGATTTTCCAGGTTTGCGCTGAGCCTGTAGCCCGTGCTGTCATTCGATCCTGAATAAGGAAGCTCTTCGCCGCGCTTTACAGTTCCATGTACCGGGTGTGCATCATAATAGATCGCCTTTCCGCCACGCTTTGAAGCATCAGTGGTTATGATCGATGAATCGTGACCGGCATAAGCTTCATATGCACGGCTGTAAGCCATATCAGGCATATACACCCGCCCCGGATTATTTCCACCTGCATTGCAGCCCGCAAACACTGCTGCGGCTGCGGTTATTGCTAAAACACTGAATAGTTTAAAATTTTTCATCCGTACGCTTATTACTATTATAGCTTCTTGAATCAATATCCTTTTTCGTCGCGGTAAAGTTTTTGCTCGCGATCGTATCTTCCAAGCCACCACCCTGTTTCAGCAACCTGCACATTTACCTCCTTCGCGCCGGCGTTCTGCAAAAACTGTTGCACCTCACCATCATTTGTTTTGTCGGTACACTCAATTGCCATTACAAAAAGATCATCTGTTGCACGTGGGTGGAAATGATGTTTTTTTACAAATGGCGACAACTGGCAGAGATAGCAAAACGTAAGCACCATGCCAACTGCAGAAAACAGCACTGTCAATTCAAAGGTGATGGGTATCCATGCAGGAAGGGCGAAGAATGGTTTACCACCGATGTTTATCGGCCAGTCTTTCGTGAAGATCCAGCTCATAAAACCAAGTGCTGTACAGGTTCCCGCCACCGCATAGATGAACCCCGCCGTGTGCAGGCTTGTTTCGCGGATCCCCATTGCATGATCAAGACCATGCACAGGAAATGGCGTGTAAACATCGTGGATCTTATAACCTGCCTTGCGAACATTCTTCACAGCAGGAAACAGCACGGCTTCATCATCAAAAGCCCCTACCACAAATTTTTTTATTCCTCCGGCCATATTATTTCAACTTTTATTTTTTCCCGGCCTCAGCCCGGTTCATTCATTTTCGTTTATTCGGTACCGTTAGCATCAATGAGCATGCGCGTGCCCGACCTCTTCCTGGTAAAAACGTTCGGGATCAGCTTTCTCTATATCCGTCATTTTCGCTTTATAGTTCTCACCACTGGTTTTCAATATCGATTTGATTTCCGCCACGGCGATAACCGGGAAGTACTTCGCAAAAAGGAAGAAGCAAGTAAAGAACAGTCCGAAAGTACCGAGGTAGAAACCGATCTCGTAAATGGTCGGGCTGTAATAATTACTCCAGCTTGATGGAAGGAAGTCGCGATAAATTGAAGTAACGATGATCACGAAGCGCTCATACCACATACCGATGTTCACTATAATACTCATGAAGAAAGTAACGGTGATGTTGCGGCGCAGTTTGCGGCTCCAGAATAACTGTGGCGATACAACGTTGCAGAACATCATCAACCAGTAGCTCCATCCGTAGGGAGACATAAGGTTTGCCCTGTTTTCCTTGAACGCATACCACTCGTAAGGGTTCTGTCCGTACCAGGCAATGAACAACTCAGTAAGGTAGGCACAACCTACAATGCTACCTGTAAGCACAATTACCTTATTCATCGCTTCGATGTGGCCAAGCGTAATGTAATCCTGCAAATTCATCACCTTTCTTACTACTATCAAGAGAGTTTGCACCATGGCGAAACCACTGAAGATGGCACCTGCAACGAAGTAGGGCGGGAAGATGGTGGTGTGCCAGCCCGGTATCACGGAAGTGGCAAAGTCGAAGGATACTATCGTGTGTACACTCAATACAAGCGGCGTACTTAAACCCGCAAGTACAAGTGAAAGTGATTCATGGCGTTGCCAGTGCTTGGTACTGCCGGTCCACCCGAAAGCGGCCACACCATATAATAGCTTACGAAGTTTTGTTTTTGCACGATCGCGCACCGTTGCCAGATCAGGCAGCAAACCTGAATACCAGAACAATAATGATACAGTGAAGTAAGTGGAGATCGCGAATACGTCCCAAAGAAGTGGTGAGTTGAAATTCACCCAGAGCGGTCCGCGTGTATTTGGATAAGGCAATACGAAGAAGGCCATCCATACACGGCCCATGTGCCAGATAGGGAACTGGCCGGCGCACATTACCGCGAAAATCGTCATCGCCTCAGCAGCGCGGTTAACGCCCGTTCTCCAGCCCTGGCGGAAAAGAAGAAGGATGGCGGAGATAAGCGTTCCGGCATGACCAATACCTACCCACCATACAAAGTTGGTGATATCCCAACCCCAGCCGATGGTCTTGTTCAGGTTCCACTGGCCCACACCGTAGGTAACTTCACGGTAAACGCTGTACACCCCGAAAAGCAACAACGCAACGCTGATCCAGAAACCTATATACCACAACTTCGTGGGCTTCATCTCTATCGGGCTGATGATATCTTCCGTAACCTGGTGGTACGTTTTATTACCATTCACCAACGGTTCCCTTTGTTGCGATTCGTATTTGAGTAATGACATATTCTGAAGTATAAAGTCAAAAGTCAAAAGTCAAAAGTTGGAAATTCTCCTTCGCTCTTAATTTTTACTTTTTAATTTTTAAATTCTGCTTGCCTTTTAATTAATGAGCCGCAGGTGCTTTTTCACCATGAACAGCCGTTTCACTATGACCATGATCTTGTCCAATCTCCCTGTCTGTATTCCTGATCTTCGCCATGTAGCTCACATTGCTTAATGTATGAAGCTGTTCGAGCACATAGAAAGTTCTGTCGGTTTGTTCAACATTTCTCAGTTTGTATACCTCGCTCTTCTTATCATTTACATTACCGAAAGTGATAGCGTTTGTTGGGCATGCCTGAGCGCAGGCCGTTTGCACGTTTCTCACCAATGCAGGGTTCTGCTGTTTCTTCGCTTCAAGCTTACTGTCTTGCAAACGTTGCACACAGAAAGTACATTTCTCCATCACCCCGCGTGAGCGCACGGTAACATCCGGATTAAGCACCATTCTTGTGAGGTCATCATTCATCTGCTCGGTAACCTCGTTGAGATATGGCCCGATCATCGGCTTTTGGTTGTTTGCAAAGCTGTCAGAACCGTTATAGTCCATCCAGTTGAAACGCCTCACCTTATACGGACAGTTATTAGCGCAATATCTTGTACCGATGCACCTGTTGTAGGCCATTTGGTTCAAGCCTTCACTACTGTGATTGGTGGCGGAAACCGGGCAAACGTTTTCGCAGGGCGCATTATCGCAATGCTGGCAAAGCATCGGCTGGTAAACCACTTCCGGATTGTTCGGATCTCCTGTAAAATAGCGGTCGATCCTCATCCAGTGCATATCATGATAACGGGCAACTTCTTTTTTACCTACCACGCTCACATTATTCTCCGCGTTGCATGCTACCACGCAGGCGCTGCAACCGGTACATGTGTTCATGTCTATGCTCATTCCCCATTTGATCCCGGGCTTTTCATGATGCGGGTAAATGGTTGCATCTTTTACATAGTCTTTGCTGCCGAATGCCGTGAGGTTTAATTTTTCCGCACGGATATGCGACATTAAAGCTTTTGGATCTTTCGTGTATGCGGCAAGGTTAGTTTCGTAGATCACAGGACGTCCCTCGGTGAAATGATGAACCTGCGTTTGGGCGAGCGCATATTTTCCGGCAACTTTCTCAACGCTTGCAACCGCGGTGTGAAGAAATGCGGCTCCGTTAAAACCTATCAGCGGATAAACATTTTTACCGGCTCCCGTAGCCGAGCGGCCAATGCGCTCAATGCTGTGATCTTTATTTGCACTTTCGCGACCATACCCGACAGCCACCGCAATAGTGGAGGGATGAACACCCGGCACGATCATTACGGGCAGCTCAACACTCCTGTTATTTATTGTAAGCTTCACCACCGGTTTTTCAGGGTGAACCTCGTAATCATCTGCATGTTTTTTATTTCCCATCACATCAATTCCGGTGAGGGATTTCGCAAGAGCAGGGCTAACCATAGCATAGTTATCCCAGGTAACCTTGGTTATAGGATCAGGCATTTCCTGAAGCCAGGGATTGTTTGCCTGGCTACCGTTGCCAACACCTACCTTTTCATAAAACACCACTTCAACATTGCCTCCTTTTATTCCACCTGCCCTGTTTGCAGCGTCGGCGAGGCCTGCGCTGTTATAACTGCCACGGGTAAACGAAGATGTGATTGCGGCGGTACCGGTAGCAAGCGAATCAGTTGCTGCTCCTGTCGTTGATGGCGCGGGGCCTTGTGCACCCGCGGGTTCCACCACACCGTCTTGCAGTGCCTTGTTATAATTAGCTTCACCGCCAAGTTTTGCTGTCCAGTAGCTTTTGAAGAAAGATTCGTAGTCGGCTCCGTCTGTAGTTGAAGGTGATTGTAATCCCAATGTATCTGAAGTGGTAACTACTGTTGGTGAGGCTCCCGATCCAGACCATTTCATCAGCGAGGTTTGAAAAGCCCTTGTTTTGAACAATGGATTGATAACCGGTTGTATCATGGAGAAGTAACCGGTTTTCGGTTCTGCATCGCCCCAGCTTTCCAGCCAGTGATGAGAAGGGCAAACATATTTGCAGCACTCTGTTGTTTCATCCATCGTTGAATTGAAAGAAACAGTTACAGGAAGCCTCAGCATGTTTTCGCCGAATTTTTTACCATCAGCATAAGAATAAACCGGGTTGCAATCGTAAACAAGCAATGCGCCTACATTTCCCGCCTGCATATCATTTGCAAGCGTAACCATATCTGCGTCTACGCCCATACGGTAGTTAGAAGAAATGCTGTGGTTTATTGTAGTGCCGTTTGCGCCTATCGCTTCGTTGATGGCATTCACCACAGATTGAACTGCAGGATCATTACTTCCGCAAACCACCAGGGCCTGACCTTTGCTGGCGTTCAATGCTGCAGCGGCCAGGTCGATACCTTTTTTTGTATTTGCATCTGAAACGTTTGGTGCAGAAACGCTTCCTCCGAGTTTAGCAAGAATGCCCAGGGCGATCGCTCCTGTTTCGGAAGGTTTATGCATGAAGCGGTCATCAGCATTTGAACCCGTGAGGCTCATGAAACTTTCAAAATGTATATGCCTGCTAAGCCGGGAATTTTTTCCATCTCCCATTCTGCGGTTAACGGCGTATTGCGTGCTGAATTCTACGGGGCTGATCCATGTTCCAAGGAAATCAGCGCCTATACTTACTATAGTTTTTGCTTTATCAAAATGATAGGAAGGGATGTGGCGTTTGCCATAGTCTGCCTGGTTCGCGAGCAACATACCACTGTTGCTGAATGCGTCGTATTGAACGTGTTTGCTTCCGGGATATTTTGCCAGAAAGCGTGATATCACCTGAAGTGTTGTAGGCGAATTTATTGTAGAGGTAAGCAGAACGACCTGTTTACCACCTGCATTTGCAATCGCCTGCATCACCATATTGTCGAAAGCATCAAAGGTGCTTACTTCTTTATAATCATTTCCTGCGCGTTGCAGCGGGTGGCGAAGACGTGAAGTGTTATATAGATCCAGTACTGATGCCTGGGCTCTTGCATTTGTTCCGCCCTTTGTTATTGATGACAGTTCATTGCCTTCAATTTTAATGGGTCGACCTTCTCTCTGCTTCACTATCACACTTATCGCATCTCCTCCGTTCACGAAGGTGGAGGCATAATAATCTGCGATACCAGGCGTAACATTATCCGGCTTTTGGAGGTAAGGGATCGCCTTTCGCACGGGAGTCTGACAGCTTGCTGCAAGGGCTGCCGCTGCTGTGCTGAAACCCAGATATTTTAAAAAATCACGTCGGGGAGTTTTGCCGTCAAGCAAGCCTTCATTCAATTCTTCCACAGGAAGCAGGTCTTCTCCAAACTCGTTAGCTGCAGCTTCCCTGGAAGCATCCGACTGATTGAACTGTCCGAAATTTCCCCAATATTTTTTTTGACTCATATACCCCAGGCCCCCGAGGGCTGTTTAGTGATTAAATTGATTTTCAATTAAGGCGGGCAGGCGATTAATAGTGGCACTTCTGGCACTCGGTTCCACCAATGTGCCCTACTGTTACACTGTCCATTTTATTTTCTTTCAGATCATTATGAAACTTCTCGTAAATACTGTAAAACCTGTTCCCTTCGCCGGTTTCCTTGTTAAGGAAATCAACCTTGGTTTCGCGGTGACAGTTGATACACCATCCCATCGAAAGGTCTGTAAACTGGTAAACCTCGTCCATCTCCTGCACATTGCCGTGGCAGGTTTGGCACTGCTGCTTTCCAACCGTTACGTGCTGGCTATGGTTAAAATAAACGTGATCAGGAAGGTTATGAATCTTTACCCATTCTATAGGTCTTGAACCATCCGGCATTCCGTCTCCATTGTTGTCGGGATTATATTCATTTTTTTCAGGGTTCCAGCCTGCGTAAGCATACAGCTTTTTTATTTCCGCAGTTCCGTTCACCTGAACCCCGTCTTCACGCACAATGGGGTCGCCCTTGTATTCTTTCACAGCCATGTGGCAATTCATACAAACGTTCACCGAAGGAATGTTTGCGTGCTTACCGTCCTGCGCACCACCGTGACAATAAAGGCAGCTTATCTGGTTGATGCCGGCATGTACCTTATGTGAATAATAAATAGGTTGTGTCGGCTGATAATTTTTCTGGCGGCCCATGCCAATTGCCGCATTGATCGTCCAGTATCCTCCAACTCCAAAGAGCAAAAGAATTCCGGCCATCAGGTAAGTTTTGTTTCTCCAGAAAGGAACAGGTTCACCGCGTTTGATGCCTTCTTTTTCATCTGTAAGTTTACGAAGGTTGCTGTTTACCTGGAGAAGTATAAAGGCCACAAGTGCAAGCACAAGTGTGAGGATACCATATATAAGTGAATTGTCTTCTTTCGGCGCGCCCTCTCCACCTGCAGCTACTGCCGGAGCAGGAGGAGCGTAATCATCCACATAGGTCATTATCGCATCGATCTCTTCTTTGGAAAGCTGCGCAAAAGGTGTCATGATCACCGGCTTCCACTTCGCTGCCATTGCCTTCGCGTATGGTTCTGAGTCGATCATTTTTGCCGGGTTGTGAATCCAGTTGTAGATCCAGTCGCCTTCAGGAACGCGGTCTTTCCATCCCTTTAATGCGGGCCCGGTAAAGTCGACATCCGGCTTATGACAGTTCGCACAATTGGCTTTAAAAAGAGCTTCACCATCCTGTGCAGAAACCGAAGAAGAAATGAATACTATGAGGAGAAAACTTGCGAAGAATTTGTTAAAGAAATTTCTAAATACACTCATGACAGTTCGGGCTAATGTGGAAAATTTCCTGATTTGGTTGCAAACATAAGACAGGAATATGACATAATCCTAACAATTCTTATTTTTTTTTCCTTAGTGCTGGCCTGACTTTCAGCCGATTAGCATGGGCGAATTTTTTTATTTGTCATGATAATGTAATCACAATAAATGCCCACATTTTTTTTATAATCGACATTCCAACGCACCTTTGCCGAAACCAGGAAATTGGCAAAATGTTTACAAAACTTCAGAAAAAGTGGGGTATTAGCGGATGGAGGTTTTTTTGGGTAATGATCACCTTTGCCGTTACCGGAACAACTGCTGCATTTATCACTGCAAAAATTACAGCCTGGCTTGATATCGAGAAATGGTCTCTTTCATTTTGGTTGCTCAAGCTTGGCGTATTGCTTATTGGTTACCAAATATTGCTTTTATTTTTTGGGTTCGTTTTTGGTCAGTTCCGGTTTTTCTGGCAGTATGAGCGAAAGATTCTCCAGGCAGTTGGGCTGATCAAACGAGATCCACCCCTTCGCATAGCCGTTTTCGCCTCCGGAAAAGGAACTAATGCCGAAAACTTAGTGCGGTATTTCAACCATGACCCTAAAAAATCAAAAAAGGCAAACATTACATTAATTGTATGCAATAAGCCGGGGGCAGGAGTATTGTCTCTCGCCCAAAGGGAAGGAATACCTGTCTTAATGATAGAACAGGCGGGCTTTTCAAGCGGGAAGTATCTCTCGGAGATACGTGCGGCTGCAGACCTGCTCGTATTGGCAGGTTTTCTCTGGAAGGTTCCCCAAAGCCTGATCGATGCCTTTCCGGGACGTATAATAAATATACATCCGGCGCTTTTACCGAAATACGGGGGCCCGGGCATGTATGGTATGAAAGTTCACCAGGCAGTAATTGCAAATGGTGAAACTGAAAGCGGAATCACCATTCATCATGTAGATGAACATTATGATAATGGAGACCGGATATTCCAGGAAAAATGTACAGTTGAGCCCACCGACACGCCTGATTCGCTTTCTGAAAAAATTCACCGGTTAGAAATGGAACACTATCCAAAACAGGTGGAGAAGTGGGTTAAAAAAGTAAAATCCTCGTTAAACCCGGCCCGATAACGGGGTCTTCTTCTTAATTTGTAAGCCGCTATGGGGTGGTGTTTCAGAATATGTTTCTCCCTGGTTACGGGAATTGTGATTACAATTTTATTTTCAACGGGGGCTTCCGCGCAGTTTCTTGTGAAAGGAACCGTGTACGACATCAGCAAAATAAATGTGGTGGAAGATGTAAGGGTGGTAAGCACCGGCGGACTGTTCGCCATAACAGATTCGTTGGGGCAGTACCAAATATGGGTGAAGGAGGAAGATAGTATCAGCTTCGTTTATGCGCAGAAGCCCACACGCAAATTTGCAGTTTCTTCCATATCCGATCGTGAGGGCTTCAACATTTCTTTGTCAATGCCGATAGCCACAAAGTATAAGGCTTTGAAGGAAGTGAAAGTTTTTTCAAAAACTTACAGGCAGGATTCTATTGAAAACCGGGAGCAGTATGCTGATATTTTCAATTTCGAAAAACCGGGACTTGAAACTTCGGTAGTGCCCGGCGGGGGCGTTGGGGCAGACATTAACGAGTTGATCAATATTTTTCGTTTCCGGAGAACCCGCCAACTAAGAAATTTTCAACAAAGGCTCATAGCGCAGGAAGAGGAAAAATATGTTAACCATCGTTTTAGTGCTGCCTTTGTAGGCCGCATTACGGGAATGAAGGGCGAGGAACTGGATACGTTTCTTATCCGATACCGACCCTCTTATGAATTCACAAAATCCAGTTCGGAACTTACTTTTAATAACTACGTATTGCAGGCCTTCTACCATTATAAACAATGGCAGCATTTTTCTGCGCCCTTACATACAAAGCGGAATCAAAATGACTGGCCATACCTGGCAAATGTTTTTCGGGATAGCCCGGAGGAAAACAAAAAATTAAAAACCATGAATTATAATAAACTTACTCCACAGGAAGAATCGGTGATACTGCATAAAGGAACAGAGCGGCCTTATTCCGGCGAGTTCAATAACCATAAAGAAAAAGGGACCTATGTATGCCGCAGATGCGATGCGCCGCTTTACCGCTCAGAAGATAAATTCAATTCAAACTGCGGGTGGCCGAGTTTTGACGACGAGATAACGGGGGCGGTTAAACGCATTCCGGATGCCGACGGCATGCGAACTGAAATTGTTTGCAGCAATTGCGGCGGGCACCTTGGCCATGTTTTTTTGGGGGAAGGGTTCACTAAAAAAGATACCAGGCATTGTGTGAATTCTATTTCAATGAAGTTTGTGCCGGGGGAGTAAAGGGGGGAGTTCAATGGAGTTGGGTGTTGTGGAAAAGGATTATCCGCTTCCAATGGCAGCGCCTAACAGCTTTCCCGGAAGTGATTTGCCGAATCCACCTTTTCGCCCCGTATCCGCTCCCCGTGCAGATTTCGTGAAAAATATCGCCACAACTATTAGTTGAATAAAATGTTTTTAATCGGTATTTGAAGGCTTTATTTACCCCATTCGGTTAGGAAATCGTTACTATCGGTCTGTAAGTTCTACGGAATTTGCGTTTTTTGAAGTGCCTTATCATCGCCAGAATGCCCGTCCAACGGAGCAACGGGGCTAAAAGCGTGAATCGTATAGCAATGCCTCGTGGGGCGAGTGGTTCAGTATTCCAACAGCGCATCTATATACCTTTCTAACCGCGAGTACGCCATAAAATTCTTCTCCAAAGTAAGATTGAACGGAATAGGAGTATCTAAACTCGCACACCTCATCACCGGGGCATCTAAATTGGAAAAGCAATGCTCGGCTATCCATGCGGAGATCTCCCCTCCAATACCTCCCGTCAGCGTGTCTTCATGCAATATCAGCACCTTACCCGTTCTTTCCACGCTTTGTTTGATAGCATCATAATCAAGCGGTGCCAGTGTACGCAGGTCAAGAATATCCATTGAAACATCGGGATGCTTATCTGCGTATTCTAAGGCCCAATGCACTCCTGCACCATAGGTGATTATGGAGATGTGCTCGCCTTCTCGAACATGCTTTGCCTTACCGATCTCTATTTCGAAATATCCGGCGGGCACTGAACCGCTCACACTTCTGTACAATGCTTTGTGTTCAAAAAACATCACGGGATTAGGATCGTTTATCGCCGCGATCAGTAAACCTTTGGCATCCATGGGTGTGGACGGGTAAACAACCTTTAAACCGGGAACATGGGTGAACCAGGCTTCATTACTCTGACTGTGAAACGGACCTGCACCAACCCCGCCACCTGTCGGCATTCTTATTACAACATCTGCGTTTTGCCCCCACCGGTAGTAAATCTTGGCCAGGTTATTTACGATCTGGTTAAAACCAACGGTAACAAAATCGGCGAACTGCATTTCCATTACAGACTTGATGCCCTCAAGGCTGAGGCCAAGCGCAGAACCGACTATAGCACTTTCGCAAAGCGGCGTATTCCTTATTCTCCCTTTTCCGTATTTCTCAACAAAGCCCTCGGTCACTTTAAATGCACCGCCATATTCAGCAATGTCCTGCCCCATTATTACCAATTCCGGGTGATGTTGCAAGCTCAGGTTTAAAGCATCTGAAATTGCGGAAATGAATTTTACATTATCGGTGGCATTGTCAGGTTTGTATTCAACATCTGAATTGTTGATGATCAAACTTCGTTTAGGCGTTACCGGTGCAAACACATCGCGCAATTCTTCTTCAGTATCAGGAACAATTGGCGGAGCCGTGTATGCCATGCTGAGTTCCGCTTCTATTTTCTCCTTCAACTCGGCCCGAATTGCAGCTATTTTATCGTTGTTGAAAATGTTCTCATTAATAAGCCAACTTTCATAATTTTTTAACGGGTCTTTCTGTTCCCATTCCTCAAACAAATGTTTCGGTACGTATTTCACCCCGCTCGCTTCTTCATGGCCCCGCATGCGAAAGGTCATGCATTCCACGAGATATGGCTTTTTATTTTTGATACAGTAATCGCGAACTCCTTTAATTGTATCGTAAACAGTAAGAATGTTGTTTCCGTCAATTTTTACCGCTTCCATCCCATAGCCGATCGCCTTGTCAACAAGACTCTCACACCGGAACTGATCGCTCGAAGGTGTACTTAAGCCATAACCATTGTTTTCTATAATGAATATTACAGGCAGATCCCACACGGCAGCAGTATTCAATGCTTCATGGAAATCACCTTCGCTTGTGCCACCTTCCCCACTGAAGGCAAGCGAAACTTTATTTTCCTTTCTTAATTTATATGCAAGTGCAACGCCATCTGCAATTGCCAGTTGCGGACCAAGATGAGATATCATTCCGCATACATGATGATCTTTTGAGCCAAAGTGAAAACTTCTTTCACGGCCTTTACTGTAGCCGTCTTTGTTCCCCTGCCATTGCATGAACAGTTTATTAAGGGGCATGTTGCGCGTTGTGAAAACACCAAGGTTTCGGTGAAGAGGCATTATCCATTCATTATCATGCAGTGCCATCGTAGCACCAACGGCAATAGCTTCCTGGCCGATACCACTGAACCATTTTGAAATCTTTCCCTGACGCAGGAGAACAAGCATCTTTTCCTCGATCATTCTCGGGTAAAGCAGGTTGCGATATAATTGCTCCAGTATTTCCCCGGAAAGCCCCTTCTTATCAAATTCCATGTAACACAATTTGGGGCAGCAAGTTAATCAGAAAAGTGCACAGCATACATTTGGGCGGGCAACTTAATCTCTGCGATTTTCCTTTTCAAGAAGGGAAATAAGCAGGGCTGAGATCGCTGATAAGAGCAAACTAAATAAAAGCGCCCACCAGAATCCATCTACCTGCACGCCATCAAGCATTTTGTCTACAAGCAGAATCATCAGCGCATTGATGATAAACAAAAACAACCCAATGGTTAAGATGGTTATCGGGAGTGTAAAGATGATCAGTAATGGCTTTATCAATGCATTCACCACGGCCAGCACCAGGGCAAACAAAACGGCAGTACTAAATCCATCAATATGCACACCAGCCAGCCATTTAGATAAAACAAATGCCACCACACCGGTTACTAAAAGTCGAATAATAAACTGCATAAAGAATATTTAATCAGTAAACGATCAGATCATAAAAATTTTCCGGTTGAAGATAGGTGTTAGCCAACTGTTGAAGTTCTGTTGGGTTCACATTTCGAATGGCATCCATGGATTCATAAAAATATGATTCGCCAAGGTTATTCAGAATGATGTTTTTCCATTTTGCTATTATTTGAAAGGGCCCGTCGAGATCTCCAAGAACAGAGCCGAGAAGATAATTTTGTACAAGAAGCAATTCCTCTTTAGTTACAGGAGTATCCCGTAAAAGTTTCATTTCTTTATAAACTTCGGCCGCGGCCGCTTCACAAACATCCTTTCCTGCTTCTGTGCTCACCACCCAGGCGCTGTGACCGATATGATTCTGGAGATAACTGTAAATGCCATATGTATATCCCTTTTCTTCCCTGATGTTGGCCATTAGCCGCGACCCAAAAAAGCCACCGAAAATAGTGTTGAGCACAACGGCCTTCTTAAAATCAGGATGATGGCGGTTCGGAAATGGTGAAGCTATTCTGATAGCTCCCTGCACCGATGTAGCATCATTTATAACCCTGGTCCTCTTTTCTGCTGCAGGAGATGTAGAAATAACCGGAGTATTAAATGAGGGCTTCCCTGCACTGAGGGAGCCGAAATGTGTATTCAGTGTGTTCTTAATGTCAGCGGGCAATTTGCCGGCAACAAAAATCGCGCAGGATCCGTTGAGATAATAATCATTGTAATATTTTCGTATATCCTCAACCGTTAGTTTGTCGATGTCTTCCAATTGAGTTGACCGGCCATATGGATGATCTGAACCGTACAGGTAATTATTTATCAGTCTTCCTGCAACGAATTCGCATTTCATCAGGTTCACTTTCAATTTTTGCTGTGAATTCTGCTTATAAATATCAAGCTCAGTTTGAGGAAAAACGGAATCCGATAGCATGTCCTGCAATACGGGAAGAACCTTGGAAAGGTGCCTTGTGAGTGAGTGGAGGCTAATTACGGCCGTTTCATTGTAACAGGCGCGGCTGCAATAAGCTCCGTAATAATCGAATTCTTCATTTATCTGGAAGGCTGTGCGGCTGCCGGTTCCGTTCTTCAAAAGAAAGTTTGTTGAGGATGCAGTTCCGGTTTGCCTTTCAAAATTATTTCCCGCGAAATAGACCATTTCCAGCTGAATCACTTCCTGGGCGCCGGCGTTTACGGCGTATACAGGGATCCCGTTATCCAGTTCGAAATAGTCGTAAGGTTTTAGCGTAAGGCTGAAGTCGACCGCATTCTTTATTGTTGGAGCGAGTTTCCTGTTCATTAGGTGTTTTTGTTTTTTGCGAGGTAATACAATGTGCTGCAATTACTCTCACGGAAGATCTTCCTGCTTACCCGCAATACATCTTCTGTTGAAACTGCGCGGTATCTTTCAAGTTCGGTATTAATAAGATTGGCGTCGCCCAAAAGTTCATACATGGCCAGGCTGCTTGCGCGGTTCATTAGGCTCATATCTTCAAAAGCCATTGCACTCTCAGTTTTATTCTTCACCTTTTCAAGTTCATTTTCGGGTACGCCTTCCCGTTGGAACATCGTAAGCTCATCCACCACTGCTTTCTCCGCATCTTCTATTCTTACTCCGCTGATCAGTTTTCCTTCGATAGCAAGTAAACCGGGGTCTGAAGAACCAAAGTGGTAGCATTCTATATTGCTAAAAAGTTGTTTTTCCTTTACAAGCGACTGGTAAAGGCGGGATGATCCGCCGCCGCCCAGCATGTCTGTAATAAGATCAGTTGCGTAGTAATCGGGATCTGTACGTGAGCAAATGTGCCAGCACTTATAGAGCGCGTCAAGCGGAACATCTGCTTCAATTGTCTTCCGCCTGGGCTCCTCCTGCTCCGGCTCATCATCATAACGGTGCGGTGTTCTGTCGCCTGCAGGAATTTGCCCGAACCATTTCTCCGCAAGTTCTTTTACCGCATCCAACTGTACATTCCCGGCAACCACCAGCACTGCATTTGCAGGGTGGTAAAAGCGGCTGAAAAAATTTTTCACGTCTTGTAACGTAGCTGTTTCAATATGGCTTAGTTCCTTCCCGATAGTCATCCACCGATAAGGATGACGCTGGTATGCGAGCTGCCTCAGTTCATGCCATACATTGCCATAGGGCTTGTTTATATAATGCTCTTTGAATTCTTCACTTACCACCTTTCTCTGAACTGCCAGGCTTTTTTCACTGAATGCCAAACTAAGCATCCTGTCGCTCTCGAGCCAAAATGCAGTTTCGATATTTTCCGATGGAAGCTGGCAATAATAGTTGGTAAGATCGTTTGTTGTAAAAGCATTGTTTTCGCCACCGGCAAGTTGCAGGGGTTCATCATACACAGGTATGTGTTTGCTTCCTCCGAACATCAGGTGTTCAAAGAGGTGTGCGAAACCAGTACGCGAAATTTCCTCATCCCGCGCACCCACATCATAAATTACATCTACGACCGCCATCGGCGTACTTGTATCTTCATGCACTATCACGCGCAAGCCATTGTCAAGCGTAAAGCGCTCAAAATTTATCATAACGGCAAATTTAGGGGGCAATTAAAGAATACTCCGGGTTTTGAGGAAAAGTTCCATGAGCACGCCATCGCGAATTATAAAAACCTTAAGTAACTGGTTGGGCTTTTGTAAAATCGACTTGTATTGCTGAATGTTTAAGGAGAAATTCATATCAATACCGAAAATTTCATCTCCCTCCCTGAATCCTCCCTCATCTGCCGGTGAATTTTTAATAACATCCATCACGAGAATTCTTTCATCAACAAAATATATTCCAAGACCTGTATAGGCATAATCAAAACCGTCAGTAAAAAAACGGTTTGGCAGAAGGTGAATCTCCTTTGCAGGGTAGTTGAGCGTTATATTAAACCTTCGAAGCAGGTCATTTCCTACGAGACCGCCCGAATAAGGATAGGCAGTTACATTGCTTACATCATCATACAAAAAAGTAGGAACATTCCGAAAGCGGTATTTGCCCACCTTTACTTCCCTCACCACGGTCAGCCTCATGTTCAGTCTGCCTGTCATTCCTTCTGCCTGCGTGTAAACAGGTTTTCGCTTTGCCGAAAGTATGTTACTGTCTTTTGCAAATTTTTCGCTCATAAGGAAACATAGTCCCGCGCCTGTGTCAAAATAAAAGTTAGACTTAACTTTTCGTCTATCCCCTACCGTGAATTCCTGGTTGGGGATGCTGCGGAACTGCGGGTACAACATCATGCCGCGGCGCGGATACCGGTATTTCCCTGCTGAAAAAACTTTCATGATACGTTGCTCATAATCCAGGTGAACGATGTATCTCTTTAAAAAGGAATACCCGATAATGCCATCGATCTTTTCGCCATAAACGCTTGTGAGCACCTCATAATTATTAATATGAAAATCCAGGTTATTCACTTCGAGCCCCGGAAACTTAAGTGTTTTGTCAAATGAATAATGAACGCGCCGGGAACCACCAATGCCCAGTATTGTTGTGTCCGTTAGCCTGGTAGGGATATGATAGGTTTCGCATGTAGTTGAATCAAGTGATATACCTCCACTCCCGGAATCAAGGATGAAGTTCAGACTGTCTGGTACATGTTCGAATTTTGCACGGAGAACAACTACTCCGCCATGGTACATTTTAAAGGGAATGACTGTGATCAGCCGGGATTCCCTGGCGCTTTCCGTAACCTGGCCTTTCAGGAATGAAAAAGAAATCATAAAGACCAGGAACAGTATAATGCGCATAGCAGTCTTTGACCAATTTACGGATGAATGAATGTAATTTTGTGCGGTTTTTACAAACGGTTAAACAACCAGTAATTATGAATGTTCCGGGAATTTTGATGAGGGCACTCAACTTTGAGTTTCTCTCTGTTGAGGAAGGTGTGTTTTTATATGAAAACGCTGCATTGGCTGACCTGATGGCTGTGGCAGACTCTCTCAGAAGAAAGCAGGTTCCTCATGGTAAGGTTACCTGGCAGATTGACCGTAATGTAAATACTACCAATGTATGTATAGCAAACTGCAAGTTTTGCAACTTTTACAGGATTCCCGGCCATGCCGAAGCGTATATTACAGACATTGAAACCTATAAGCGGAAGATCGAGGAAACGGTAAGATACGGCGGCGACCAGCTTTTGTTGCAGGGGGGCCATCATCCTGAGCTTGGACTATCTTTTTACACCGATCTTTTCAGACAGCTTAAAACACTTTATCCCAACATCAAACTCCATACACTGGGTCCGCCGGAAGTTGCGCACATCACAAAGCTTGAAAAAAGTACGCACCACGAGGTATTGAAGGCGCTCAAGAACGCAGGTATGGACAGCCTTCCCGGCGCGGGTGCCGAAATATTAACAGACAGGGTGAGACGATTGATAAGCAAAGGAAAATGTGGCGCGCAGGAGTGGCTCGACATTATGCATGAAGCCCACAAATTGAATATCACCACCTCAGCAACCATGATGTTCGGCCATGTGGAAACCATACAGGAACGGTTTGAACACCTCGTAAAGATCCGTGAAGTGCAAAGCAGGAAGCCTGCGGAGGCGAAGGGATTTTTAGCCTTTATACCGTGGACTTTTCAGGATGCAGACACTCTACTTGCCCGGATCCGCGGTGTACACAACCTTACAACTCCGGAAGAATACATCCGGATGATCGCTTTAAGCAGGATAATGTTGCCAAACATTATTAATATACAAGCAAGTTGGCTGACCGTTGGAAAGCAGATCGCGCAGGTTTGCCTCAACGCGGGCGCTAACGATTTCGGGAGTATTATGATCGAAGAGAACGTAGTGAGTGCGGCCGGAGCTCCTCATCGCTTTACAAGTGAAACTATCCAGTCGGCCATTAGGGAGGCGGGGTTTGAGCCACAATTGAGAAATCAGCAGTATGAATGGCGCGTAATGCCAGAGATGCAAGTACAGGTTGTTGATTATTAACAATTTTTTGAGCAATAATTCGTTATGTTTATTCTTGCCTTCGCCGCTAACCACGGGGAGGGCAATAATTTTTATAACCCTATCGTTTACCTATTGAAAAAGGAGTTAATATGAACAATTACACCACGGAGCATCCCGTATTGTACGCACTCAAAGCCTTCTTTAATAAGTTCAGGCAGAACCCGGATATATATCCGATTAAATTTTATAAGAAAGTGAATCGCAGAAGGAGAAGGCCGGATATGTATAAATAACGGTTTCATTTCGGAATTTACCGATCTGAAAATTCCGAAATTTTGCGCTTGATTGGAGTAAGAGGAGATTGTACGTTTGTTTAGTCTTTTAAATCCTACTCATATGAAAAGAAATGAACCCAAGGTATTTACCTTAAACACAGTACTTAAAGCCTTCTCAGAAGCATTAAACAGCTTGTTTTTTTCGGATTCAAACCGTGAATTCCGAAGGTTAAAAAATTTTATAGCTTCTTAAAGAATTTGCAAAAAATAAAGATCCCCGGAACAAAATCCGGGGATTTTTTTTAGGTAAGGTTTTACGTGATTGTGTTAGCTGAAGAGGTATTCAACATCTGCCTTCGTGAGCGCCTTCACAAAACCGGTTTCATCGGCAATCAATTCTTTAGCCAGGGCCCTTTTCTTTTCCTGGAGTTGAAGAATTTTATCTTCGATGGTATCAATGCATATCATACGGTAGGCAAAAATATTTTTCGTTTGGCCGATACGGTGTGTACGGTCGATCGCCTGTTGCTCTACTGCGGGATTCCACCATGGGTCTACTATGTATACATAATCTGCTGCGGTAAGGTTCAAGCCCACTCCACCGGCTTTTAATGAGATCAGGAAAACACGAACCTCCTCATCATTCTGAAAGTTTTGAATCGCTTTTTCCCTGTCGGATGATGATGTACTTCCATCAAAGTACTCATAGCGTATACCCATTTCCGTTAGTTTGTCCCGAATCAGGCCCAGCATTCCAAGAAACTGGGAGAAGACAAGCGCTTTGTGGTCGCCGATGTTCTCAGCAATTTCGCGGGAAAGCTCTTCCAGCTTGATCGAATGGTTCGGAAACTTTTCTTCTTCATTGAGTATTGAAGGGCTGTCACAAATCTGGCGCAGCTTCATCAACCCTTGTAAAATAGTCAGCTGAGATTTATCGATTCCCTGTTCATCGATGGTTCCGAGGATCTTCTCGCGATACGAATTTCTGAAGGCGTCATAAATTTTGCGTTGTTCGGCCTCCATTTCACAAAAGAGAATGGTCTCCGTTTTTTCGGGCAGGTCTTTGGCAACCTGTTCCTTGGTACGACGAAGTATAAAAGGATAAAGAAGCTTCCTCAGATGTTCTTTCTGTTCCTGCTCTCCGAATTTATCAATAGGGTTTGCAAATTCGTTCCTGAAATATTCCACGCTCCCAAGCAATCCGGGATTAAGGAAGTTCATCTGCGCATAAATATCAAAGGTGTTGTTCTGAAGGGGTGTACCGCTCATGCACAGGCGGTTCGTAGCCGTTAGCAGGCTTGCAGCCTTGGTAACCTTTGAGGAAGGGTTTTTTATCGCCTGGCTTTCATCAAGCACAACATAATCGAATTTGAATTTCAGAAACAGGCTGATATCGCTACGAAGCGTACCATAGGTTGTAATGATGATGTTATACTTTTTCAGCTGCTCAATGTCGCGGCTTCTGGCATTACCGTGATGTATCACACAGCTTATCTCCGGTGTAAATTTCTTCACCTCATTCTGCCAATTATAGATCAGGGTTGTGGGACAGATCACAATCGCGAGCAGTTCGCCGTTTTCAGTTTTATAATGCTGCAGCATGCTCAGCGCCTGTACGGTTTTTCCCAAACCCATGTCATCTGCCAATATTCCTCCCCAGCCTACATCGTGCAAATAATTCAACCAACGGAAGCCTGCCAGCTGGTATGGCCTTAACACCGGGTCTAAATGCGGCGGAGCCTCAGTGGCCGGTATTTTTTTAAACGCTCTGAGCTTTTCGAATTTCTCGTCCAGCGCAAAGGTTAGTTCTGATTCATTCCGGTTCTCGTATAGTTCGTCGATAACGCTCAGATGATATTTCGATAAACGGAGGTTTCCTTCCTTGCCGTCTCCCACCTTAAACAACAAAGCATATTTCTTCAACCACTCCTCCGGAAGGATACCCAGGGAACCGTCTCCGAGTTGCACAAATGATTGTTTCGAAGCGAGTGCTCTTTTAATATCGGCAATGCCTACACGCTGTTCACCAAAATCGATCTGCACTTTCGCATCAAACCAATCAAGCCCGCTGCTCATATGAATATGGGTTTTCGGGCGGCTGGTATTGAACCTGAAATTCTTCAGCGATTCAAACCCATATACCGGAACCTTCATATCTTTCATGGCATCCATAAAAAGAAAGAACCAGTTATTCTTGAGAACATCGGGACCTTTCAGGGCGAGGCTTCCATCAGGTTGCCTCATAAACAAAGAATGCAGATTTTCAAGCCTGGAAATAAAAGACTCTTCGAAAGCGGGGTTGCGGGTTACCTGCACGATCTTGTCGCCATCCGGTATTATGATGGTTTCACGGTCTGAAGGTTTGGCATCAAAACCGTTGTAGGAAAATATCGGTTGGAAAACAAGGTAGTCTCCCTTTTCAACGAGGTTAAGTTTTATTTCAGGTGCTGTCGGTTTTATTTCTTTTACCAGTGTTTTGTCGAATTCCACATGATAATTGCGGGCCAGGGGAAGAATGGTCTGCTGCATGTGGTTCGCCCAGGATCCTTTGTTCAATTTGAGGGCACCGTTTCGGGTGAATTTTTCTACTTCGAGTACGTCTTCAGAGTTCTTCCACAAATACGCGGTATTGGCTTCAATAATCAGCAGGCTGCTCCCCGAATCGTTTTCATCAACCGACACAAGCTGGCCATCGGCTTTGTACATACATTTCATTTCGAAATGGCCGTTCACAGCTGTTACCTTAAATACCGGCGAAATGAGTGTCTCCGAAAGATCAAGCGGTTGTAAATTAGAGGTCTTAAAGCTCTTCCCTAACGGTAACCGATACACGAAATGGCTTGAAGATTGTTCCGAAATAATTTTCCTGAGCTTAGGGTGAAAGTATTCGGTTATCAGGCTTTTGGTTTCGTCTGGCAGATCCTCGCCATCAGTATGAATGATGTTTTCCCAAATACCTGAAAATGGGGAATTTCTGTTAAGGTATTTATTAACCTCGTTATCCTGGAGCTTTCTTACCTGTTGCAACAACTGTTTGTCTTCCTCAGAAAAAACTTCCGTGTTTACAAACTTTGAAAGGTCGATGGCTTCAGACTTGCCGCTGAAACCGGTATTTGATTCATTAGGCTCACCTTGTACAAGATCTACAGTGAAACCCGGGAAAGTTTTAGCATTGAAATTAAAAACGAGACCCAGCTTTTTCGTTGCAGTGTCCACCTCGGTTTCCACGTGGGTAAAAGATTTTTCTTCCAAACCTGCGGCAGGTTTAAGAGGGCGGGGAACTACCGCAGGCGCAGACACTCTCTTAATTGAAGGATCCAAAACTTTCAGAAAAGGTTTTCCTTCCTTATACGTAAACTCAAATTTGCCCTCAAGGTCATCTTCGATTCTGTAACCATAGATCTGAAGCAGTTTATCTTTTTCTTTATCCCAGTTTCTTATGGTGTCAAAATAAAAAGGACCGAATGAATTCAGCAGTTGCACGAACAATAATGTTTTGTGCACACAAAGAGGATGACGGCTTTCATCACATGTACATGATGTGTCGAAATTTCGTTCATCATTTTTTTGAATAACAATTGGAAAAACTTCTCCGTTCAATGCAAGCTGAGCTTCCACTCTTTCGTCTGCCGCCCTGGTGATATTTGCTTTTAAGGTTCGCAACAAGGTTTCGGCCTGTTCGTAGATAGCGGAAGAAGAAAGCACTTTTATGATTTTCAGATCAATGTGTTTCATCTTTGCCACTGTGTGATGCTGATCATACCTGATGTCCGCAACTCCCAGAAGATTTTTATCAATAAGATCCTGAAGCCGGAAAAGCGCAGCAGATTCGTGACGGCAAATTTCTCCGAGGTTATAAGGACAACCGCATCGCATTGCCATTAGTTTCGGATCGGTGTATTTCTGAATACTTACTTTGTAATAAGTGTTGTAGATATCGTCGCGAACACGCATTACCACGGAGCTCATGAGTTCGTCATGGTCAACCAGTTCAACAAAACCAAGAGCATGGATTTTCTTTCCTCTGCGGATAACTTCGTCTGTGCCGTTGTTGTAAATATGTTTGATAATATGCGGTAGTGCCATGCTTATATTAAGGGTAAAGAGTTTTCCGAAATGCCCATGCAGGGCCGTTCAGAAAAGGCCAATTTGCAAAAGTAAAGGAAAATAACTGAGCCTTTTGCCTGCTTCGAATATGTTGTGGAGAAATTGCTGTTAAATCGTTCCTTTCACCAGTTTTCCTCCGGTATAAACCGGTAGAACATGTGCGGTATCAACGGTTAAACAGTGGCGAATATCTTTTTCCAGGCCGAAACCTGTTAGTCTTTGATAGTGGGAAGCATTATTTGATTTCATAAACCCGAAAAGATCCGGAGCTGCATTTTGATAAAGATTTAATGCAAGATGAGAGGCATCACAATTGTATGTAAAACGGTCCCCGAGTTCTTTGATTACCGCACCGGCGAACAAGGTGTCTTCGATATTAACTTTATCCTTCCAGGCCGCGCATGCAAGAATAACGTTCTGGTTTTTTTTAAGAAGGTGATTGCACACGGCAGTAAAGTTGGAGAATGCACCAGTGATAATCTCCTTCGCACCTTTTTCAAGCGCCATGTGGAGTAGCCTTGTGCCATTAGTGGTAGTTAGCACAAGTGTTTTCTTTTGGATAAAGTCCACCGGGTATTCGAAAGGAGAATTTCCATATTGCAATCCTTCAGCTATCTGTCCGTCACGCTCTCCTGCTGTTATGGCTTCGATCTGCCTGCCGATGCGGATGCATTCAGCCACGCTGTCTACCGGCACGATTGCTTTTGCGCCATTTGCAAGAACGGTAGCAATGGTGGATGTAGCGCGGAGCACATCGATTATCACTACAATGCTGTTGCTAACATCATAAAGATGAAGTAGTGCGGGCGACAGGCAGGTAAAAAGCGCCGGTTTGGTGTTCCTTGGCATAAAATTCTAAGCGAAAGGTACTTTAACCACCTTAGCTTTCAGCAGGCTGTTTCTTACCTTGATAAATATTTCAGTTTCTAATGTTGAAAATGGAGTTTGAACATAACCTAAACCTATTGGCTTACCTAATGAAGGGGCCTGTGTTCCGGAAGTAACCTTACCGATAGCATTTCCATCCTTATCGCATATTTCATAATCGTGGCGTGCAATGCCTTTGTCGATCATTTCAAAACCCACCAGCTTGCGGGAAACTCCTGACGCTTTTTGAGATTCAAGAATTGAGCGCGCTGTAAAATCTTTGGTGAATTTTGTGATCCATCCGAGGCCTGCTTCGAGCGGCGAGGTTGAATCATCGATGTCGTTTCCATAGAGGCAAAACCCCATCTCCAGCCGGAGCGTATCCCTGGCTCCGAGCCCCACGGGCTTTATATTGTATTGCTCGCCAGCTTTGAATATTTCATTCCAAATTTTTTCTCCGGTATCGCCTTCATCTTCAAAATAAATTTCAACTCCGCCTGCGCCCGTATAACCGGTTGCACTTATGAGGATATTATCTATTCCGGCAAATTTCCCTTTTACGAATGTGTAATACTTAAGGTTTAGTATATCCATGTCCGTTAGAGACTGGATAACACGTGTGGCGTTCGGACCCTGAACAGCCAATAAGCCTGTTTTTGGAGAGATATTGTGCAATTCAGCATTATTAGAATTGTGGCTGCTAACCCATTGCCAGTCTTTATCGATATTGCCTGCATTCACCACCAGCATATAAGCATTATTTTCTTCAAGGCAATAAACAAGCAGATCATCTATTATTCCGCCCTGATCATTTGTGAAGCAACTGTATTGAATTTTTCCGGCAGTAAGTTTGGCGGCATCATTCGAAGTAAGGCGTTGAATGAGCTCAAGGGCATGCGGACCTTTCACAATGAATTCGCCCATATGGCTCACGTCGAAAACACCAACACTGTTTCTAACGGCAGCATGTTCATCATTTATTCCTGAGTAAGAAATTGGCATGTTGAAGCCTGCAAAATCGGCCATTTTTGCGCCGAGCGAAATGTGTTTTCCTGTAAAAGGCGTTTGTTTCATTCCGAAAATTTAGGCTGCAAAAGTAAGGATGATTTGGCGATTTGCTGACCAGATGATGTCCATTTGGAAATTTGCAGAAGCGGGACTTAACATTAGCGCGAACGGGAATTTTCGAATCAGGATGTTAGGTGGACCCACACAATCTTTAATTAGTAAGCTGCTTTACCAATAGCGCGTTAGGGATTAAAGCGGCATCCCCCGACATCGGTCGGGGATACAGCGGCAAGCACGGCCCCCGACCCCGCAAGTGCGGGGGTCGGGGGAAACGCCCTAGAGAGTTTGTTGGTTTAAAATCCGATCATCTTTCCATCGGATGTTCCGAAACCTTTCAATTTAAAATCCATGCTGTACAAACCGTAGACGGTGAGCCCGGGAATGCCGAAATAGTTTTCGTAGCAAAACAGCGGGGCGAAAGGAAGGCTGACCGGCACTTCTATTTTCATTTCATTTCGATCTCTTTTTGCAACGCCGAATTTGCCATTTCTTTCCACCACGATAAAGTTAGATTGGGCGGGTTTGAAAAAATCAATGGAATTTTCCGCGATCATGTTAAAGTGGAGGGGCAACAAAGGTTCATTTTGTGGTGACAATAAAATTGCAGTGCCATTTTTAAATGCCACGAGCGTTTGGGATATTGAAATGGTGTGAGAACCGTTTTCAAATCCACGCGAGCCCTGCTGCCGGTAAGGTTTAAACACCAGGTAAGTAGAATCTTTAATGTTTGAAGACTGCGTGCTCAGCACTTTCATACCTGCGTGGATGGAGTCGTAGAGAACAGGAATAATATTTTTTCCTTTCTTATCAATTGTTCCACATTGAAGTTTACCATTGATTTTTTTCCAAACGAGAAAATCGCTGCCGAAATACATCATTGAATCGTAGGCTGTTTTTTGTAGACCGGCGCTGTCAGCCAAAAAATATTTGCTCTTTGCTTTTGTGATCACCGGCATATTTTGGATGGGCTTTGAATGGGGTCGAAGGAAAATCGGTGAATGTGTTTTTGGTAGCGGTATAAATATTTTTTCGTTTGTGAACACCACATAAAAAAGTGAATCGTTAACAAGAGTGTAGAAAGGACGGAATCTTTTACGCAATACAGAATCTGGAGTGGGAGATTCTTTATTAAAATCAGGAACTGCTACATGATTGTCGCCTTCCATTGTTACTGTTTCAAATCTGCTGTCGGGTTCACTTTCGCGACCGATGGGCTGTTGATCATTTTTCTTCTCGATCAGAAATTTTTCTCCATCGGAAAAAACATGGTAACGCGTGGTAGAGCCGGAGCCATCCGTTTCGGTGAATGCGAAAGAATGCTTATCTCTATCGGCATGAACAAGCTTTGTGTTACCAAGCCCCTCAACCAACCATTCACTGATATTTTGGTTGACGACATCATAAATAATGAGTCCCTTGTTGCCATTTGCGAGTTCTGCAGCGAATAAAATAAAACGGGAATGGCCTTTTAAGGAAGGGTGAAAACCTGTGGAATCAACCATTTGAAGGGAACGAAAATTTTTTGGAAAAACGTTTTCTCCATTAAGGTTAAACAGCGACACGAACTTTGGTATTTGTCCGTACTTTTTAAACTGTTCCCGCGTGAATGTATGTTTTGTTCCTTCGCTTCTGGCGAGGATACATTTGCCGGGGAGAATTTCGTAATGATAAAAGGGTTCATTTTTTAAAATCACCTTATTGCCATACATCAGGCCCGTGAGAGTAATTTCAGAGTTTTGGATATAGAATTTATTGGGAGTAGTTTCTATAGTGTCATCAAGCTGGCGCTTAATTGATGTTTTAAAATACTGACCTGTGAGCCATTTGACATCATTATATTCTGCTTTCGTTACTACTTTGCCTTTTTCATTCATCAGGCCATAGAGATCGTTTTTAGCAAAAGGGACCAGGAAGGATTGAGCCGTGGAAGGTTGGGAAATGAGGGAGAGGAGGAGGGGGAGGAGGTTTTTCATTTGTTGAATTTAGGGGTTTTCTTGCCGTTAGGGTTTAGGCCACACGATTCCGTCATCAGACCGCCCTGCCCTGTAGATTTGCGCTTATGCGTGATTATTGACCGAATTAAAGTATGCCAAATCTGATCTGACCGATGGCGGTTGTTAAACCTGAAGTAAAACTCATGTTCATAGTTCCTGAGATATTTGGGGGAGCAATGGTGGTGGGTGCCTTCCAGCCACTTTCTGAAATTCCATACCCGAATATCTTTTATTTCACCCACATAGCTCCCGGCTAAAAGTTCACACCGAACAATTCTATCGAATTCCGGAACTGAGCTTTTGCTGATCATTAACTTCCCGCCATCATCAGTACAGTACTGTTCTAGCGTGACATTAATTTTTTGCAAGCCATTCATTTTCTCTCCACGATGCATCAATGTAATACCATCCATCGAAGAATGTTTTTCATTTTCCTTTTCGCGAATTTCTTCCAAAAACCACGATTCCATTGCTTCCTGGCATCTTAAGCGGAACCTTGCCGCGGTCTTTTCATCCACGCCATACAGTTTTGCCAGATCCAGGGTTGAAATTCCATTTTTGCTATTGACAATGTGAAACGACATTGCAAAGGCTTTGATAAGAGGAATCTGAATTTTATGAAAAATCGTGTTCGCTGTAAGGGATTCATCGTAATCACAGTTTGTACATCTTGCGTGAAATGCTGTTCTGCCCTTCCAGCATTTTGTGTGGCCACACCTTTTGCAGGCAAAGCCATCTTCCCATTTTATATCAAATAGAAACTGACGGCATTCCTCTTCGCTTCGAAATGCCCGGTTGAATTTTTGAAATATCCCACGTTTTACCATTGTTGTAGATTTAGAAATGCCAAATTCTACAAAACTTAAACGCCGGTCAATTCCCCAAAACAGTGCTTAACGGGGCAAGAAGGGGGATTCGTAGTGGAATGCCCAAAAGCAACCGCAAAACTTTCCGCCAAAAAAACACAACACTACCCAAAAAAAGAAGGCCCACCCATTGGGCAGGCCGTTCTCTTACTTCAACTTTAACCTTAGAAACGAAATTTAATATTGTAACATCATCGGGTTGAAAGAAGGGATGCTGTAAAATAAAGCCGTAGGCCCGGCGCCAACATTCACCTCTTTTAAATCCTGCTCAACTTTCTGCAAATCCTCATTTATTTTCTGCTTTATACGATCAAGCGAATCACGCATTGATCGTGCCCTTGTTCTTAAATTATCTTCTGTTGAATCAATCGCGTCGCCTCTTTCATAACGATAGTTGTCGGAACCTTGCAAATCATCTCTGTAATGCATCTCAGTGCGACTGCGGGATTTCCATGTATCGGCAGGTTCACCGTCAAGCGTATACAAACCATCTTCACGCATAACATAATCAACATTGGTTTCCCACCCTTCTTCAGTTCCTTCAAACTCCATATCTATATCGCTGTCCCATGGCCCGTCAACACGAATGCTGTGAGAGCCCAGCACATCATCGTCTACGCGTATTTGTTTTCCTACGGGCACATAAATGGTAAGTACCACACGTTGATTACGGAATTTATGAGTGCGGGTGATAGGGATGCCCCGATCCACAAGAAGAACGGAATCTTTTTGTATCACGTCAAAATCTATCATCGCAGCGAGTGTATCAGCATAACGGCGGCTGCGTCCGTCAGCCATCTTCATAAGTGTAACCTTGTAAGTTGAATCCGGCGACTTTACTATGTCCACTCGCACGTTCTTTACAAAGGCAGTGTCTTCATCAATATCTTCAAAAGGTTCGAAACGGAACCACTTCGTACGGAAATATTTCCTCCCTTCAGTATTAGTGGTTATCACCAACTTGGTAATGGATGCAGAATCCATTGCTATTGTCTGCTCGTTGAGTGTTGACGAATTCCGAAAATCCTGCGATACGGAAACGATGAGTGAAATAAAACTCATTAAACCAATAAGCCACATCGCTGCAAATGAAAAACGCATCGCTCTCCTGTTTGTTTTCACTTTTGTTATCCGCCTGATCAGCCAGGTGATGATTCCCAATATGGGAACTACAATGAAGAATATTAAAGTGCCCCAGGCGAAAACATTCTGCCAGCCATCGGTAAGCAGGAAATCTTTCAGCGGGAACATACCTACGGCGGCGATCCCGAAGCCGAAGAGCACGAAAAGAAATGCAATGGCGATGCATCCGAGTACGAAGTACACAAAAATCTTAAACAGCAATGCGATTATGTCTCCGAATGACCTTCCGCTTCTTCTCGCAAAGCTTGCTGCCTCAGCACCGATCACTTTGCTTTTAGCTTCAGCAACGATTCTCGCTTCACGCCCCATTTTTTCCGCACGCTGCTGAACACCTTTCATTTCTTCCATCACCGAATTCTTGATCGAATTAAGATCCACCTTCTCTCCTTTCATTTCAAGTTTCTCTGCCGTGGTGTTAGCCTCGGGAAGTACAAGCCAAAGGATCACGTAAATGAAGAATGCACCGGGGCTAAAACCGAAGTTTATGAGATTGTCGAAGTTATCCCACCGGCCCCACCGAAAAGCAAAGCTTAGAAATGGTATCAGGAAAAGTATCCGGGGGATCCCGGCGTTTACGCCGAAGTAGTGCCCCAAACCACTGCACACGCCTCCAATTATTTTATCATCCGTATCGCGGTAGAGTTTCTTTCTCTGAGCACCAATTTGTGCAGATGCAGAGCTGGGTACGGCGATCCAGAGCACCAGGTATGGAATTATGCCTACACCAAAGGAAACAGCCAGTATTACAAAGAGGATTCGAACAACTACTACGTCTACATTAAAATAGTTCGCAAGGCCGCTGCACACGCCACCGATCACCTTATCATTTTCATCGCGGTAAAGCTTTTTTGCCGCACCGAAAGGGTTCTGTGGCTGCTGATTTCCCAGCGATTCCCGCGCTGCATTTTCTGCAGACTGCGCATCATCAAATTCTTCTGGCCGGCCAATACTGTTTATCACCGCGCTTACATGTTCATCAGTGATACAGGTTGCACCGTCCTTTAATTTTTCCTGGAAAAGCTCACCGATCCGATTTTCGATGTCATTTATTATTTCATCGCGACCCTCCTCGGCGGCAAAATGCCTGCTGAGGCTTTCGGTGTAGCCTTTTAAGATCTCGAAGGCGGTCACTTCAATTGGCACCACACGCCCCTGGAAATTAATATTGATAACTTGTTTCATTGTTTAAAGTTTTTTGGTTGCAGTTTTTAATAGATATGGGCTTAAGATGTGAGTGCCTGAACTGCGTTGGCTAATTCACTCCAGGTGTTTTCCAATTCCTTGTAAAACTCCAAACCCTTATCTGTGAGCATAAAATATTTGCGCGGGGGACCGCTGTTGCTTTCCACCCACCGGTAGTTTAACAGTTCTGCATTTTTCAGCCGCGTGAGTAAGGGATAAAGAGTGCCCTCAAAAATATTGAGATTGGCTGCCTTCATTTTGTCTATTATATCAGAAGGATAGGCTTCTCCCTGCTTTATCACGGACAGAATACAAAACTCCAAAACCCCTTTGCGCATCTGGCTGGCTGTATTTTCAATATTCATGGCTTCTTTGTTTTAGAATTCTTTTTTTCAAGCGGGAATCCGGATTTCCCGCCCGATTACAGCACAAATATAAACGGAGTTTTAGTACTATGCAACACATAATACCATTTATTTTCAGGTAGCTTGTGGTGAATGGATGCTGGAGTGAGCAAAGTGCCCTACAGTCCTGCATTTCACGGAAATTCAATTTTAGCTGCTGTTTCTAATAAATAGATAAACGGTAATATATAATGATGATTGGTTGCTACTCATCCCCCTGAAGGTTCAGTGGTTAAAAAACGGTTAAAAGCCTCAGTCTCATTAAACTATGTATCGCTTTTCCGCTCTAACGGATCATATCCCGATTTTACACCCTTAACTTTGTCAGCCATGAACATTAAAAATTTTACCCTTTCTCTGCTTATTGCCTTCCTTCTTTCCGCCTGCTCAGCTTCTAAAAAATCATATTTGGAAAGAAGTGACACAGACAAGGCCTTACAGGATGCTGTAAAGAAGCTTAATAAGGATAATGATAACGAAGACGCAGTACAGGCAATTCCTGAATTGTATAAAAATATAAAGGCGAACCGCCTCGCAAAGATCGAAGCCCTGAAAGCAGGCCGGGATGCTGCGAAATATGATAAAATAATTGAGGAATATGAAAAGCTGCAGGATGCATATAACGCAATCGTAAATCAGCCTTCTGCCTTTAAACTTGTAAATGCAGAAAGTTTTTCAGTGCAATTGGCTGAAACGAAAGATGCAGCAGCAGAAGAATATTACCAGCTAGGAATAACCGCTATGGCTAAGGATGGCCGTGACAATGCAAAGAAAGCTTACACCGCTTTTTGTAAAGCTACCAGGTATGTTTCGGGATATAAAGATGCCTCGAAAAAAATGGAGGATGCTTTCGATAAGGCTATGGTAGATGTGGTGATTCATCCTGTAGATGATCGTTCGCGAATATTTAATAACAGTTGGGGAAATTACGGATCGCGCTACAGCCGGGAATATTTTGAAGAAACTCTTATCCGAGACCTCGGAAACAGGAACTATCCGGCCCGCGTTTATTCTGTTGAAGATGCATGGCGTGAAAAATTGAAGGATACTTGGGAAGTAATGCTTACGCTTCGAAATCTTGACATTCCCTATCCTTACACCAGCAATACGCAAAGGAACAGGAGTATGCAGGTTGAAATAGGCCGTGACACCTCCGGCAGGCCAGTGTACAATACCGTTTACGCCACTGTGAATGTGTCGAGGAGAAGTTTTACCGCTGAAGCGGAAATGAATGTTTCAATACTGGATTCAAAAACAAATAAATATATCGGGCAAACTACTATAAGGGAAGATTACCGGTGGCAGGATGAGATGGCCACTTATTCAGGAGACAGTCGCGCACTCAGCTCTGACGATTGGGCTCTTATAAATAATACCCGGAACAATACTCCGAGAAAAGAGGAAATACTGGAAGAATTGTATCGTGAACTTTATCCTCGTGTACGCACCTACGTTAGTGGCAAGCTGGATTGGTAATATATATTGATTCTATAATTGACCGATCTGAATATTGACGTGCGTATTTATAAATGGGAAGTTTTTAATTCCGATGGTGTTTTCCTTACAACTTGCAGCCTGCTTCCTGCGGCTTTCTGTTCTACTTTAAAAGCTGGTATGCAATAAGGCTCATCAAATAAGCAAGCCCTGTCATGTACGCTACCTGGATCAAAGCCCATTTCCACGACCGCAATTCTTTTCTAACAATAACAATGGTGCTCATACATTGCATGGCAAGCACATAAAATACCATCAATGAAACTCCGGTGGCCAAAGTGTATACCCTGGATCCGTCTTCGCGTACAGCGGCATGCATTTTCTCCCGCAGTGTGCGGTTATTGTCTTCATCGTTTTCTTCAACACTATAGAGCGTTGCCATTGTGCCAACAAAAACCTCCCGCGCTGCAAAGGAGGTGATCAAAGCAATTCCAATTTTCCAATCATATCCCAAGGGCCTGATCACCGGCTCAATGGATTTCCCAACCAGTCCCGCGTAAGAATTTTCCAGGTATCCGGTGTTACGCTCTTTCTCCCATTCTGCACTACGGGAGGGCTCCTTATCCATTTGGGAATTATACTTTTCTGTAACAACGCGCATTTTCTCTTTCGGACCGTAAGTGCTTAGTGCCCACAGGAGAACGCTAATCACCATGATCACCTTTCCGGCTTCAACAACAAAGATCCTTGCCTTGTTTACCATTGTATATATCATGTTCTTCCATCGCGGACTTCGGTAAGAAGGCAACTCAAGAATGAAATAACTTCTTTCTGTAGATTTTATAAACCACTTCATCACCCAGGAAACGATCAGGGCGAAAACAGTTCCTAACAGGTATAAACCCATCATTACCAAACCCTGCAGGCTTAATACACCAAACACCAGTTCTCGTGGAATCACCAACGCTATCAAAATGGTATATACGGGAAGGCGTGCACTGCAACTCATCAAAGGCGTAACCATTATCGTAAGCAGGCGCTCCTTCTTATTCTCAATGTTTCTCGCACTCATAATTGCCGGCACCGCGCATGCATAACCACTGATCATCGGCATTACGCTTTTCCCATTCAGGCCAACTTTTCGCATAAGCTTATCCGTTAGAAAGCTGATGCGGGCCATATATCCTGAATCTTCGAGCAGTGTTATCAGTCCGAAAAGTATCATGATCTGTGGAACAAAAAGCATGATTCCACTGAGCCCGGCAACTATTCCGTTGATGAATAGGTCGCTAAGCAAGGTTTCCGGCAGAACCGACGTAAGAAATCCTGAGAATCGGCTGAACACCCATTCGATGGCGTCCATAGGGTAAGAAGCGATCCAAAATATACTTTGAAACAAAAGAAACAAAACACCAAGCAAGATGAGGTAGCCCCAGGTTCTGTGCAACAACACATTATCAAGCTTTTCATTAAGTAAGGATCGTTTTACAGGGTCCGCCTCCACCACAGTTTGTTGCATGATGTGCTTTATCCTGCCATAACGGTTCATTATCTCTTCTGCCTGTGTTCTGGTTGCATTGAACTGGTGCTCGGTTTTAACTTTCATGATCTCTTCCTGAGCAGAAGCAGAAAGTGAAAAATGTTCATGGTTGATGAGGTAATGTAATGCGGCGTAATTGCTCATGTTTGGGTGAAGAAATTTCACCTCTTTAACAGCAGCCGCATTTAATGAGGTGCTGTCAATAAAATCACGGGGATGAATCTTTGGCCCGCTGGAAGCAACCATTTCCACACTCTTCTTCAATTCCCGGATACCTTTATTTTTCCTTGGGTTGATATTCACTACAGGAACACCTAATTCGCGCTCCAACCCGGGCAGATCTATCTGCGTTCCATTTTTCTTTGCCAGGTCGGTCATTGTGAGCGCAACAATTGCAGGAATTTTCAAATCGATGATCTGTGAGCAAAAAAGCAGATTCCGTTTTAAGTTGCTCGCATCCGCTACAATGATAATAAGATCGGGCTCAAGCGAATCGTGTTGCATTAGCACCCGGTATGATATCCACTCATCCTCTCTTTTCGGATAGAGGCTGTAAGTTCCCGGCAGATCAATAACATTTGCCTCAAGTGAATCAGAAAAACGTGAATAGCCCGATTTTTTTTCAACAGTAACTCCCGGAAAATTTCCCACCTTCTGGTTCAGGCCCGTTAAAATGTTAAAAAGCGAACTTTTGCCACTGTTCGGGTTGCCAACTAATGCTATGTTTAAGAGTTTCTTCAATCCGCGAATTATTCGAGCTGCGAAATTATAACTTTCCTTCCCGAATGGTTTACGATATCAGGAACATCAATGCTTTGAGGCCTGTTCCTTAACTTTGCATTTCAAATGATCTTCCATATATGAGAAACCTCTTATTCCTATTTTTAATCATAAGCCAACCTGCATTTTCTCAAAAAAACTTCCCGGAGCAGAAAGTATTAAAAAACCTTAAAAAGCATATCGCATTTCTCGCTGATGACAAGCTTGAAGGCAGAAGAACAGGTACGGTAGGCGAAAAACTTGCAGCAGATTACATAACAAAGCAGTTTAAAAACGCAGGGATAAAACCTTTTAATAAAACAGACTACCTGCAACCATTTACAGTAAATGATGGACGAAGTGTTGCTGAAGGCAGCTCCCTGATAATAGGCCGCGATTCATTAAGACCATCTGACTATTTTCCGCTGGGGTTTTCGGGAAGCGGTTATGCTGATGGTGAATTAAACTCTGATAAGATCTTCCTGTTCGACCTTGCCTCAACAT
Source organism: Bacteroidota bacterium (assembly GCA_023433345.1). Lineage (GTDB taxonomy): Bacteria > Bacteroidota > Bacteroidia > Chitinophagales > Chitinophagaceae > Ferruginibacter. Next base: position 15,729 of record JAEZDA010000084.1, on the reverse strand, counting down.
TGAGCGAGAATCAAACTAATCCTCATTTCGACATTGAAAAAACTATTCTCGATGCAGTTTCAGAGGCTGAAAAAAGAAAGGCTTATGCCATGCTTGTTATAAATACTTCTGATCTGCCCGACCAAATGAAATTTGATGCGCGCAGCAAAACCGCGCAGGCATCAATTCCCGTTGTGTATGTTGCAAAAGAGATCATCGAAAAGTATACCTCGCCCGGAAGAGACAGGAGCGTACCGGTAAAACTGAGGGTTTCAATTGAAAGCAAGAACCGCACAGGCAACAATGTTGCAGGCTTCATAAACAACGGCGCCCGGCACACAATCGTGCTCGGCGCACACTATGATCATCTCGGGTATGGCGAAGACCATAACAGTTTGTATGCAGGAAAGGAACCGCAGATACATAATGGAGCTGATGATAACGCGAGCGGAACCGCGGCACTTATTGAACTGGGAAGGATCCTTAAAAAATCCGGCAGTAAAAATAATAACTATCTTCTTGTAGCATTTTCCGGGGAAGAACTCGGGCTCTACGGGTCAAAATATTTTGTAGAAAATCTTCAGGACAGGTCTGTTATCAATTACATGATAAATATGGATATGTTGGGGCGACTTAATGACAGTACACGTGGGCTGACCGTTGGGGGTTTCGGTACTTCGCCAACATGGTCATCAGTTATTACCTCAAATCATCCCTACCTTAAAATTAAAATAGACAGTTCGGGAAGCGGACCAAGTGACCATACCTCTTTCTACAGGAAAGACATCCCGGTATTGTTCTTTTTTACAGGAACTCATTCTGATTATCACAAACCGACCGATGATGCGGATCGAATTAATTATGCCGGTCAGTTAGAAGTGGTAAAGTTTATCTATGATGTTATCGATCAAACAAAAGACGCAGGCAAGCTTACTTTCTTAAAAACACGCGAACAAAATATGGGCAAATCAAGCTTTAAGGTGAGTCTCGGTATCATGCCCGATTACACATTCAGTGGCAGCGGGGTGTTGGTGGATGGCGTCACTGAAGGTCGCACTGCTGAAAAGGCAGGCATTAAGGCAGGGGATGTGATCGTTCAACTGGGTGACCACAAGGTGAGTGATGTGATGAGCTATATGGACGCATTAAACAAGTTCAACAAAGGAGAAACAACGCGCGCGAAAATATTGCGGGGCAAAGAAGAGTTGCTGCTACAGGTAACTTTTTAAAAAGACAACCATGTCAGTTCTTAAATTAAAACTTGACAACGACGATATTACTTCCGCATTCTTCGACGAGATCCGCATACTGGGTATCGTTTCCCCGATGCAGGATTACATGTTTTCCTGGAACGTAAATAAACATCTCGGAATGAATTTCCGAATCAACACTTCCATGGAAATTCAACTTCGAAAGAAGAACAGGAATTACTTCTTTTCTATTTACGATTGCCAGCCGGAGAATCGCGCTCTTGTACATTTTCTTTACAGCAACCAATATGAAGGGGAATATCTTCTTCCTGAGCTAAAGCATCTGGACTACCTGTGGCTGATGAAAAACGATACCGTTAGCGATAAAGAGATCGGGGAGTTAATGCACGCTATAAAAAAAATACCGGGAGTTCAACTCGTGATGGAAATGCAACCTTCTAAAATTAAAAATAAGCAACACCTCATCTTTTAATTAAAAACATGTGGCAGCAAACCAATGATACGCTCTATAGAAAGTTTGTTTTCAAAACCTTCAGAGAGGCCTTTACTTTTATGCAACGTGTAGCTGATTGTGCGGAACAAATGAATCATCATCCCAGGTGGACGAATGTATATAATACCGTTGAAATATGGCTTAACACACATGATGAAGGAGATATTGTAACTGAAAAAGACCACCGCCTCGCCACGCTGATCGATAATGTGGTAACTCATGAACCATAACTTTGCAAGGTCCGTAGCAATGGTACGGCCTGCAGCCTTCCAATATAATTGTAGTACAGCAAGCACGAACCATTTTCAGGAACGTGACCATCGAACAGTTGAAGAAATTTTAAAGCTGGCCCTGGCGGAGTTCGATCATATGGTCGATCTTCTTCGCAGTTCCGGGATTGATGTATTGGTATTAAATGATCCCAGCAGCCCGGAACTCCCCGACGCCGTTTTCCCGAACAATTGGTTTGTATCGTTGCCTGGCGAAATAATGATCTGTCCGATGCATTCAAAATCGCGCAGGGAAGAAAAAAAGCCGGAACACCTGCAAAGGCTGAAGGAGTTTACAGGAAGCAAATTAATTTCAGACTGGAGCAAATTTGAAGCGAAGGGTCTTTTTCTTGAAGGGACGGGGAGCCTGGTTTTGGATCGGGAGAACAGGAAAGCATTTGCATGCAGGTCAGAAAGAACAACGGATATTCTCTTCAATAAATTCTGCAAACACGCTGGCTATGAAGGAATTTTTTTTGATGCATATGACCGGCAAGGCCGGGAGATCTATCATACTAATGTAATGATGTGCATCGGAAATCATTTTGCTGTGATCTGCGAGGAAGCGCTAAGAAAGCCAAGGGAAAAAGCTGAAGTGACAAAGGCCATTGCCGGATGTGAAAAAGAAGTTATCGGCATTTCATTTTTGCAAATGCAAAACTTTGCGGGAAATATGCTTCAATTGCAAAATACGGAGGGTGAGCCTGTTTTATTGATGAGCAGTAGTGCCCGGGAAAGCTTACACCCGAACCAGTTACAAAAAATTCAGGCTTACACACGAATTCTATCTGTAAACATAAAAACGATAGAAACGATCGGCGGTGGAAGTGCACGATGTATGATGGCCGAACTTTTCTAAACGCGGAATCAATTAAGAACAGTCACCACCTTTTCTTCCGGTGCCTTCATTTTACCTAACGGTGTGGTGTAAACGATATTGTGGTTGCGAAGAACCTGCTCCACCTCAGTGATATCATTCGGATGGCAGGTAAACATAATGCCGCCGTTAGTTTGAGGATCGGGTAGTAAATTGAATGCTTCCATTACATCCACGCCTTTATCAAATGAAGTTTTACTGCTGTAGCTGTTCCAGTTTCTATAAGTGGCATCGGGAACAATTCTTTGCTGCAGGTAACCTTTTGCCGCGGCTATAACTGGCATCTTACTGTAATAAAGTTCTGCCGAGCAGCCGGCACCTTCGGCCATTTCAATAATATGGCCCAATAACCCGAAACCGGTGATATCAGTCATTGCACTTACGCCCGCGATCTTTGCTAAACTTTCTCCCACCTTGTTTAATGTGGAAAGATGCTCCACAAAATCTTTCAAATGCTTCTCTGCAAGCAAACCGCGTTTTAGTGCGGCTGAGAGTATTCCTGTTCCTATTGGCTTTGTTGCATAAATAAGATCGCCAGGCCTGGCAGTATTATTTCGCTTGAGGTGTTGCTTCAATACCTTGCCGTTAACCGACAAACCGAATATGGGCTCAGCAGAATTAATACTGTGTCCACCCGCCAAAGGGATCCCCGCTTCAAGGCACATCTCCCGCGCTCCGCGAAGCACTTCCCCGGCCATTGCTGCCGGAAGTTTCTCCACCGGCCATCCCAAAATTGCCAAAGCCAGCAAAGGTGTTCCTCCCATTGCATATACATCACTGATTGCATTAGCAGCAGCTATCCTACCAAAATTAAAAGCATCATCAACTACAGGTGTAAAAAAATCTGTGGTGGCTATCAACCCAGAGCCGTCGCCAAGATCGTACACTGCTGCATCATCATTAGTATTATATCCCACCAATAATTCCTGCGGCGCGGTGCTGATTTCTCCTCCGAGTATTTCTTTTAGAACGTTCGGAGGAATTTTGCAACTGCACCCACCGGCTTTAGAAAACCCGGTTAACCTTAAACTATCTTCCTGTTCCATTTTAATTTATCACTTTCTTTTTTCGAAATACGATAGCAGCATTTTGGTTAAGGTTGCCGCTGAACCGGATCTCATGCAGATCCCTGCCATCTTTCACGAGAAGCAAACCTGTATTAGGAGCAATGGTGCCCAGGTTTTCTGCATACATTACCAACTTGATACTATCAACGCCCGACACATCCAATGCATACTGAATTGCTGTTGTACTTAACCTCGCTTTCGGGATTATGATAATCCCATTTGCAAGAACACTGACGGTATCGCCATCTACCTCACCATTATCAAACAGTGTAAGAAAGAGACTGTCAGATGAAAAATCCACTGATCGCTGAACTACTTCCTCGCGTGAGTTTACTTCGGCGGCAGGAGGCAATGGTTTGGCCGGCTGTAGTGTTGGAGAAGCCTCTTTCCTCACGTTATCAATTTCCTCTTTTTTCACTTTTGAGGTGGCCAACTCACGGTTAGGCGTGGCCGAAGTTCTCCCGTTTTTGACAACATTCCCTTTTTCAATTTCGTCTGTCGCCACGAAAGACAATTGGTCTTTGAGATTTAATTCTTCCAGGTGTGGAACCAATGATGATTTTTGAAAGTCCTTTTTTCTTTTTAGATCTATCTTTCCTGTGAGTGAACGGTACTCCCGCGTTCGGTTAGTGGTAAATGGGCCCGTAAGAGTTCGTGAACTATCACTTTCACCATATGTTAGAATATTAAGCTGCCTGATATTTTTTGCCGGAGTAACGGGATAATTGTTTGCCACCAGGCCATCATCTTCGATGATAATCTTACCATCCATTTTTCGCACCTTCACTTTTTTCACACCATAATACTGCTTGCCATCAAGTATGAACCATGTGTGTGAATAGCCCGAAAGCTTTCCTTTGTGTTCGCTGATAGCAATTTCATATTTATAAAACTGCTGTGTGGTATCATTATAGATCGTTCCCTGCCACAGGCCGGTGATATCCTGACTGGCGGAACAAAGGGCTGTCATCAAAAGAAAAATAATTAAACCGGCTTTTGCAGGCATGATATCAGTTTTTTAGTGTTTTCAATTGTATCAACGCCCGAACACACAATCTTATTTATCTTTCCTTCCGGGTTATCCCTGTTTGAGAGACCTTTATTGTAGAGTTTATCATAATAATTCAAAAGGATAGTGAAGGCTGCACCTTTATTATCTTCCAAAAGATAATTGATCGTGTCTTTCGTTTCTTTTGGCCCGAGGCGTTTCTGAATTCTCAGAACTGCTTCAATCAGTTTATTGGTTTCGAAACCGCCATAATCTTTCACTATAAAATTTAACCTCTCCCCAAATGAAATATCCAGGAAATACACGGGGCACTCCCTCATCGTTTTCCATAATGGATGAGGAATTGTAAGCACCCCGATTCTTTGGCTCTCGTCTTCTATCCATACAGGATCTCCGTCACTAATATTATTGAGTGCAAGCGCTAATTGGTTCTCAAACATTTCCTGAGCAGGTTGAGTGGCTTGCCCGAAGCCGCCGAAAGCAGATCCTTTGTGAGAAGCAAGATGCTCAAGATCTATAACCTGTTCGCCCATGTTTTGAAGCTGATGCAGCAGCATGGTTTTTCCGCTACCGGTATAACCGCCAAGAACATGAAAGTTGTAAGGTTTTTGAAATTGCTCCAGCGCCCAGCGCCGAAACGCTTTATACCCGCCATTTAGAAGATAAACTTTAAACCCATACAAATTCAACAACCAGGCAACGGCAGCGCTCCTCATTCCTCCACGCCAGCAATGTACCAGCACCGAGTTCTCTGATCCGGCATGTTTCGTGATTATTTTCTCCGCTTCCTCCAGCATCGGTCTCATCCTGAAGAAATCAAGGCCGGCTTTGATTGCGAGTTCCCTGCTTTTTTGTTTGTATGTCGTGCCAACGATCTTTCGTTCCTCATCACTGAATAACGGTAAGGGATATGCGCCGGGGATGTGGGCGTGGCTATATTCTCCCGGACTGCGTACATCCATAACCGGTAGTTGCTTACCGAGTTTCAGAAATTCGGAGATATCTATTTTTTGAATGCCCATATTTCAAAAAAAACCGCCGGAAGCCCAGCGGTTCGGAAAATATAAAATGTGAGAACTTTCAAGGATTCCCTAATCGCTTAGCCGTTCATGCCTATGAGGAATTCGGCATTATCCCGCGTGCCCTTCATGTTTTTCAATAACAGGTTGATGGCTTCTTCAGGGTTCATATCTGCAATATGCTTACGTAAAACCCACATGCGCTGGAAGGTATCTTTATCAAGTAACAGGTCATCTCTTCGCGTGGAAGAAGACACAATGTCAATGGCCGGGTATATCCTTCGGTTTGAAAGCTTCCTTTCAAGTTGAAGTTCCATATTACCTGTTCCCTTAAATTCTTCAAAGATCACTTCGTCCATCTTGCTGCCGGTATCTACCAGGGCTGTTGCTATAATTGTAAGAGAGCCGCCATTTTCTATCTTCCTTGCCGCACCAAAAAATTGCTTTGGCTTTTGCATTGCATTTGCTTCAACACCGCCGGATAATACTTTACCTGATGAAGGAGCTACAGTATTATGAGCACGGGCCAAACGTGTAATTGAATCCAACAAGATAACTACATCATGACCACATTCAACCAAGCGTTTAGCTTTCTGCAATGCGATAGTGCTTACCTTAACATGTTTTTCCGCCGGCTCGTCGAATGTGGAGGCGATCACTTCTGCCTTCACGCTTCGTTCCATATCTGTTACCTCTTCAGGTCTTTCATCAACTAACACCACCATCAGGTAGCATTCAGGATGATTTTCGGCAATAGCATTCGCAAGCTCTTTCAACAGCATGGTTTTACCGGTCTTCGGTTGTGCCACGATCAAACCCCGCTGACCTTTGCCGATCGGTGTAAAGAGGTCCATGATCCGGGTGCTGTAATTGTCAGACTTTGTATGAAGGTTAAGCTTTTCAAACGGGAAAAGTGGAGTAAGATAATCGAATGGTACGCGATCCCGAACTTCATCAGGTCTTTTTCCATTGATCGTTTCCACCTTTAGCAATGCAAAATATTTTTCACCTTCCTTAGGTGGGCGAACAGATCCAAAAACGGTGTCGCCTGTTTTTAGTCCGAATAATTTCACCTGCGAAGGAGAAACATAAACATCATCGGGGGAGGAAAGGTAATTGTAATCACTACTGCGAAGAAAGCCGTAACCATCTGGCATCATCTCAAGCACACCCTCTCCTGCAACCACTCCGTCGAACTCGATATTAAAAACAGGTTGTGGACGGTTTTGATGCTGTTGCTTAGCAACCGGTGCGGGAGTTGAGGAGGCTTCGAACGGTAATTCAGGGAGCTGTACATCCTCCTCTTGCAGCATCTGGGCTATTGCCGGCGGAACCGTAGACTCCTGATCTGTAATTGGCTGGATATCTTCTTCCTCATTTTCCGTCTTTCGCCTTACAAGCTTCTTTTCATGGTCAGCTTTTTTACGGGAATTTGTTTCCTTTTTCTCCTCGACCTCGGGTGCAACAGCGACCTCTTCAGTGCCTGGCTTTGCTTTATTTATGCGCTTGCGTTTGGGTTTATCGTTTTCTTCTTTCATGGAACCTTGTTTATCAAGTATGGATTTTACTAAGTCAGTCTTATTTAATTTTTTGTAATTGGGGATTTTTAGTTCTTCTGCTATATCTACCAATTCAGTAACGAGTAAATCGTTCAGTTGTGAAATATCGTACATAAATGAGGAATGCGTTGATCTTGCGAACGGCTATCGAAATGTAAATTGAGGTTGTATTTTTAGCTGATGGAAAAGGCTGGTCGATGGAAAAAATCAGAATAGGATATCTTTCAATGCCGAATCCAATGCAATATTACAGCGTTTTGCGTAAAAGCATAATTTTTTTTCTAAAATTTTCCCTTCCCGGCATCACCCGGGTTCTTATGGTGTAACCTCACGCGAAACAGCGTTGTTTTGCCATCATCGTTATCCGAAACGAGTATAAGTTCTGAATTATCCGTGTTTTCCGAAACCACGGAGACCGATTCAACCTTTATTCCGGCAAAGCGGGGATTTTCCGCTTCAAGGTCAATCTCATCAAATGGGTTGATGGCCTCGAATTCAACCATGCGATTCATGGAGTTTACGATCCACAAATAACTCTTTCCTATTTGCCCGTCGGCAGAGGTGCTGGAGGTGTGTTCTGTTGATGCAGTAATGAAAAGCCTGTCGGTCTTATAGGAATAGTCCAGCCCTGAAAGACCGGAAAAAGTTCTTGTTGCTGAATTTCCACCCAGCAAGGCGGTATGAAATTCCACCTCTCCCTGGTTCTCCCAAAACCGGTTTTTAACAAATACCAGGTGGTTTTTCTTAAAGCCTAAATTGCCACGACATCCTATCACAAACCAGCCGGGCAATTGAGTAAGGCCTTCCACATTGAGCTGTTTGATACCGGCGTTTTCTAATCGGTTGTAAAAAGTATCTAAGCTGAAGCTCCGGTGTGTATCGGCCAACGGTTTCACAATAAATCCCTTGCTCCGATGCGGAGGTTGAGAGCCTGATCCCAACATAAGCAAGCCCGATTCATTCTTATCTCTGAACCACGTTGCTCCTTCAATATCTGCTTTTATCTTCTTACTCATTCTGCCCGGGTGCTCAAAATTGAGAATTGGCACCAGTCGCGAGCTTTGCCATGCACTGTCAAACACCAGCAGTTTTGAAGCATCGTCGCCCATCACCATCAGCTTTCCCTCAAAATACTCAGAGGCTGAGCCGGAAGGATAATCATCAAGCACCTTTATTTCCAGCAAGTCTATTCGTGCCCTTGGCTCCTTACAAGAGTTCAGGAGTAGTGCAGAAAACAAAATTGAAAGAATAAGAGGCATAATCGTTATTAATTCTGAGATATTGCGCATTAATATGCAAAGAAGGTGCAAGTTGCTAATTATTGCTTCCAAAAGAGAGGATAAGTTACCTTTGCGGCGAAAAAAAATAATTACATTTTGCTGTTTACCTCATTACAACTCATTCAACCGATTCTCGATGCTCTGAAGGAAGAAGGATATTCAACGCCCACTCCCATTCAGCAACAAGCTATCCCTCACATCCTTGCGGGCAGGGATCTACTTGGCTGCGCACAAACCGGTACCGGAAAAACGGCTGCCTTCGCAATCCCCATGTTACAACTTCTGTCGAAGCCTAACGTGCATACAGGGAGGGGAGTCAGGCCTATCCGCGCCCTCATCCTTACACCAACCCGGGAGTTAGCGATACAAATACAGGAAAGTTTTGACGCTTACGGCAGGCATCTCAGGTTAAAAAACCTTGTAATTTTTGGCGGAGTAAACCAAAATCCGCAGGTTGATGCATTAAAACGCGGGGTAGATATTTTGGTTGCCACTCCCGGGCGCCTTCTGGATCTACTTTCCCAGGGATACATTCAGTTGAAAGACCTGGAAATATTTGTACTTGACGAGGCCGACCGGATGCTGGACATGGGCTTCGTACACGACGTAAAAAGAATTATCACAAAGATCCCGGAAAAAAGACAGACGCTTTTCTTTTCGGCCACCATGCCTGCAGAAATACAATCGCTTGCAAACAGCATATTAAAAAGCCCCGTAAAGGTTGAAGTAGTTCCGCCATCAACCACAGCCGATACTATAACTCAATCGCTCTACTTTGTTGAAAAGGCAAACAAAAAGTTATTGCTTACGCACCTGTTGAAAGATACAGGCATCACTTCTGTGCTGGTTTTTACAAGAACGAAACATGGAGCAGATAAAGTGGTAAAAGATCTTCTGCGGGCAGGCATTAAAGCGGAAGCTATTCATGGAAATAAATCGCAGAACGCCAGGCAAAGGGCTTTGAGTAATTTCAAGAACCGGGAAACAAGGGTTCTCGTGGCAACTGATATTGCCGCGCGCGGAATTGATGTTGACGACATGTCTCATGTAATAAACTATGAACTACCTGATGTACCGGAAACTTATGTTCACCGCATAGGTCGAACCGGCAGGGCCGGCGCCTCGGGAATAGCCTATTCATTTGTTTCAGAGGAGGAGAAAGAAGAACTGAGGGACATATACAAATTATTGGGAAGACCCATACCAACTAATGCTGAACATCCCTACCACGTAACTTTCGACCTTGCCGGAAAATCAAAAGTTACCCCACCTCCCATTCGCCCGGAAAGAAGAAAACCAAATTTCAATCCGCGGGATAAGAAATCCATAACGGGAGAGCGTAAACGCTCTTTTGGAAGAGGTCATTAATATCTACTTAACAGTAACTTAACAGGAGTCCGGGGTCTTCTTATGTGCAATTTGTGCGGTATGATCATCTGATGATTTACCAAAATCAAAATGCATGAAAAAAATATTCACGCTTGCATCCCTGTGGTGCATTTCGCTTCCCGCAATTTCCCAAACCGATACTTTGATTGTAAAATCGAACCTTCTTCACGCCCGGGTATACCATACCTATGGTGCAGAACTGGAGCATCGGGCAAAGCCTATACTAATTAAAGGCCCGCAGATACTGATTATAGATGATATTGCGCTGCAGCCTGACTTGGCGAGTTTGCAGGTGAGTTGTGGGGAAAATGTTAGCCTGCTCTCGTGGCAACACAGGCAATACTATAAGCCAAAAATTCCGGTACCAACCAAAGAACACGACAGCGTTCCTCTTTTGCAAAAAGAAATTAATGCAACGGACAACGAGATCGGGATTCATGATGATATGATACGACGTGTGAGCGGACTGATCGAAAACAACTTCACCACGCCAGATAAAAAAAACATAAGCAGTGAGGAGATAGTTAAACTAACGGAATACTATACACGAAAAATTGCGGACACAAAACGCACACTGTTTAATCTTCAGCTTAAACGAACCACATTGCAAAAACTGTTGGCTGAGCTTCAGTTAAGAACTTCATCAAATACACAACCCCAATCCCTTGAGGATAATCAACCCAAAGGTCAACTCATTCTTTCCCTGATAAGCACCGCCGCGGGTGTCAGTAATATTGGTATTTCCTATTATACTGCAAACGCCGGCTGGGTGCCTGCGTACGATATGCGGATCAAAGGATCAGACAATACTTTCAGCCTGGTTTATAAAGCAGCTTTATCGCAAACCACAGGATTAATTTGGAAAAATACATCGATAAGCCTTGCTACCGGAAACCCTTTACGAACTTCAGGAATGCCATTCCTCAGCCCGGTGTACCTGAAAGAATATGTGCCTCAACTTTATTCGATGATGGAAAAATCGTCTCTTGCGAAAGGAGCTCCACAATTAACAGCTGATAACAATAAAGAGGAAGATGCTGTTATTCCTACTAACGTCGGCGCGTATACGACACTTTCCGAATCTATGCTCAACATTAATTACGATATCGCTCTGCCTTATACCATACTGCCGGATGGAAAGCCGCATAATATCTATGTGACAGAGAAACCGGTGGCTGCAAGGTTTGCTCATTTTGCTGTTCCGAAAATTGACCGAGAAGCTCATTTTGTGGCAAACATAGGTCGTTGGGACAGTTTGAACCTTCTTCCCGGCGACGCCAATATCATCCTTGATAATACATACATCGGTAAAACCTTTATCAACCCTTCACAGGCTTCCGACACGATGGTACTATCACTTGGTCGAGACAAGCGTATTTCCATGACAAGAACCTTGGTGAAGGATCAGAGCAGTACAAAGGTGAAAGGCGAAATGACAACAACAATATCTACGTATGAGATCATTCTCCGCAACAACAAAACCCAAAAGGTTAGCATGAAGCTGCAGGATCAATACCCGTTGTCGCGCGAAAAGGAGCTGGAAGTTACGCTGTTGAAAAATGGTGGCGCAGAGGTGGATCCTGAAACCGGATTTCTCACGTGGCAGGTTGAACTAGCTCCAGGAGAGGTGAGAAAGATCCGCTTCACCTACCAGGTGAAACACAACTCTGCAAAGAAGATAGCAGAGTATCGGTAGTCGTTTCAGTTAGATACGGCGACTTCTAACATTAGTGCGCAACTACTACTCTCCGAAAACAGGCGGAACCAGATCTATAATGGCATGATTTTTTGATTATCAGGTAAAAAAGAAATCATGAATAAACTTATCCGGGGATTGATAGCTGGCTATGGCGCAAAAAAACTGGGCGGAGGATGTATTAGTACGGTCTTAATATTTTTGATTATTTGGTGGGCCCTGGAAAGTTGCTGATAAAAGAAGAGGTTGCTTTTTTCAAAACAACCTCTTCACTTTTTTAATTTTTACCGGGCTGATCAATTTTAAACTGAACTTTTTTTCCTCCCCACTTGATCGTGGCATTACCGTCATTGTCTACGTTAATGGTAAGCTTTTCTGTTGCGGGCTCATTTGCATAAACTTTTGCTTCAACCCTAAGCTGATCTTCTGATTCCTTATAATCATACGCCCCCCACTGCTGCCAGGTTTTATTAAATATCAGCGTAGCCAGCCTTCCATTGAAAATAGTAAAGAAGCTATATTTACCGGCAGGCAGAAAAACGCCATTGATCTTTACATCCTTTGAACTCTCAAAAGTGGTGGCCTCATTGGCACCCGTTCTCCAGATCTTCCCTTCCATAGGTTCAAGGTCTTTCCCAATTTCCCTTCCGTTTATCGAAGGGCGTGAATAATTTATTGTGATTTCAGCACCGCCATTTGAAAGTATAGCTTTCACTTCCGCAGGTTCACTTTTTCTTTTGGACTTATCTTTTTGTGCTTCGGCGGTAAAGCCCGTTGCAAATAATATTGTTGCAGTGAGCAGAGAAAAAATTCTTTTCATACTTTTTGGAGTTTGTAGATTTCCCGCAAGTGCGGCACTCCAAATTTAAGCACTATTGCCCGATTACTTTTACCATTGTTCCCTTTTCCACTACATCCTTCAGTTGCATACCATTGAGAATGGCCAGTTCTTCATGTCGGGAGGCCGGCATATTATAAGTTTTCATTGCCTGTTCAAAAGTTGAAGTTGCTGTGAGGGTTTTTATCCTGATACGTTCCGGTTGGCGATTGATCTTCGAAGCATCGGTGAGTACTTTAAATCCGCGCATTGTATTCAGGAAAGCAGGTTGGAATGCAGAAAAGTTTTCCGTTGCAGAAACTCCGAGTATTTGATACATATTGTTTCCCTGCTTTATAAAATAAGATAATGTACGTAGTGGCTGTTGTTGTTGTTGCTGCTGTTGTTGAGGAACGGCATCTGCTATCATCACCACTGCCTCAAGTCCGTTAACTGTTGTTTGCTGCAATTGTACAACCTGAAGTCCATTTGCCTGCGCCATCGCCCGTGCAGCTTCCTCGAGAGTGTTTCCCTTTGCAAGTGTGAGATACATGAGAGCTCTGCCGTCAGCGGGCGCCATTTGAACGCGTTGTGGTGTGTTCTGGTAATTCCATCCTTGTGGCACCGGAAATTGAAACCTTAATTCGGGATGATAGAAAACCGAATTCTCTAAAAAACCCTGACGTGGATCTTCACCATATACAAGCCCCTCGATTCTTTTAAGATATGCATGCCTGTTTACTGCCGGAGTTTTAACATTCAACTTACTTTGCCATTCGGCGGCCAATTTTTCAACTGTATTATGCCTGTCGCCAGGGTTCGGGTGGGTGGAAAGAAACTCGGGTAATTCGGCAGCGCCGGCCTTCGTACCCTGGCGTTCGAGGGTGGTAAAAAAATTTGCCATCTGGTGTGCATCGTAGCCGATTTTGGTAGAATATTCAACGCCCAACTGGTCTCCCTGTCTTTCATCATCACGGCCAAATTTCAGGAATAACAGGCTAAGCCCCTGGGAAGCTGACTCTGCGAATTGAGCGAATTCGGGAGAAATGATCAAACCCGCAATAATACCGATGTTGCCAAGCATAGCGTTTCGTTGCTGAACAACGGAATGACGTGCCGTGATATGCCCGATCTCGTGACCTAACACGCCTGCAAACTGCGCTTCATCATTGAAGTGCGCCATTATGCCTCTGGTAAAATATACGTATCCGCCAGGTACGGCAAATGCATTCAGTATCTCGGAATCAACTATCCTGAACTTGTAATCTAATTGTGGACGATGCGACACCGCGGCCATCGCCTTTCCTTTCTCATTAATAAAATCCTGCAGTTCCTTGTTTTCATAAAGACCGTACTGGGCAATGATCTGCGGATCGGCTTCCTGCCCCAGAGCAATCTCCTGTGTCTCAGACATGAACACAACCTGTTTTTTTCCCGTTACCGGGTTGCGTGCACATTGCGAAAAACCTATACCAAGAGTTATCGCCGTCAGTACGAAAATCTTTTTCATTCCGAGATGTTTACTTAAAGATTAATTGCCCTAAAATACTGAGCATAAAGGATATGTACAAACAATGTACCACGGGCCGCGCGGCCGTTAAAAGAGGGGGAATCTATAACACCAATTCACCATCAAGCTTCTTAAGCACTCCAAGATTCTTCTTTGCGGCGAATAAAAATTTTAAACCTTTCATGAAGCTCCAGGGCTTATCTCCCTTACGTACGTTTTCTCGTGAGATCGCAAACAACATTTTCCAATGATGGAGAATTATCTTCGACGCCTGGAAAAGCGTGTACCCGTTACCGTACACATGCTGGGTGCCAGAGCCGCTACCGTTGTACTCCAGTATTGAGAAATTTCTCCCGGCCTTGAGGTCGTTTACTGAGGTGCATTTAACGTCGTAACGTCCGTAAAAAAACTTTCCGTTATAGTGGCTGATCTTGTCAAACAGGTTTAACAGTGTTTCATCAATTTCATGTTCAAGCCCTACAAGTTTACCTCCCTGGCTCCGGTTGCTTGCATCAGACAATGCATAACATTCTCCCCGTGGAATTATGTTGGCGAGCTTTGCTTCATGTTTGCGCATCATTTCTTCCCGCCTGAATCTTACACCCTTATGTGCATCTATTAATTGAGATAAGGTAGAAACTCCATCGCCATATACCTGCGGGCACTCCTTGCTCAGGAAACCACTGATCCTCCCTTTTAACTCACCTGGAAAGCGATAATAAAACACGCTCACTTCCATGGGAAAATTGACGAGTTGCTGAACGACATATCTTACGGGAACTTTTTGATGGTATTTCGTGAGGTCTTTTTCGCAGCTAATTTTTCGAAACAGATAGCCCATCATTCCCACATTAGGTTTCACTGCACAGGGAAAATCAATTCCGGCGGTTTTCATTTTTTCCAGTACAACATTTAAATGCTCTCCCGGGTTTACGAAAATGCTATTGGGGAAGGTGCCGGGAGGAAGTTGAGTGTACATCTCTTCCTTCGTTTCTCCTTCCATTCCACCGAAAGTAAGCGTGGGATTTGCGGAAGTGAAAAACCAGAAAGACCGTGACCGGAGGCAATACCAAAGCCAAACGGGCAATAAGGGAATATATTTTATGTGATAATGCCAGCTCTCCCAATGGGTGGCCTTATATACAGCATCTTTCAGTTTCATCCGGTGCAAAATTAACGCGAAAGAAGGAGACCTTTTGTGTTCGTGATCTTTAAAGGCAAAACAATTTCAAATTCCGCTGTAAGAATTACGAAATATGATTTACGATTGCTGTAAGACAGATTCTCAATCCGGTTAACATTCTAATTTTTCAACAAAAAAAGGCTCCCGTTTCCGGAAGCCTTTTGGTTAAATGATCTTTGGTGAGGGCGGAAGATCTTCCGCCCATAGCCTTATTAATATTTCAATATCCTCTTCGTCACTTTTTCCTTACCCTGTATCACTTCTACAAAGTAAGCGCCTGCTTTTAATTCCGAGCCCAGCGTTAAGGTTTCACCGGCCATCATCACATAGCGTTTGTGCTCACGGCCAAGGTTGTCTAACAACCTCACCTG
>JAEZDA010000088.1 GCA_023433345.1 Bacteroidota bacterium | reverse complement strand
CATCGTACACTACGCGTTCATCAGTTGCCGGAATTATTTTCTCAAGTGTAGACGCATTGATATCATAAACCCAGGCAGAAGATTCATTTGCCGATGCAAAATTCCGCACGAGCACTTTATTACCATCATCGCTCCAATCAGCAATCGACCACCCGCCTCCAGTGAGTTGAGCAAGTAGTTTTGCGGAAGATGCATTCATAGGGTCCATTATGTAAATATCCCTGTCGGTTCCATTACGCCTTGTGCTTGTAAAAAGGATCCTGGTTCCTGCCTTGTTCCATGTTACATTTCCGTTCTGCGTGCGCCCGCCATCTGAGATCAGTGCACTTTTACCGGTTTCAAGGTCATATCGAAAAAGCTGGCTGAATTCGTTTCCTCCCGCGTCCCGATTGAAAATAAAATACTTCCCGCTAACAGGGTTGTATGTGGCGTTGCGAACAGGTTCCTCAAAAAATGTCAGCTGCTTTCTTGTTGCCAAAGGAGATTTAACTGAATGCAGTTGGTTTGTATTTCCAAACCTTGTAGTTATAATCATTTCAGAAGAAAGAGGGTGCCAGTCTACAAAGGCTGCTGACCTTGACTCGGTGTATTGCCTAACGTCTTCGGCTATACGAGAATCGATCTCGGGTATGCCTTCCACCTCCATGTTTTCAGGAAATCGTATATAGCCTGGTTTTTGCGAGAAGCAGCTAAAAGCGGAAAGAAAGGTTACAACCAATAAGAGTTTTGAAGTCATACAATTTATTTAACTGATGATTTTTAAAAAGGAACCTAATCTAAAATTAAATATCCGCTTTAAAAAGCATTTCGTGATGGCCGGTTATTTATTGATAAGGAGTGATATATTAAAATGCAAAAAACATCAGAGCGGGTACGAACACCCGGAATCTTCCTCTAAGAATATTATAGCCTGCAGCAATTTCCTTTAGCTTCGTGTTTGCAACAAAGCCACCCCACCTACAGAAAAATGTGATAGTTGTATTCTCCTAAGAATGGTTTGATAAATTCTCCCAGCTATAATTTGTTCAGCCTCGCAGGAAGAGTGGTTAAAGCTGAGCAGAAAAAAATCGGCCTCAGAGATGGATGTTCAGAACCTCACCGGGAACCCTGTCTTTAACAAGCTTCAGAGCAAAGTTGAGTTGCTCCTCCATAGAAATATTTGTGTTGTCAAGAAGAACTGCATCCTCTGCCATTCTCAACGGGCTCACCTCGCGGTGCGAATCGATGTAATCACGCATTTCAAGATTGGCAGCAACCTCCTCAACAGTAATGTTCGGGTTCTTCTCATAAAGTTCTTTAAAGAGCCTTTCAACCCTCACGGAAATATCGGAGGTCATAAATATCTTAAGGTCGGCATCCGGGAAAACAGTGGTTCCGATATCGCGGCCATCCATCACCGTGTTATTCCGTAAGCCCATTTTTTGTTGTTGCCTTACTGCAAACCTTCTGACGGCTGCAATGGCTGCAACTTCACTCACTTTTTCAGCCACTACAAGGTCGCGTATCAGGTATTCTACATTTTCGTCGTTAAGAAAAATTTCCGACCTGCCCGATTTGGAATTGTATTCGAAATGGAGGTGGATCTGTTCCAGTGCTTCTTTTACCCTTGGTTCATCCGTCCAGTCAATATGATTTCTTAAAAAGAATAAAGTTATAGCCCGGTACATCGCCCCGCTGTCAATGTATACGAAGCCTAATTTTTTAGCGAGCTGACGTGCAAGCGTACTCTTACCGCAGGAAGACCATCCGTCAATGGTGATGATTGTCTTTTTCATTTGACATTGATTGTAAAGGATGAATGTATTATTATGAATCAAATGTTATCGCCTGCACAATAAAACGGCCTGTCTGTAGTTATCCCCTTAGCCGATCTCAGTTCCTGTACAAATTTACAGGTGGATTTTGAGAAAAGGACAAAAACACTGTTAGAAAATGGCCGCTTGCTGAAAATGTGGGCAGCCTTTCCGGGCAGTTGAAATCCAATTGCTTTCTGTCGCTCTAACCTGATAAAAGCATGCCTATGAAGCTAACCTTACTCTCAGCTATTTGCCCCATTTTACATGAGTTTTCATCCGGACAGATCACCACGGCAACCACCAAAGCAAATTTTGGTGTAGAGGCAGACCTTCGGGCAAATTTTTTCGACAATGCTAATGCGCTCACGGGAGACGACTGGTTTCGTGTATCCGTTGCCGGTAGTGGGAAGGGAGTGATCGATACAACTGGCGCCGCAGAAATAGCTGCAAGGTATTTTGCTGATCCTGTTTCAAGACGAACCACGATGAGCAGGTTGATGTCTGTACCTCCTTACTCACTTTCAAATAACAAATTGTTGCTTGATGCGGTCTTTCATCGGGACTATCACGGCAATGATTCAACCGTGTTCGGTGGTGGTAGCAACAAGAATGGTATGAGCCCCGCAAACTGGGCAAGCCCGGGGCCAGGCAATATACCCGACAAAAATGAATTTCTTGACGCGATGGTTCATGTGAGAAGAGACGGGCCTGACCCTACCGATTCTTTATGGATGTTCGGCTCAGTGTCTTTGGAGAACACCACAGGAAACCGATTCTTCGATTTTGAACTTTATCAAACCGACATCGTTTTTGATTTCAACACAAGAAAGTTCATCGGTTATGGGCCGGATGCGGGCCATACAAGCTGGGAACTCGATGCATCGGGTAAGATAGTTTCGCCGGGCGATATTGTTTTTACAGCAGAGTTCAGTTCTTCTTCGCTTACAAATGTAGAAGCGAGGATATGGGTGAACAAGGCCACTTTGGATATCACTCCGCTCAACTTTAACTGGGGTGAAAAATTTGACGGCGCCGGCAGTGGAGCCTCATACGGCTATGCGAATATCCTTCCAAAAACGCCGGGTGATTTCTACACAGGTTTGCAGAACACCATCTCCACCTGGGCCGGGCCTTTCCTTTTGATCAGGGCAAATGATGCCATTGCTTCCAGCTATGCGCCCGGACAGTTTATGGAACTATCCATCAATCTTTCCAAACTGGGTATCGAGCCCGGAAATATTTATGGAAACTATTGTGGAACGCCCTTCAGAAGAGTATTGATAAAAAGTCGCTCCTCCACTTCCTTCACTTCAGAGCTGAAAGATTTCATCGCACCTTTCAGGCTGTTTGATTACCCGCCGCAGGCATTAAGCTTCATTCAATATTTCTGCGAAACTATGCCCCTGACTCCGGTATCGGTAAGTAAACCCAACCCGAATTTTACCTACACCTGGAATACCCGGAACGGAAACATTGTGGGAAGCAACATTGGCGATACCATTTATGTTGATGCGCCCGGAACTTATTTTGTACAACAGCAAAAACACCTGGCCTGCCTTCCTGACGACATGGACAGCGTAACAATTTTCTTTGATTCGGTGTGCATGGTGCTGAACCCTGACATCAATAATTTGAATGCGAGAAACGAGAAAGGAGTTCATAGGTTAGAATGGGAAGTCGCAAACAATCATCTCTCACGCAGCTTCACCGTGGAGGTAAGTTACGACAACCGCAATTTTAAATCTATTGCCACGATCCCGCCAAAAAATAAGCGCGGCGATGTTTCATACGATTTCAATTACCGAAGTATGCACAATCAACCGATCTCTTTCTATCGCATAAAAGCAGAGGGAAATTCCGGTGCTTTGTCGCACAGCAATCTCGCCGTCATCAGAAATGATAAACGGAACGACATCAACAGGCAACTGGTCGTGTTCCCCAACCCGGGCAATGGCGATTTTAAGGTGGCTACCTTTAGTAACGGAAAGGCACAAACGAAATATGAAATCTTCGATCAATCTGGAAAAAGCACAGGCAAAGGGCTTTTGGTTCTCAATGCCGGACTAAATTATGCTGACCTTCCGCAACTCTCTGGCCTTGCCAACGGTCTTTATATTATCGTGTTCTATACTCCAGGCGGTATCGTTTCACAAAAAGTAATAGTAAGAAAGTAGCCAAATACTAAAATACTTCTATAAAAAAACGCCCGTAAATACGGGCGTTTTTTTTATTTGACGGGGACCATTCCCTATGCTTCTGATTTCTTCTCTCTCTTTTTCGGTTCTTCTTTTAACCTGAACTTCAGTTTTTGCGCTTCCTTATCAAGCTCAGCTACCATTGTGTCTCCGGGCTTGATAGTGGTGTTCAATATATCTTCAGCCAGG
This sequence comes from Bacteroidota bacterium, assembly GCA_023433345.1. Taxonomy (GTDB): domain Bacteria; phylum Bacteroidota; class Bacteroidia; order Chitinophagales; family Chitinophagaceae; genus Ferruginibacter. The sequence goes on along the minus strand of JAEZDA010000088.1, from coordinate 1,613 downwards.
GGGTCTTCAAGGTATTTTTGAATCGCCCTGTGCAGAGGTCTCGCGCCGAATTGGCTGTCATAACCCTTATCTGCAAGAAATTCCTTCGCTTCAGCAGATAGCTCCAGGGAGAAGCCCAGGTTTTTCAATCGCAACATAACGCCCTTCATAAGGATATCGATGATCTCGAAAATGTTTTCCCGTGAAAGTTGATTGAACATCACCACATCATCTATCCTGTTCAGGAACTCAGGGCTAAAAGTCCGCTTTAAGGCCTTCTCAATGATCGCCTTACTGTTCTCATCTTCATTTGCCTGCCTGGCCGAAGTTGCGAAACCAACGCCGTCTCCAAAATCCTTCAACTGCCTTGCCCCGATATTGGAAGTCATTATAATCATCGTATTCTTAAAGTCTACTTTACGACCCAGGCCATCTGTCAACTGCCCGTCATCGAGTACCTGCAACAGAATGTTGTAAATATCCGGATGGGCTTTCTCGATTTCATCCAAAAGGATCACGCTGTAAGGTTTACGTCTAACCCTTTCCGTTAGCTGGCCGCCTTCTTCGTAACCAACATATCCCGGAGGTGCACCAATCAGCCTGCTCACAGTGAACTTTTCCATGTATTCACTCATATCTATCCTGATGAGAGCATCTTCGCTGTCGAACATATGCTTTGCGAGTGAACGTGCGAGCTCGGTTTTACCCACCCCGGTTGGCCCGAGGAATATAAAAGTTCCTATAGGCTTCTTCGGATCTTTTAAGCCAACGCGGTTACGCTGGATAGCTTTAACCACCTTGGTGATCGCATCTTCCTGGCCAACTACAGCGCCTTTAAGGTCTTCGCCCATCCTGCGCAACTTGTCGGTTTCGGCCTGAACCATACGCTTAACCGGAATCCCTGTCATCATGAAAACAACTTCAGCGATATCAGCCTCTGTGATAGGATAACGCTTATGCTTACTTTCTTCCTCCCAATCGATCTTCGCCTGTTCAAGTTGCTCCTGGTAGCGCTTTTCAGTATCACGCAGCGATGCGGCCTCTTCAAACTTTTGGCTTTTAACTACCTTATTCTTTTCGAGTTTTATTTCTTCTATCTTCTTCTCAAGTTCGAGGATGTTCTCGGGCACATTAATGTTTTTGATGTGCTTCCTCGCCCCTACTTCATCAAGAACGTCGATGGCTTTATCAGGCAATAACCTGTCGGTCATGTACCTGTCGCTAAGTTTAACGCATGCCTCTACTGCTTCCTGATTGTAAGAAACATTGTGATAATCTTCGTACTTATTTTTAATGTTATTGAGTATTTCGATCGCTTCTTCAACTGAAGGCTGCTCTACCAATACTTTTTGGAATCTGCGGTCCAGAGCACCATCCTTCTCTATATGCATACGGTATTCATCAAGTGTTGACGCACCGATGCATTGCAGTTCGCCGCGAGCGAGGGCAGGTTTAAAAATATTAGAAGCGTCAAGGGAACCACTTGCACCGCCGGCTCCAACAATTGTATGGATCTCGTCTATGAAAAGGATCACATCCCTGTTCTTTTCAAGCTCATTCATTATCGCCTTCATGCGTTCCTCAAACTGGCCGCGATATTTTGTTCCTGCAACGAGAGCGGCAAGGTCGAGACT
>JAEZDA010000038.1 GCA_023433345.1 Bacteroidota bacterium | reverse complement strand
GGACCCGCCAACAGTTGATGGGATGTCACCCGTCATAGCAAGGGTTAATGGATGCCGGCCATTTGATGCTTTCTCCATAACTACGGTGAAGTCGGTTTGAGAGCCATCGTGACAAGTTGTGCAGGTTGTTCCGAAACTGTTGTCGCGCACACCTGTAACCGCATTCACTTCGTTCATTATTGCGGGGAAAATAACGCCATACCAGCCGCTCGTCCAGCTAAATGAAGTACCTGCTGCACAAAAGATCAACTTTCCTTTTCCATATGCATATCTTATTGCGTCTGCCACCTGCGAGCTGCTTGTGATACGGCCCATACTCATGCTGATGATCTTTACGTCTGCGCGGCCCCCGGCCTTTGTAAAGGCGTCGGAAACACCTTTTACCTCGCGGCTTTCGTCAAAAAGAACATCCGATGAGGCCCTGCAGGTTACGAGGCTTGCATTGTAGGCAACCCCGCAGCTTGTTCCATCAGTTCCGCGTGGTGCAGCACATGCGCCTGCCATTGATGTGCCGTGACCGCAACCATCATCAGACGTTTCAACGGGGCCTGTAGGGATACCTAAAAACGTAGGACGCGGCAGGGTTACCATTTTCTCGATCGTTCTTCCAGAAGATAAGCCCTGGTTAAAAGCAGACCCGAGGTTTTCCTGGTCATTCTCACTTCCGGTATCAACAATAAAAACCTTTACACCCGCACCGGTTGATTTTGCCCAGGCCTGCGGAATTTTATGGTATGCATAATTCCACGATTGCTTGCTGTTGGGTGAAATAACTGAATAATCGGAGCCTGCAACGAGGCCTATCGTCGGCGAATTATCACAGCCACTGCTGCTCATTGCCCTCTGCCTTACATCTTGCGGTTCATAGCCCATTGGCTCGGCATAACGGACAAGCGTACTCGCTTTCAGCATTACCAAGGTAGCGGGATTTTTTATAACTACATTAATAACCGGAAGAACACTTTCCTCAAAAGCCATCATCTTTTCTATGGTGAGTGAATTGTCAACCTCCTGTTCTTTAGCAAGTATTTGCTGTAACAAGGTTTCCCTCGCAACACGCCAATCATCCGACTGTATATCTATTAAATGAAGCGATCCGTCAACATTTGCATCGACACCTTCAGGTTTATAACCTACAGCAAGAATATTATCGCGGTGCTGCAAAGCACTCCATATAATATTTACGTTTTGTTCATTCCAATTAAAACTTCCGTTGGTTTCTACTGAAGTTCTTATTGCCTCGTCGATCTTCGCTTCTGAAAGAAACTCTACCGGTTGAATCTCCTGGTCTTCTTTTGTATCGATCTTCGAACAGGAATACAGCAGGCAGATCGCCACCAGTGCGGGGAGAATTTTTTGTTTCATGTGCGGGGGATTTAGGGAAGCAAAATAGTGCGCTATTTTATGAAATGCAAGCGGATAAAGGGTAATAAAAGGGTACTATTTATTATTAGCAGCGAAGTCATTTATAAAGATCAACCATGCGTGAGGGATAGCGGCGGTACCCCCGGCGCCCCGACGGGGTAAAGCCAAGAGCCCGACAGCGGCCGGTCGGCGGCCGGTGGCACGCCCTGCAGATTTCAACCCGAATTTTCATTTGCAAACGTGCAGTTGGTCGCAACCTGATAGCTGACCCAGTAATGCGTGCGTATTGTTTCGCACTCCGCAAGTGGTTTTTTAGTAGCTTAGCCATATGAAAACAAAAGACGAGATAGTAGAGAACTGGCTTCCGCGGTATACGGGACAGAAATTGAAGGACTTTGGAGAATATATTTTGCTCACGAATTTTTCCAATTACATCAACATGTTCGCCCAATGGAATAATGTGGATGTAATCGGTGCAGATAAGCCCATGCAGTGTGCCACGGCGGATAATATTACGATCATCAACTTCGGGATGGGCAGCCCTACAGCAGCCACGGTAATGGACCTGTTGACGGCGATCGACCCCAAGGCCGTACTGTTCCTGGGGAAATGCGGCGGATTGAAAAAAAGGAATAAGATCGGTGATCTTATTTTGCCGATAGCTGCCATAAGAGGTGAAGGTACCAGTAACGATTATTTTCCTCCGGAGGTTCCGGCCCTGCCGGCCTTTGCTTTGCAGAAAGCGATCTCAACAACCATTCGCGATTATGAATGCGATTATTGGACGGGCGTTTGTTACACCACGAACCGCCGTGTGTGGGAGCACGACGAACCTTTTAAAGAATATCTCCAACAGGTAAGGGCCTATGCCATTGATATGGAAACGGCGACAATTTTTTCAGTGGGTTTTTATAACAAGATCCCCACAGGCGCCCTGCTGCTGGTCAGCGATTCTCCTATGGTGCCGGAAGGAGTGAAAACAGAGGAAAGTGACCGGGCGGTAACAACAAATTTTGTTGAACGTCACCTGAAGATCGGTATTGATTCGCTGAAGCAATTGATAAACGACGGCATGACAGTGCGCCACCTTAAATTCTGATATGGAAACGCTGGTTGATATCAGCCAACTTTCAATAAAATTTCCTGAAGAGGATGTACCGGCCGTTGCCGGTATTTCTTTTTGCATAAAACGGGGCGAAATTCTGGCAATTGTTGGCGAAAGCGGCTCAGGCAAATCGCTCACTGCACTTTCACTCCTTTCTCTTTTGCCCAGGCAGGCTGTTGTTTCCGGCAGTATAAAGGCTTTTCTGCCCGTGAAGAAAGAACTGCTCACAAACAACAGGAAAGAAATTTCGTCTATCCGCGGCCGTGAGATAGCCATGATATTCCAGGAACCTATGAGTTCCCTCAACCCGGTGCTCAGATGCGGCAGGCAGGTGAAAGAAGCCGTTGAACTCCACACCGATCTTAAAGGGAGGGAGGCAACAGAAAAAGTAAAGAAACTCTTTGCCCGGGTTGAACTTCCGGCTACTGCGGCTATGCTTAACCGTTATCCGCACCAACTCAGTGGCGGGCAGCGGCAAAGGGTGATCATCGCGATGGCATTGGCCGGCGATCCGAAACTGCTGGTGGCAGACGAACCCACCACCGCCCTGGATGCAAGGGTGCAGAAAAACATTCTCCAACTGCTAAAAAAATTGCAGGAAGAACAAGGATTAACCATACTGCTGATCACGCATGATATGGGCGTTGTTTCTGCCATTGCCAACCGTGTAATGGTTATGCACAGAGGACGAATAGTGGAGGAAGGCATATTGGAAGATGTGATAAACCGTCCCCAAAACAACTATACAAAAGCGCTGCTCGCGTGCCGCGTTACCGCAGATAAGAAAGGTACGCGCCTTCCTACTCTCACGGCAGATAATGCACATCATACCGAGCTCAGGGAAGTTGTGCCAGGAAAAAATGTTTTCGTTAGAGTAAGCAACCTTTCTGTTGAATATAAAGCCCGCTCAAAATTCTTTGCTCCAAAACAGCCTGACTTCATTGCCGTTAACAATGTTAGTTTTGATATTTACGAGCAGGAATTTGTGGGTCTCGTTGGGGAGAGCGGCTCTGGCAAATCTACATTGGGCAGAACCCTGCTTCACCTTGAAAAGCCTGCAGGAGGCTCAGTTCACATCAACGGTTTAAACCCTGCTGATCTTTCGCCCGGCGAACTGAGAAAAAACCGCCGCAATTTCCAGATCGTTTTCCAGGATCCATATGGTTCGCTTCATCCCGGCATGACAGCCTTCGAAGCCATTGCAGAGCCACTTCTTTATCACGGACTGAGCCCAACTAAGAAGCATGCGAGGGAGAAGGTAGCACACCTCCTTGAAAGCGTTCAGCTAAGCCCCGGCTTTTTGAATCGTTATGCTCATCAGTTCAGCGGCGGACAAAGACAGAGACTTTCCATTGCGAGGGCCCTGGCTGTAGAGCCTAAGTTCCTGGTGTTCGACGAAAGTGTTTCCGCCCTTGATGTAAGTGTGCAGGCCCAGATATTGAACCTTATCCACGACCTGCGCGTGCAACATGGGTTCAGTGCGCTGTTCATCTCTCACGATCTGGCCGTGGTGCATCATCTATGCAACAGGATCATGGTAATGAAGCAGGGCAGCATCGTTGAAGAAGGATCGGCGCACCAAATTTATCATTCTCCCGGTGAGGCCTACACGAAGGAATTGGTTGCGGCTATGGTTTGAAGGATGTACGGAGTACGATTTACGATGTACGATTTACGATGTACGACTTACGATGTACGATGTACGATGTACGGATTACGATGTACGACTTACGATGTACAATGTATCATGGAAGCTCCCTCAGT